>CAXBFC010000161.1:0-16260 GCA_963974725.1 uncultured bacterium | reverse complement strand
GACTGGCCGGATGTTCTTGTGTTCGCCGGTGTACTCGCCGACTTGCTCTTCGGTCAGCGTGGTCTTCTCAAGGATCTCGCGCACCCATTGGCGCACCGCGATGGTGTTGGTGGTCAGCACCAGCGTGTTGGTCTGCAACAAATCCATCGCGGCGATGCCGACGACGGTCTTGCCGGCGCCGCACGGCAGCACGACGACCCCGCAGCCACCGACGTCGGTGCCGCCCATGTGGAACGCCTCCGCGGCCTTGGCCTGGTAGTCGCGCAGCTGGAACGATTCGCTGCGAGCGAGCGTGAACGACATCTGCGCGCCGGTTTGGTAGCCGGCGCGATCATCGACAGGGTAACCGAGGCTAACCAACGCTTGCTTGACGTCGCCGCGCGAGCCAGTCGGCAAGAAGGCGCGTCCTTGTTCGTCGCATTCGACCAGCTTGGCCAGGGTCTTGGTCTCGACCAGCTCAGCCAATACCTCGGGCTCGTCGCACACGAGTTGTAGGCGATCGTTGGAAGCCTTCTGCAGCCGCATCAGGCCGTAGCGGCGGAACCATTCCGCAATGCGGTCGGTGACTTCCTTGGCGACCGGGAAGCGCGCATTCGCTTCGATCCAGGGGATCACTTCGTCGGCGGATTCGCCGAGCGCCGCAGCATTCCAGATGCTGATCGGCGTGATCCGGTAGAAGTGCACGTACTCCGGCGACTTCTCCAGCTCGGCGAACTTGGCAAGTCGCTCGCGAGCCCGTTCATAGCCGGGATCCTGAGTCTCTAGCAGCACGGCCCCATCGGCCTGCACGATCAGTGGTGGTTCGGTCATCCAAGCACCTCGTGGTTGCGAGGCTTTTTTGCCTTCGTCGCGGGACGCGACTTGGCTTTTGTTGACTTGCTTTTCTTCGGCGTCTCGCCGCCCTTGCGAAGGGCTGCGAGGTGTAATTTCAGAAAGCGGCCGGTATGGCTGCCCTTCACGCGTGCGATCTGTTCTGGCGTGCCTTCGGCAACCACCAGTCCCCCATCGCCGCCAGCTTCCGGGCCCATTTCGAGCACGTGGTCGGCGGCCGCGATGACGTCCAAGTGGTGCTCGATGACCAGCACCGAATCGCCGCGATCGAGTAGGCGATCGAGCACCGTGAGCAACTTCTGGACATCGTCGGCATGCAACCCGGTGGTCGGCTCATCGAGCACATAGATCGTGTGGCTGCTCGGTCTTCGCGATAGCTCGGCGACCAGTTTGATGCGCTGTGCTTCGCCGCCGGAGAACGTATTGGCGGGCTGGCCGAGGGTCAGGTAGCCGAGGCCAACATCGTGCAATAGCTGCAGCGGCCGCACGATCTTCTTGTGGTTGCCGAAGAACTGCACGGCTTCGTCGACATCCATCGCGAGCACTTGCGCGATGTTCTTGCCGCGATACTGCACGCTCAGCGTCTCTTGGTTGTAGCGCAAGCCGCGACAGATCTCGCAGCTGACCCAGACGTCGGCCAAGAAGTGCATCTCGACCTGGATCTGGCCCTTGCCCTCACACGCAGCGCAGCGGCCGGCAGCCACATGGAATGAGAACCTGCCCGGCGTGAAACCCTTTTGGCGCGACAATGGCGTCGCCGCGAACAGGTCGCGAATGGGACCGAACGCCTTGGTGTAGGTCGCCGGGTTGCTGGACGGCGAGCTGCCGATGGCGCTCTGGTCGACGCAGATCAGTTGGTAGTGCCGTTCTTCGTCATCGTGCCACTGCACGTCGAGCTCATGTTTCGTCAGCCCGGGGACCAACGCGTCCATGATCAGCGACGACTTGCCAGAACCGGAGACGCCAGTGATCGCCGTCAGCACGCCGAGTGGCACGTCGACGTTGACGTGCTGCAGGTTGTGCACCGCGACGTCGCGCATTTCGACCAGACCCTTCGCTTTTCGCCGTTCACTTTCGTTGCGAACCTGGATGCCGAGCGTGTTGCTCAGCCAGCGGCCCGTGAGGGTGTCACTGGCGGCAATCACGTCTGGCGTGCCGCTCGCGACCACGTGGCCGCCGCGAACCCCCGCGCCGGGACCAATGTCGAGCACGTGGTCGGCGGCCCGAACCATCACTTCATCGTGCTCGACCGCCAGCACGGTGTTGCCCAAGTCGCGCAGTTCGAGCAGCGTGTGCAGTAGTCGCTCGGTGTCGCGCGGATGCAAGCCGACCGTCGGTTCGTCGAGCACGTAGAGCACTCCCACCAGCTTGTTGCCTAGTTGGGTTGCCAGCCGAATGCGCTGCGCTTCGCCACCTGACAAGGTCGCCGCCGAACGCTCCAGGGTCAGGTAGCCCAAGCCCGTCTCGCGCAAGAACGACAATCGGTGCCGCAGCTCCTTGAGCACGTCGGCCGCGATCTGAGCCGCCGTCTTGTTGAGCTTCATCGCGGCGAGCGTCGCGGTCGCTTCGTCGACGGTTTGGCGCAGCACTTCCGGCAAGCGCACGCCGCCGACGCGCACGCTGCGTGGCCCCGCCTGCAAGCGATCACCACCGCACTGCTCGCACGTTTCGCCGCGCATGACGCCACCAAAGCGGTCGTCGCTACCCTGTTCTTGGTCTCGGCCGTGGAACCAGTCCTCGACCTGGCGCGACATGCCCTTCCATGGCACCGACATGCGCCGTCGTTCTTCTTGAACACCACATCGAAGCGCTCGTCGCCGGCGCCACGCAGCAGCACCTTCCTGGCGGCTGCCGGCAGCTTTTTCCACGGCAACTTCAGGTCGAAGCCAAGCCGCTCGGCGACCGCCTGGGCAACTTCGTGGTAGTAGCCATCCGTTGCCGTCAAGAACGTGAACGCGCCGCCACGGTGCTGGATGGCGCCGCCGAAGGTCGGCTTGTTCGGATGATTGACCAGCAGGTCTTCGGGGCAGACCACAACATCGCCGAGGCCGAGGCAGCTCGCACAGGCGCCACTGTGGTGGTTGAACGAGAACCAGCGCGGATGCGGATCCAGCGGCGCCCGGTAGTCGCAATGCTCGCAGCTCGGTTCGGCCGCGAACCAGTGCCGCTCGCCGTCTCGGTCGCCACCTACCAACTGCACGATCGCGGCGACTTGACCGCCGTGCTGCTTGCCGGCCGCCTGTGCTTGTTCCAAGGCATCGGTGAGGCGCGTGCGGTCCTTGATCGAGGTGCGATCGACCACCAACAGCAGTTCTTTGATCGCCTTCTTGCCCCAGTCTTCATCGATGCGTTGCTCCTTGCCATTGAGCAGAGCACGCACGAAACCGTTGCGTTGCCATTCTTCACGCAGTGCAGTCAACCAGTGCTTGAGCGCTTTGCCCTTCAAGTCCGATGGCACGACGACCGGTGCCAACACATACGCGCGCGCGCCGGCGAACTGCTTCAGACAGTGGCCCGCAGCCTTGCTCGGAGACCACGCGTGTAGCTCCTGTTCGTGCGTTGGACAGTGATGCCGGCCGATGCGGGCATACAGCAAACGCAGGTAGTCGTGGATCTCGGTGGTCGTGGCGACCGTCGAGCGCGGGCTGCGTGAGGTGCGCTTTTGGTCGATCGCGATCGCCGGGCCGAGCCCATCGAGGCTGTCGACTGGTGCCTTGTCCATGCGGCCCAAGAACCGGCGGGCGTAGGTGGACATGCTTTCGAGGAAGCGCCTTTGCCCTTCTTGGAACACCGTGTCGAACGCCAGGCTCGACTTGCCGGATCCAGACGGACCGGTCACGACGGTGAACTTGCCAATCGGAATGTCACAGTCGACCGCTTGCAGGTTGTGCGTGCGGGCTCCCTTGACCGAGATGTTGGTCGGAGCCGGCAGGCGTAAGGCTGGTTTGCGCGACTTCTTCTTGGCCTTCTTGGTGCGCCGCTTCGATCCGAGCCCGGTCGCACGCAACGCAGCACCGGTGTGCGACACCTCGCTATCGGCGACTTCTTCGGGCGTGCCGCTAGCCACCAGTTGGCCACCACCGACGCCGCCTTCTGGGCCCAGATCAATCAGCCAATCCGCCGCCCGCACGACATCGAGGTTGTGTTCGATCACCAATACCGTGTTGCCCGCTTCTACCAGCCGTTGCAGGGCATCGAGCAGGCGCGCGACATCTTGAAAGTGCAGACCGGTGGTCGGCTCGTCGAGCACGTAGAACGTATTGCCAGTCGCCGGCCGCTGCAGTTCGGTCGCCAGCTTGACGCGTTGTGCTTCGCCACCACTGAGAGTCGTCGATGGCTGGCCCAACTTCAGGTAGCCGAGTCCGACGTCTTGCAGGGCCACTAGACCGCGGGCGATCTTGGGCAGGTCGCTGAAGAACTCGGCGGCCTCGTCGACCGTCATCGCCAGGATGTCGTAGACGTTCTTGTCCTTGAAGCGGATCGAAAGGGTGTCGGCGTGGAAGCGCGCTCCCGCGCACTCCTCACAGACCACTTCCACTGGCGCCAGGAAGTTCATTTCCAGCGTTGTGACACCGGCGCCGAGGCACGCTTCACAGCGCCCGCCGGAGACGTTGAACGAGAACCGTCCCTTCTTGTATTCGCGCAGCCGGGACTCGGGCAGCATCGCGAACAAGTCGCGCACGTGCGTCCACAGATCGGTGTAGGTCGCCGGGTTGCTGCGCGGCGTGCGTCCGATCGCCTTTTGGTCGATCTCGACGATCTTGTCGACCTTGTCGAGGCCGGTGATGCCCTTGCAGTGCGCCGCGGCGACGCCCTTTTCCTGCAGGTGATCCTTGAGCGTCGGCACCAGCACGTGGTGCACGAGCGTCGACTTGCCAGAACCGGACACCCCGGTGATCGCGGTGAAGCGACCGAGTGGAATGTCGACGTCCAGCCCGTCCAGGTTGTGGTGACGCGCCTTCTTGATGCGCAATGTGCCGCGGTTGGCACTGCGTCGCTGTGCCGGCATCGGCACGGTCAGCTCGCCGCGTAGATACTGTCCGGTCAGCGACCCGGGCGTATTGCGCACTTCCTCGGGCGTGCCAGCGGCGACGATCTCGCCGCCGTGGGCGCCGGCCTGCGGACCAACGTCGACCAAGAAGTCACTGCGCTCCATGGTTTCTTCGTCGTGCTCGACGACCACCACGGTGTTGCCGCGATCGCGCAGCGCTTCGAGCGTCTTCAGCAAGCGTTGCTGGTCGCGTGCGTGCAGGCCGATGCTCGGTTCATCGAGCACATAGAGAATGCCGCGCAAGCCCGCGCCAACCTGGGCCGCCAGTCGAATGCGCTGCGACTCGCCGCCCGACAAGGTCGCCGCCCGTCGCGCCAACGTCAGGTAGCCGAGTCCGACATCGGTCAAGAACACCAGGCGCCGCTCGATTTCCTTGAGGATGTCGCGACCGATCTTGTCCTGGTTGCCCGTCAGCTCGACCGCTTGCACCCAGGCCAAGGCGTCGTCGACCGACAGCGCCAGGATCTCCGGTAGCGCGCGTTCCTGGAACGACACGGCGCGAGCCGCGGCGCACAAGCGGGTGCCTTCACACTCGGGGCACGCGGTAGCCGCGCGGTAGCGATCGAGGTGGCGGGCGCGGGACGGGCGGTAGACGTTTTCGAGGTGACCGAGGATGCCGGGGAAGGCGATCTTGTCGGTGCCCGATGACGAGAACATCGCGCTCCTGCGCTGCCAGGCGAACTCGAATTTCTGCTTGCCCGAACCTTGCAGCACGATCTTCTTCGCCGTCTTGGTCAACTTCTTCCACGGCGTGTCGACGCTGAACTTGAACGCCTTGGCGACGTCCGCGAGGTGATCGATCGTCAGGCGGCCGTAGACCAGTCGGCCTTGGTCCGTGAATACGTGCAAGGCGCCTTCGCGAATCGAGAGGTCGGGGTCGTTGACCAGCAATTCCGGTGAGAAACCAAACGTCTCGCCCAGCCCATCGCAGCGCGAGCAGGAGCCGATCGGACTGTTGAACGAGAACAGTCGCGGCTCCATTTCGGGCAGGGCGCCGTGGCCGTTGGGACAGCTGCGTTGGGTTGAGAACAGTCGGTCGTTCTGCCCTTTGGCATCTACCAACGCACACATGCCATCGCCCAGTTGCACCGCTTGTTCGATGGCTTCCGCCAACCGCGAGCGCACGTCTTTCTTGATCGTCAGTCGATCGATGACCAGCTCGATCGTGTGGTAGACGTAGCGCTCCAGTTGGATGTCTTCGTCGAGTCGCCGAATGACGCCATCGATGCGCGCGCGCACGAAGCCCTTCTGCGCCCACTCGGCCAGCTCCTTGCGATACTCACCTTTGCGTTCGCGCACTACGGGAGCGAGCACCATCGCGGCTTCGCCCGAATGCTCGGCGACGATCGCGTCGACAATTCGATCGGGCGACCACGACTCGATCTGCGCGTGACACTCTGGACAACTCGGCACGCCAAGCCGCGACCACATCAGGCGCAGGAAGTCGAGCGTCTCCGTCAGCGTGCCGACGGTCGAACGGACCGAGTGACTGGTCGACTTCTGATCAATCGAGACCGTCGGCGACAGGCCTTCGACCAGGTCGACCTTTGGCTTTTCCATGCGGCCGAGGAACTGGCGCGCATACGAACTGAGGCTCTCGAGGAAGCGTCGTTGCCCTTCCTGGTAGATCGTGTGGTAGGCCAGGCTCGACTTGCCGGAGCCGGAGACGCCGGTAAAGGTCGTCAGCGTGTCGCGGGGGAACGACAGGTCGACGCCCTTCAAGTTGTGCTCGCGCGCACCCTTTACGATGACGTGAGGAACATCCGACGCCACCTGGGTCCGGACCGGTGGCTTGGCCTTTGCAGACGCTCGCTTGGGCCCGGCTTTGGCAGCCTTTCGGGGGGTCGTTTTGGAGTTTGTGGCCAAGTATCGAACCCTGCAGCATAGCGCGTTGGGTCCCGTTGACCAGCGCCCGAACAAGTGGTTGGCGCCTGGGTTCCACTAGAATTAGGCTGACCCGGATGAACCTTGATTTTGGCTCCGAAGATGACTCCGCGGAAGGCTCCTCAATCCCCGGTGCCGACGAGCGGGATCTGCTCGTCGTATTGCGCCTCAGCAACCGCCAGATGGGCACCAACGAGGAACGAGCCGAGATCACCCTGATGGCCGATCGCCTCGCCGCTGCGGTCGAGCAAGCCGGCGTCGGCGAATACGACGGAGACGAATACGGCGGCGGCGAGTGCACGCTGTTTTTCTGCGGTCCCGACGAGATGAAACTGCTCGGATTTCTGCGACCGCTGCTGCAGCGCTCCTCCTACGCGCGCGGCGCCCACTTCGTCAGGCTGATCGAAGCCGCCGATGGCGACATGAAGCGCGAGAACATTCCGCTCTAGCTCGTTGCCCGAGCTGCGGGTTCTAGGCTGATGGCTTCGAACCGCTGGTCAAAAACTGGCGCAGCTCGTCGTGCACCTGGCCGTTGCTGGCGAGCACCGAGTCGCCGAACAACCAATGCTCGCCGTTGGCAAAGTCGGTGACGACACCACCAGCCTCACGAACGATGATGGCGCCAGCGGCAACGTCATAGGGAGCGAGGTAGCGCTCCCAGTAGCCGTCGTATTGACCGCTCGCAACCAGGCACAGATCGAGTTCGGCCGAACCGAGGCGGCGAAGGTCGCGACAGTGCGGCAGGATGCGGGCGATGTTGCCCGTGTTGTCGTCGCAGCCGGGCTCGTTGCGGTTGTAGGAGAAGCCGGTCGCGAGCAGCGCGTCGGCGAACTCAGTGGTCGTCGAAACTTGCAACGCTTGATCCCGGCCATCCGAGTAGCGCCGAATGGCACCGCCGCCTTGGGTCGCAACGAAGGTCTCGCCGAGTGCTGGCGCGTGCACGACACCGACGACCGGCACGCCCTTGTGCGCCAACGCGATTGCCACGCAGTAGAACGGAATGCCGTGCACATAGTTCGTCGTGCCGTCGAGTGGATCGACGATCCACAACCATTCCGATTCGTTGCTCGGTTTGCCTTGCGTGGTCAGCACACCTTCTTCGGCGAGCACGCCGTGATCTGGATACAGTTGCTGCAGGCCTCCGACCACGATGTGTTCTGCGGCTCGGTCGGCGGCGGTCACCAATTCGCGTCGCCGCCCCTTGGACTCGACAGCGACGTCAGTGCGCCGACGTTCTAGTAGCTCGGTGCCGGCGAGCACGGCGAGCCGCTCGGCCTCGATTGCATACGCGTGCAGTCCACTCATCCGTTCGCCGCAATGCCGGCCACCGCGCGCACGATCTCTTCTTGAAGGCGCTTCAAGTCCTTGTTGAGGCCGTTGCGATTGCGGTCGTAGTTCATCAGGATCGAGAACCAGCGAATCTTGCCGTTGGGCATCTCGACCAATCCCGACAACGACGAGGCTCCGCGGATCCAGCCGGTCTTGGCACGGACCCGACCGACCAGGTCCGTGCCGACGAAGCGTTTCGTGAGCGTGCCTGTGCGACCGGAGACCGGTAGCGAGCCGCGCAACCCGGCACCGCGCTCGCCGGCGAAACTGCGGAACATCGCGACCACCAGCAATCCTGGCGTGAGGCGGTTCTGTTTGGATAAGCCTGAGCCGTCGGTAATGACCACGCCTGCCGGCATGCCACCCACAAGCTCCTGCACTTGTTGACGCAGCGCCTTGCGACCACCCTCAAGACTGCCATCGTCGTTCTTGATTGCCCCCAACACTCGCATGCACTGTTCGGCATCGAAGTTGGACGAGTCTTCGAGCATGCGTCGCAATGCGGGCTGCAACGGACTGCGATGCTCATAGATGATGCCAGGCGAGCTCGCCTTCGCCTCTGCTGGCACGCGAATGCCGCCAGCAGCGAGGCGGTAGATCAACGCGTCGCGAAACCAGCGAGTTGGGTCGTTGACTGCCGTCTTGATCTGCACGCGCGGTGACTTGCGATAGAACTTGCCACGCACCTTGATGCCGCCCCCGAGATCAATGGCGCCGTAGGTCGCTCCCTTGCGCGCATGGACTTCGGCGATCGATCCTTGGACCCGATAGCCGGTCGGCGGTGCCACGAGCCGGACGTTTGCTCGGCGCGAACCACTGGGTTGGATCGACATCACGAAGGTGCCTTGCTGCAACACGAAGCCGCCGGTCGGCGCGCAGTAGTACGTGTGCAGTTGGTCCTGCGGCCATGTCGACGGACGCGTCGGGCCGGTGAACGATCCCGGCAGCAAGCGCACAGCGCGCAGGGTTTGCAGATCGCGAGAGCGCAGTTCGCGCGAGACGTGAGCAAACACCTTTACCGGATCGTGCTCCGTGTCGTAGAGCCAGTTCGGATCGCCGCTCGCGTCTACCAACAGTTCGCCATCCACCACCCGGAACACCGTGCGGAACTCGAAGTCCGTTCCCAGGCCGTGCGCTACGCCCGCGGCCGTCAGCAGCTTCATGTTGCTGGCCGGCACGAACGCTTCCGCGGCACGATGCCGGTAGAGCACGGAGCCGTCTGCGTCGCAGACTGCCACGCCAGTGCGAACGGCGCGGGCTTCGGCATCGGCAACGGCGCGCTTAAGCGCCGCGACCTGGGCCCCGGCCGGGGTCAATAGTGCTGAGGCGAGGACCAGCGCCGGCAAGACACTCAGTTGCATGCTGCAACGGATACAGCAACACGCGATGCTTCGCCAGCACGGGCCTGAACCGCTAGTGTTTGGGACATGTTCGCCGCCACCTTGTTGTTCGCTGCTGCAGCGATGCTTCCTTCCCAGCCGACCTCACTGCAACAGGACCCGGTCCATCAGGACACGGTCGAGCAGCGCTCTGGCCAGCAACCGCCAATCCAAACGCTGTTGGTCTCGGGCGCCAACAACCACGATTGGCGATGGACCAGTCCGGCGATCGCCAGTGCGCTGACCGAAACAGGCCGGTTTGCCGTGACCATCACCAGCGAGCCAGCGAAGGATCTGGAGAACGTTGCACAATTGCACGCCGACGGAAAACTCGACCTGATCGTGCTCGACTACAATGGGCCGCGCTGGGGCGAGAAGGCCGACGCCGCGTTCTTGAAGGCGGTGCGGCAGGGCTGCGGGGTCACCATCATCCACGCCGCCAACAACGCGTTCAACGGCTGGACCGAGTATGAGCAGATGGTCGGCCTACTGTGGCGCAAGGGCACGGGCCACGGTCGCTACCATCCGTTCGATGTGGTGGTCGTCGACCACAACCACCCGATCACCCTCGGCATGGACAACCTGGTGATGCATCCAGACGAGCTCTACCACCGCCTCGTGCATGCCGAAGGTGCGAAATACCAGGTCCTGATGAGCGCGTTCAGTGATCCGAAGACTGGCGGAACCGGCCGCCACGAACCAATGGTGACTTCCAGCACCTTCGGCAAAGGCCATGTCTTTCACACACCGCTGGGCCATGTCTGGCGCAACAACGTACCATCGCATGCCACCTGGTATGACCCGCAACTACGTCGCCTGGTGGCACGAGGCAGTGAATGGGCGGCCACAGGCAAGGTGACCTTGTCCCCGACGCCGCTCAACCGCTTGAGCGCAGCCGAACAGAGACAAGGCTTTCAGAGTTTGTTCGACGGCAAGTCGATCGAACATTGGACCGGCTTCAAGCAGGACGCACCGCCCGCAAAGGGATGGGTCGTGCGCGACGCGGCGATCGTTCACGAGGCCCAGGGCGGCGGTGGCGATCTGGTAACGCGCGAGCAGTATGGCGACTTCGACTTCCGCTTCTCGTTCCGGATCTCACCGCGCGGCAACTCCGGCGTCATGTGGCACGTCACCGACGAAGGCAAGCAAACCTACTTCTCCGGGCCGGAGTACCAAGTCATCGATGATCTCGGTGCCAAGCCCGGGCCGGCCCATGCGGTCGGCGCGCTCTACGACATGGTGCCTGCGACCAACAAGGTCGTGAAGCCAGCAGGCAGTTGGAACGATGGCCGCATCGTCGTGCGAGAAGGTCGTCTCTACCACTTCCTCAATGGCAACAAGGTCGTCGATTGCCCGTGTGCCGGCCCCAAGTGGACCGTGATGGTGCAGAACAGCAAGTTCAAGGACTGGCCGTTTGGCAAGGCAACGGCAGGTCGCATGGCGCTGCAGGATCACGGTGACGAAGTCGCGTTCCGCAACCTGCGCATCAAGAAGTTGTAGTAGGTCCGCGTCGGCGAGTGATCGCAGCGGCGATTGCTCTCAGCGACCCCGATCTCAGAGACCCCGATCTCAGCGACCCCGATCTCAGAGCCCCCCATCTCAGTCACTCAGTTGCCGATGGTCGTCGCGACGCGGTTGCTGATCGTGATGCCGAGCGGATTCGAGAAGTCGAGCACCGCTGCCTGGCTGTGCAGCGTTGTGCCGATCAACGTGACGTCATCGGGCACGGCGACCGTCCAGGTCGCGCGGCCCGCCTGGTCGGCAAACTGGAACGCCGTGTCGACGTAGCTGACTTCGAGTGCACAGCCAATGGCACCAAACGGCGTCAGGTCGACGAAGGTCGGCGCCAGCCCCACGACGTGAAAGGCATAGCCGTTGCTGCCAAGGTTCGCGCCAACGACCGAGTAGCTCATGCCGAGGAACGCGGACTCGACCGATAGCGGAGCTCCGCCACCAAAGTGCGTCACCGGCAAGCCCAGGGTGCGGCCACCACAACCGCCGGCGAACACGGTCGTGCTCGCTACTGGGCGCGTCGCAACGTCGACGTAGTAGCTGCCGGGCTGGCTGCCTGCGACTCCTCGCACCGCAAGATGGTGGAAGCCACCGGTGATTCGGATGTCGATCGCCTGGTCCCACTCAGCTAGATCCGTCGCGAAGAATGGCCCGGCAACCTGGCTGGGAGGCGTGGCGCCATCAAATAGATACACGGCGAGATCGTCTGCCGGGGTGTTGGGATGGTTCGCCGTTGCCGACACCCGAATACGCAGCATCTGGTCGCCGAACGACAAGATGCGCCAGAAGTCCCAGTCGCCCGCGTGACCCGTCGTTGCGAGATCGCCATTGCACCGCACCGGTGCGACGATGTTGGTCGCCGTGCCCCCGGTGCGCGGGTCGTTGTTCTCCGGGCCTTCGTTTGCAATCAGCAAACTACCGGGACTCGTTGCTGGTTCGGCGCGAACGTCGAGCAGGTAGCTGCCGGTTGCGGCGGCGTTGGCGCCGGCAGTGATCGCGACGTAGTAGGTGCCGGCCGCAAGATCCTTGGCATACAGGTCCGAGTAGAACCCGGTGCCGACGCCATCATCGTTGGCGCGCAACGGCCCGCCCGATGCGTCGAGCAGCGTGACCACCGTGTCGCGAACTTCGCTGGTCCAAGTCGGTCCCGTTTGCACGCGCAGGTCGGTCGGCGCGGCAAGCACAATGCGATACCAGTCTTCATCGAGCAGCGACGACAAGCTGCCGATCGCCTCTTGGCCGGACGACAGCAACGTCGCCGTGCTGATGGTCGCGTTCGGTTCGGCGGCCTCAAAGACGCGCTGGGCAACAAGGGGCGACCAAGCCGCGGCGTTGGCGGCGAGGACCATCATGGCGAGAGCAAGGGGGCGCGGCATGAGGCCTTAGCCTAACCGCGGAGCCAAGACGCCGTCTACTTGTCCAGCTTCCGAGCCTTCGCGGTCAGCAGTCGACCGTTGGGATCGATCTTGTATTCGGCATTGCCAATCTTCATCTCGGCCTTGCCGCCGGGCATACGCACCGCGTATTCGGTGCCGCCGATCGTGACCGGAATGGGCATCGAGAACGGCAGATTCTTTGGCGTGAGCCACTGCAGGTGCAGCACGCCGTCTGCCATCCGGTAGCCAATGCGCGGCAATCCGGCACTTCGCACGTAGACCTCAAACCACCAACTCAGGTCCTCGCCGGCAATCTCAGTGCACAGTTGCTGCCGCCGCCGAAGTAGATCTGCGCCGAGTCCTTGACCTCGCGCGGCGCCAAGGCCGTGCGATTCATTGTGCGGTGACGGTGGATCTCGTCGCTGTAGGCCTTCGCGCCAAAGCGAATCTCACGGTAGAGCGGCTGCATGTAGGTGCCGAACCCCTCGTGCAACCACATGTCCTTCCAGTCGCGGCAGGTGATCAGGTTGCCCCACCACTCGTGGGCCAACTCGTGGTTGTGCAGCCAATCGTATTGCTCATCACGGAAGCCATTGCCGTAGGCGATGATCGTCTGGTGTTCCATGCCGAGGTGTGGTGTCTCGGCAATGGCGTACTTCTCGTGGCGAAACGGATACGGGCCGAGCAACTGTTCGAACACCTTGATGTGGTCGAGGAATGCCGGCATGCAGCGCTTGGCCTTGCGCTTGCTCGCGGGCAGCACGTAGAACGTCACCGGCATCTTGGTGCCGTCGATGCACTCGAAGGTGTCCTTGAGTTCGATGTAGGGCGCGATGTTCAGCGCGACGTTGTAGTTGGCGATTGGCGACGCCGACCGCCAGTGGAACGTGGTCTTGCCGTCCTTGGTGATCGGTTCGCCTTGCAGGGTGCCGTTGCTGGCCAGCGTCAGTCCGGCCGGAATCGTGCAGATCAGATCGAAGCTATTTGGCTTGTCCGACGGGTGGTCCTTGCACGGCCACCAAAGGTCGGCGCCCTCACCCTGGCACGAGGTTGCGATCCACGGCCGACCCGCTTCGGTCTTGGACCAGGTAAAGCCCCCCGTCCACGGCGGCCGCTTGGCGACCCTCGGTTGGCCGCCGTATTGCACCGCCACCAAGAACTCCGCGCCCTTCGCAATCTGCGCTGCAGGTTCGATGGCGATGCGTCCGCCTTCGTGCGCGAACTTGACTTTCTGGCCATCCAGCTTGACGCCATCTACGTGCAGCGCTTGGTCCAGGTCGAGCGCGAATCGTGGCATGGCTGAGGTCGCGAGCGCGCGCATCTGCAACTCGCCGGCGATCGACTTCTCGCTCGGCTCGACGCGCAGGGTCAGCGTGTAGTGCTGCACGTCGTAGCACGCTTGGTCCGCGCGCAGCGGCCCGCCGGAGACGTTGCGCGAAGCTTGCTGCTGGGGCTTCTGCTGGCCGATGCACGGACTCGAAATCGCCACCACCGCGCAGGTGAGGGCGAGCAACCTTGAGGCACTGTTCATGGGATCTACACAGTCTACGTGTAGACCGAACACTTGCTCCCCCGAAGACCTCTCGACTATCGTGGATCTATGGCAACCGGTGCCGCAAACCTGCGCGGCTACTTGCTGGTCACCCTCTGTTACTGGGCGTTCACGATCAGTGACGGCGCTCTGCGCATGCTGGTGTTGCTGCACTTCCATGAGCAGGGCCAGACCGCCTGGGCGCTGGCCCTGCTGCTCGTGCCCTACGAGATCGCCGGCGTCGTCACCAATCTTGCGTCTGGGTTCCTCGGGGCGCGACTTGGATTGAAGATCCCACTGGTGGTCGGGATCGCGCTGCAGGCGATTGCCTGTGCGCTGCTCGTTGCGGATTCTGCACAACTGACGCTCACTTACGTGATGAGCACGCAAGTCTTGTCCGGGATTGCCAAGGACCTGACCAAGGTCAGTGCCAAGAGCTACGTGCGAGAGCTCGCGCCGAATGCATCCGGTGCCGGCTTGTTCCGCTTGGTCGCGTGGATGACTGGCAGTAAAAACACCATGAAGGGCCTCGGCTTCTTCCTGGGCGGTGCGTTGCTTGCCTGGTGTGGGTTTCGATACACCAACGCTGGACTCGCGATTGGCCTCGCCTGCATCGCCTTGTTGGCAATCGCCATGGTGCCACGCATCGAAGGTCGTAAGGCGACGTCGCTGCGTTCGATCCTGCAGCAGGACCGCGTCATGCTGTGGCTCAGTGCGGCACGCGCCTTCTTGTTCGGGTCGCGCGATGCGTGGTTTGCCGTGGCCCTACCGCTGTATCTGACCGCCAGCGGTTGGACGTCGCTATCGGTTGGCGGGGCACTTGCCGTTTGGGTGATCCTCTACGGAGTTGCCCAAGGTCTCGCACCGAGGGTTGGCCAACGCCAAGGCCCGCAGCATCCAGATTACCAGGGGCAAGAGCACCGGCACAGTGGTCACGCAGCTGGCATACGCGCTGTGCGCAACTACACCGGGCTGCTGACCCTGCCACTGCTCGCGACTGCGTTGCTGGTTACAGCCAACGTGCAGCCGCTCGCGTCGTTGCTCGTGGGACTGTGCCTCTACGGAGCGCTGTTTGCGATTACGAGCAGTCTGCACAGTTGGTTGGCGGTATCACTGCATGCCGATGAGCGCACGGCCGAACGAGTAGGCTTCTACTACGCGGCCAACGCGCTCGGGCGGTTGCTTGGCACCCTGCTTTCTGGCTACTTGTTCGCTCGCGGTGCGTTGCCGGGCGATGGGCTCGCCTACTGCCTGTTTGCGTCGGTCGCTGCGGTTGTGCTGGCGATGTTCGCGACCGGGATGTTGCAGCGCTCGGCGCGGCTCGCAGACATTCGATAACCGCCCCTCGGGGCCTGTCTGCAGTCGCGTTCAGTTCTGCACGAGCTTCTGTAGCAAGTCGTACGGCAAGTTGCCGCCACAGACGATGATGGCCGCGCGCCGCCCTCGCAGTTCTCGATCCGCCCGGCACGCGGCGATCGCCACGCCCACGGCGCCTTCCACCAACTGATGCTGCAGCACCAGCGAGTCGCGCATCGCGTTCGCAATGTCTGGTTCTTCTACATCGATGAATCGATCGATCAGATCGCGACACAGAGCAAAGGTGATCGCCCCCGGCTCAACACCGCCGGCCGTGCTGTCCGACCAGGTCTCGCCGCACGGCACATCGACGATCGCACCTTGCCGCACGCATTCTGCCATCGCCGGGGAGGCCGTCGGCGAGCAGCCAACGAATTCAATGTGGGGAGCAACGTGTTTGGCATAGGCCGCCATGCCACTGATCAGGCCCCCGCCACCCAGCGCGACATAGACGACTTCGACCTCTGGCCAGTCGTCGAGCAACTCGTGTGCAACGGTGCCCTGACCCGCGATGACCGATGCGTCGTTGTATGGCGAGATGTACGTCTGGCCGCGATCGGCAGCGACTTTGCGCGCATGCCGCTCGGCAATCACGCAATCGTCGCCGAACACCTGCACTTCCGCGCCGTAGCGGCGAATGGAATCTTGCTTCAACGACGGCGTCGTCGACGGCACAAACACCGTCGCTGACGTCGCCAATTGCTTGGCGGCGCGCGCCAGACCGAGGCCGTGATTGCCGGAGGACGCCGAGACGACTCCTTTCGCACGTCGCGCATCACTCAGCGCGTGCAGCGCATTGCTGGCACCACGCAGCTTGAACGAACCGGTGTGCTGCACGTTCTCCAACTTCCAGCGAACGTCTGCCGACAGCTCCTCGGACAACCACGGGCATGGCACCAATGGCGTGTGCAACACCTTGCCACGCAGTCGCTGTTCGGCGAGCACGACCTGGGCCGCGATCTCTCGCTTGTCGACGTCGGACCTCATGCGAGCCCGAGCCTAGCCGCCGGT
>CAXBFC010000160.1:0-16263 GCA_963974725.1 uncultured bacterium | reverse complement strand
GGCGACGGCCGACCTGCAAGGACAGCTGCAACAACTTGCAGCACGATCCTTCCACCGTGCCACAGTGGATGGCGATACGTCCCCGAACGACTCCCTGTTCTTGTTCGCCAAC
The DNA here is from genome assembly GCA_963974725.1 of uncultured bacterium. Lineage (GTDB taxonomy): Bacteria > Planctomycetota > UBA1135 > UBA1135 > UBA2386. The sequence continues at coordinate 16,151 of CAXBFC010000160.1, read as the reverse complement.
GGCCGGCACTCCCGCAGCAGCACCGATTGCGAGCCGCAACTCTTGCAGGTTGCCAGCGATCTTGCCAGGCAACTCGCAGGCGATGGCGAAGGTGCTACGCGGCTGATCACCATTGAAGTGCGCGGCGCCCGCAACGAAGACGAAGCCAGCCAGGTCGGCCGCGTGATCGCGACTAGTCCACTGGTAAAGACGGCAGTCGCCGGTAGAGACCCCAACTGGGGTCGGATCCTGTCGGCCGCTGGGCGCTCAGGTGTGCCGTTCGCAAGTGACGGAGCCAGGGTGTGGATTGGCAGCACCGAAGTATTCACCCTCGGTGTCCCCCATCCAGCGCGAGAAGCCACCGCGAGCAAGCACCTTCAAGATGACGAGTGCGTCGTGCTGGGCATCGACCTCGGCGTCGGAACGACCGCTGCGGACATCTGGACCTGCGACCTGACCGCCGACTACATCCGCATCAACGCCGACTATCGCACCTGATCCACGGCGCACCTGATCCACGGCGCACCTGACCAGCAGTCGCGCTCGGAATCGGCTTCCACTTGCATTCCTGACGACGTGCTCCATCACGCTGCCCGGACCCCAGCACGCGGTTTCGTTCTCATCGGCTCCGCCATCCTCGCACGGGTTCGACACCTCGCACGGCTCGACACCTCGCGCGGTTCATTACCGCCGGGGGGCGCAGTGCGCATCGCGCTGCTCGGGCCGCAGTGCGCGATGCAGAATTCGACCTGCAAGGCCTCGGCTGCCCAAAGCCCCCGGCCACAAAGCCCCCGGCCACAAAGCCACCGGCCACAAAGCCACCGCCCACCAAGTCCCCGGCCACCAGATCCCCAGCCAGCTGCCCCCTCCCGCCACCAACGCCTCAGCACGCGGCTCAAGCCTCATCGTCTGGTGGCGACTGCTGCCGCAACCAATCTGCGTAGCTCAACGGTGGCGCCGCTCCCTTCTCTTGCCACCAGATGCGATGGTCCGCGGCACGCTCGGGCAACTCCGCGACATAGCCGATCTTCGCATCCGGAACGCTGTCGCAGTATGGCAGATAGGGCTTCAAGTCGAGAATCGGCGTGCCGTCGAGCAAGTCGTGATCGGCGATGTGCAGCACCCGCTTCTCGATGCGCAACAAGCGCACACACGACATGCCGATCGAGTTTGGCCTTTGCGGTGCTCGGGTCGCGAACACGCCGCGTTTCTTCTCATCACGCGGCGGTCGAACCTGCAGTGGCGTGCCGCGTGCGTGATGGCACCAAAACAGAACCCACAAGTGGCTGAAGCCGTCGAGATCCTGCAGGCCGTTCTGCATGCCTTGGTGCAGGTGCAGTTCGCCGACCGAACCACGTCCGAGTCCACTTTGACGCGGCGCTTCGTGGTGCAGGCGTTGTTCGGTGCGAACCACCCCGATTGCCGTCAGCGGCGCAGTGACGAACGGATCCGACACCGGCGTCAGCGCATCTCGGAGCGCTTGAGCTTGACGTCTTGCCCGGTCCGAAGCCGGCGCGCATCTGCATCATTCCAGCCGTTCCACTTCATGATTTCCTGAAACCTGGCTCCGGTGCCCAGGTAGCGGAGCGACAAGTGGGTCAACGTCTCGTTCTTGGGCAACTTCACGACCACCCATTCCGAAAGCGGCGGCGGTGTCGGTTCTGGCGCCGGTCGCTGCTCGGGCGATCTGTCCGGGGTCACTTCCGGCGGTTCCTGGCCAGGTCCCGACTCTCGGCGCGGATCATCGCGGCCGGGTCCCTGCGGCCCCGAAAACTCGCGGCCACCCGAGCCTTCGGGCCAGCCTTCGGGCCTGGCTTCAGGATTCGGATCCACCACCGGCCGCGGCCGCAGAACATGCCCAGGAGCGACCGTGCGCCCCATGCTCGTCAAGGACGCCCGCAGCGACGGCTGTGTGCCCCCGACCTCGAGCACCAACACATCCGTCGGTGACTCTGCCTGCACAGGCTCGCCGCCACAGCCTGAGAGCAATCCGACCGCCGCGATGCTCCCGGCCCAAACCCAAGGTTGCCGCATGAATGGATCTTGCCAGATATCGTCGGGCACGACCATTCTCTTGCGCAAAGCCCTCTTAACCGCAACTGTGTCGCCGCCACGATGTCGACCCTGCGCCGAGTAACCCTGACCGCCCTGCCCAAGGTGCCGCTGTCGCGACTGTGCGGTCTGCTGACATCGATCCCGCTGCCGCGCGGACTGCGAGCAGGGTTCTTTCGCTGGTTTGCCCGACGCTACGGTGCCTCGCTTGACGACATCGAAACGGACCTGCGAGACTTCCGCAGCCTGCAGGCGTTCTTCCGCCGCGGACTGAAGAGCACCGCGCGCCCCATCGCCGATCGCTCCCTGGTTTGGCCGTGCGATGGCCGCATCGTCACCGCCGGCGCGTTCGAGGACGGCCGCATCCCACAGGTCAAAGGCAACGACTACGCGCTCGCCGACCTGCTCGGCAACAACGAGTTCGCCCAAGAACTGGCCGGCGGCCAGCAAGCCACGATCTACCTGGCACCAGGTGACTACCACCGCGTGCATTCGGCCTTCGCCGGAACCGTTCTCGACGTCACGGCCATCAAAGGCACCCTGTTTCCGGTCAACCCTCCCGCCGTTCGCTGCATCGACAACTTGTTCGTGCGCAACAGTCGACACGTGTTCCGATGCCGCATGACGAACGGCACACCAGCCGCGATCGTCATGGTCGGCGCGTACAATGTTGGCGGTACGAAGGTCACCGTGCAAAACGGCAGCATTGAGTGCGGGCAAGAAGTCGGCCAGTTTGGCTTCGGCTCCACGGTCGTTCTGGTGATCGGCCCGGGCGGCGGCAAGCTACTGCCCGCGACCCCCGAGCAACGGGTCATCATGGGCGAAGCCGCCAGCGAGTAGCTCGCCACTCCGGTGCGCGCCCCGGCAAGATTGATGGCACGGATCACTTAGCTGTTGGCCCCTGCTGAGCTGATGCAGGGGCTGATGCACTGCGGCGGGGCTGATGGACAGCGGGGCTGATGCACCCCGGAGCCGATGCACGGCGGAGTGTGCACCGCGGGACTGGTCACTTGGCTGTTGGTGGGCGACACGGTGCCTCCGCGACGCTGGGTCTCCCCCGCGGCGCCGCATCTCCCCCGCGGCGCTGGGTCTCCCCCACGACACGGGCCGCCCGCGACAGCCTGACCGCCCGCAGGTCGCTTAGGCCATGCCGGCCGTGCGCAGCGCCAATCGCGCTTCGTCACCCGCACGGCCCTTGGTGCGATTGGCTAGGTGCTGCAGCAACTCGGTGCCAAAGCGACGTTCGGCGCCGACTGCTTGGGTGAAGTAGGACGCGACCCGCAGCATCATATCCGGCTTGATCGCCGACTCGCGCTTCAAGCGGTCGAACAGTGGGAAGCCGGCGCGAATGAGCACCGAGAAGAAGCCCATCGTCGAGTTGCCCGGAGCACCAGCGGCTTCGGCTTCGTCCGCCGATGCCAACAGCTTGATGATCGCAATCTGGTAGTGCACTTCGTCGTCGCTGTATTCACTGGCGCCGATCTTGGCCAGCAGGTGCAGCGCTTCGGCCGAGCGCTGCCCGCGGCGCAAGCGAACCGCCTTGTCGATGAAGAACGGCGTGATCTTGGCGCCCCCGGCAAGCAACACGAGATCGAGCAGCAAGTCGCCGAGGCGCGAATTGGTCGCCAGCAGCTTGACCGCCTTCTCACCCGCCGCCTTCTGCATTTTCGGAGTGATGTGGCTAGCCAGTCGCGCCAGGATGGCCCCGGCTGTCTGCGACATCTCCAGGTTCTTGGTCGACTGCATCAACTTGAGCAGTGGCTCAACCGCTTGCTTGTTGTTCGCCAGGCCTTCGGTAGCGGCCTCTCGGAAGCGCTCGTCGTCGTGATCGAGCAACTTGATGAAGCTCTTTGCGAGCTCCGCGCCGCCGGCCGTGCGCAGCATGCGGATCGCAAACAATCGCTGATCTGGCTGGCGCGAAGCGAGCAGTCGCTTCAGCCCAGGAGCCAAGCCAGCCGGAAGCCCAGGCAAGTTGACCAACACCTCGCGAATCGCGTCGTGCACGCCCTTCTGCGAAGAATCCTCCAGCGAGGCCATCATCGCCTTGGTCTGGTTGGCCGTCAGCTCCGTGCCGCGCAGGGCACGAAATGCCGCCGAGCGGATCTGAGGAGCCGAACCCGGCTCGATGTATTTGAGGAACAGGGTCCTTGAGCCCTTGGCATCCACCGCCGCGAGCACGGACAAGACGCTCGCCACGATGTTCGGCGCAACCGTTTCATCAAGGCGCTTTTGCAACGACTCGCGCAACTGCTTCTTCATCGCCGGCGTCATCTCTGAACTGCCGCTTTCGAGCATTGCGGCGGCCGGCTCCATCAGGTCATTGGTTAGCAGCGCGTCGACAATGACTGGGATCGATGCATCGCTGAGTTCGCGGCCGAGCACCGACAGGATTCGTCCACGTTGCTCGCCGATCGCTTGCGGGTAGATGTCGGCGAGCACGCCGTGGGCATCGGTGCCGAGTTCGCCTAACAAATGCGCCGCATGATCCGATAGGACCTCGTGTTCGACAACGGCTTCCGCCATCTTGGCCAGCGCAGCTGCGTTGGCAATCTTGGCCAACGCATCCAGACAAAACCGGCCGAGCAATGGCGATCGGTCGAGACCGTTGCTGAGCGCGTCAATCGCTGCGTTGTCCTTTGGGCCTAGCTCGCCAAGGATTTGAGCAGCAGCGACTTGCAACTCTGGCTTGCCCTCTTTGAGGAGGCCTACGATCGACTTTATCGTGTCATTCATGCGGCTGGATATGAATACGCGCCACCGCCATTATGGCGGGCGCCGTCGCGATCAGGCTTCGGGCTCGGATTATGGCAGAGGAACGCCAATCCCGCCACTGCCACCCTGACACACCGCCGCCCAGCACCGCATTCTGGCAGTCAAGAGAACACAAACCATTCGGTAAGAATGGATTATCGGTAGGCTAACGGCTGTGCGAATCCTCTTCTTGACGCCATTTCTACCAGACCCGGCGGCCAGTCACGGCGGCGGTAGCTACTTGGGCGCGCTGGCTGAGGGATTGCAGGACCGGGCCGAGTTGGGTCTGGTCAACCTCCGGCACGGCAACGAAGCTGCTGGCCCCGCCACGACTTGGAGCTGGCAACGCCACGCAGCCTATGCCGGCACCCCGCGCGGCCTGCTGCACCGCGGGCGCATGCTGTGGCGCTGGCGCAACCAACCGCTGTTGGTGGCCAAATACTGGCAACCGGAACTGGTCGACTGTATCCAGGCAGCACGCCGGGAGTTCCAACCGGATGTTGCCCTCGTCGAATTGGCGCAGATGGCGCAATACCTGCCGGCGTTGCGCGGTCTGCCCACCATCTTCACGGACCACGAGGCCGGCCGGCCAGCCAATGCGCCGACCGGCCTCGGAGCCGGCGCCGACCGCCGCGACAATCGCTTGTGGCAGCAATACATCCGGAACCACTACCCGCTGGCTTCCGCGATCCAGGCGGTCACCCAGGAGGACGCAGACGCCCTTGCAGAGCAAACCGGGCGCGACGTCTCGGTGCGGCCGCCGACCCTGCACATTCCCGCCACGGCATGCCACCCGGGAGCAGCCCCCAAAGCGGCCCTGTTCTTCGGCGATTACCGCCACGGCCCCAACCCGGAGGCGGCCACTCGCCTCGCTACCCAAGTATGGCCGCTCGTACGCAACGCACAGCCCGACGCCGAACTGCTACTCGCCGGCCCCAACGAACAGGCGATTCGCAGTTTGCATGGGCTACCCGGCGTGCGGGTCGTCGGCTTCGCGCCAGACCTCGCCAAACTGCTTGGCAGCGCGCGGGTCGTGCTCGCTCCGCTGTGGTCCGGCGCCGGCTTCCGCGTCAAGAATGCCACGGCATTGGCGCACGGCGTCCCGGTCGTCACCAACGAACTGGGCAGCCGCGGCTGCCTCGCCGGCGACCCGGCGTGCCTGATCGGAGAAACGGCTGAGCAACTGGCGATGGCGACCGTGCGACACCTCGCTTCGGCCGAGTTTGCCGAGGCCGCTGGTGCCAAAGCGCGCGAGTGGGCACAAGCACAGTTTGCGCCCGCTGCGGTCGCGCAACGGCAACTCGAACGCATCGAATTGCTGCTGCGTTAGGCCTTCGCGACTAGCTCTTCGCGACTAGCTCTTCGCGACTAACTCTTCGCAACTGGGACGTCCGGCGTCGCGGTGTGCGTCGCCTTCTTGGTCTCCTGCTGCGGCTTCTTGCGCAAGCGGAACTTGCGCATCGTCTCCTGCAAGAACGACTCCATCTTCGACGTCTCCTTGCCGCGGATGAAGTTCCACATAATGCGGAACACGCGAGTCGGGTGGAACAGGAAGCTGTTGAAGTAGAAGTTCGCGACGACCTTGTACTTCCAGCGGGTCAGCTGCTTCGCAGTCAACGCGTCGCAGAACTTGCGGTCCTCGCTGAGGAACTTGTTGTGCACGTAGATCGGCAGCTTCAGGAAGGCGTCGGAGTATTCGACCTTGCCTTCGTCCTCAAGCTGGCGCGTGATCTCGGTGTTCGGCAACGGGAAGAAGAAGCCCGCCGAAACATCGTCGATGCCGGCGCGACCGAGGCGACCAGCTAGCTTGACGGATGCCTTCATGTCGATGGCTTCGTCCGTCGGGTAAGCGAGCACGAAGAACGCGCCGACGTTGAGACCTGCCTTGACCGAAGCCCGCACCGCGCGGAACAGCTTCTTGTCGGTCAGCATCTTCTTCATGTGCTTGCGCGTTCGTTCACTGCCCGATTCGGGCGCGAAGTTGAGCGAACGGCAACCACTGCGAACCAGCAGGGCGGCGACTTCTTCGTCGATGATCTCACTGCGGGTGCCAGCCGGTAGCTGCCACGTGATCTTGAGGCCGCGCTCTTCGACTTCCTTGCAGAAGTCGACGACCCAGTCGCGCTTGAGGATGGCGGTCAGGTCTTGGAACGGGAAGTTGGTCGCTCCGTAGTGCTTGTAGTAACTCTCGATCTCGTCGAGCACGTCCTTGGGCGAACGCGCGTACCAACGCGTCGTCCACATGTTGGGCGAACTGCAGTAGGTGCACTGGTAGGGACAGCCACGCGTCGCCAGGATCGGAACCGTCTTGCCGTAGTAGATGCCACTTACGAGGCGGTTGGCCGAGTAGGCCTCGATATCGAACAGCTCCCATGCCGGCCACGGGATCTCGTCGACGTTCTTGATGCGGTCGCGGCGGTCGTTCTTCTGCAACTCGCCTTCGGCATTGTTGAACGCGATGCCGGGAATGACCGTGTGGTCGAGGCCGAGTTCCAATGCGCGGAACAGCGCGACGGCCGTGTCTTCGCCTTCGCCGATGACCAGGTAGTCGATCGGAGCCTGCTCCATCGACAACTCAGGAACGGCCGTAAAGTGCTCTCCTCCGCAGACAATTGGTGTATCCGGGAAGGCGATCTTCACCTTCTGGATCAGCTCGCGCACGATCGGCCAGCTGTAGCTCCACATGCTGGTGATGCCGATCGCCTTGGTGTCCTTCGGGATCCGCTCGATGATCTCCTCGGGCGTCAGGCCGAGGCGCCAGATGTCACCATCGGGAACCATCTGTTCGGGCGCTTCGCCCAAGGCATCGATGACCAGCACGTCGTGCTTGTCATCGCGCAGCACGGCTGCGATGTACGCGAGACCCAGCGGCAAACTTGGCCGAAGAGCAGTGAGGCCGTTCTTATTGATATAGACCGGCGGATGTAGAAGCGTGACCTTCATCTATGGAGGCGAGGTTGTCCCAGGTGTGGGTCGAAAACTATAGCACCCAGATCTAGCCCTGAACTGGGGCCTTTTCCATTCCCGACACTTAACTTCTCGGAAGTTCAGGCGACGTAGCTGGGGTTCGTTCGTCCACCGTGGTCCCAAGTCGGGCCTCAACAGCCGTTCCCCCAACTCGACCGAGTTGCGGCTGCCCCTGAACCGCCGACAAGACCGAGCCAACCCATGCGCAGCCTCGTTGCATCCCTCGCCGTCCTGCTACTGTTTGCCAACGATATTTCTGCCCAGCGTAGAGGCGGAGACATCAAACCCGGTCCATGGACCAAGTCCAAAACACCGGACGGATGGGTTCTTCACCGCACGCGGAACTACCAGATCCAGTCGCAATGCGGCGAGGAGAAGGCCGAGCGTCTCGGCGCGCACATGGAGGTGATGAACAAAGTCTACCGCCTGATGTTCCGCCCCGGCAAGGACGGCGCCAAACGTCAGGTCATCAAGCTGTTCAAGGATCGCGAGGCCTACCTGCAATACGGTGCACCACCGAGCTCTGCGGCCTACTACAGCCGCGGCGAACGCGAGATGGTCTGCTACGACACCGGCAAGTGGAGTGACGAGCAGCAGGCGGACGGCCCCACCACCGGCGGCAAGCCTTCCGCGGCTGCTCGGCGTCGGCTCGAGCGCCTCAGCAATCTGATGAAGATGGATCTGCTCGGCTGCGCCGCGCACGAAGGCTGGCACCAGTACTTTTCTTGGTACACCGTCTCGCTGACCGCGCCGCTGCCGTCGTGGATCAACGAAGGCATGGGCGATTACTTCTACACGGCGGCACCGAAGGAAGTCAGCGGTCGCAAGGTCCCCGCCCAACTCGGCCGCCTCAACGATGGCCGCTTGATGGTCCTGAAGGCCGCCGTTCGCGCCGGCCGCTACATCGAAGTCGAGAAGTTGATCACGATGTCGAAGAACGCGTTCTATGCCAACGGCAGCGTCTGCTACGCCGAAGGCTGGGCGTTCTGCCAGTTCCTGCTGCACTCCGGCAACAAGAAGTACGCGAAGATCATCCCGAACTTCGTCAAGTACGTGAAGAACGACAGCAACTACGAAGACGTTCGCCAACGCGCCTTCAAGCGCATCGATATGGTGAAGCTCAACACCGAGTTCATGGCTTGGATCGACAAACTAGAGATTCCTGGCGCGGAACAAGCAGACGAAGGCAGCGAAGGCGAGATCTGAGGGGCCCGCGCCGCTACAACGACGGCGTAACCCTCACGTATGAACCTCCATCAGGTCGCCCGCTTGATGGCGGGATTCGCTGGCATCTTCACGCTGGCGCAACTCCCGCCGCTGGTCTCGGCATTCACCGAAGACACGCAAAGCTCCGTCTCACCCTGCACCGGGTTTGTCGTGAGCATCGTCATCGGCTTTGTCGTCGCCGGGTTGTTGTGGTGGATCGGCAAGCGCGACACGACGCAAGTCTTCCGCAAGGAGACGATCGCCGTCGCCGGACTGTCGTGGTTCCTGGCCGGAGTGCTCGGGGCCGTGCCATTCTTGGCGTCGGGATTGCTCAGCAATCCAATCGACGCGTTCTTCGAAGCGATGAGTGGCCTGACGACCTGTGGCGCCACTGTGCTCGGCCCCCCGAACATGGACATCGTGGATGTCGCGCCAAGCCTGCTGCTGTGGCGCGCGCTGCTGCAATGGATTGGCGGCATCGGCATTGTCCTGGTGTTCGTGGCTCTGCTGCCGGCAATGGGAGTCACCGCCAAGAACCTGCTGTCGTCCGAGTCCGTTGGCGTCGCGACGGATTCATACCAACCGCGCGCCATCGAGAAGGCACGTCACGTCGCAACGATCTACATCGGCATGACGGTGCTGTGCACGGTCCTACTGGTACTGATTGGTGGCTTCGGCTGGTTCGACGCGATGTGCCACGCCTTCACGGCGATGGCGACCGGCGGCTATTCGACGCGCAGCTCGATCGCCGACTTCGACAGTCTCGGCGGCGAACTCGTGTTGATCGTGTTCATGTTTTTCGCCGGCGCCAGTCTCGCCGTGATCGCGACGCACTTCCGCACCGGCTACCGCTGCATCGGCAAGCTGCTGCAGTCAGCAGAGTTTCGCATCTACACGGCATCGGTCGTGCTGCTCATCAGCATCTTGACGATCGCGCTGGTTGGAGACGGCCAGCCCTTTGCATCGGCGCTGCGCATGGCCTCGTTCAATGGCGTCAGCGTCTTGACCTCCACCGGCTACGCGACGGCAGACTTCCAGGTCTGGCCAACGACCGCAACGTTGGCGTTGTTCATGGCGATGTTCGTCGGCGGCTGTTCGGGCTCCACCGCCGGTGGCTTCAAGCAAGTTCGCTTGCTTGTGATCTTGCGATTGCTCGGCTACACGCTGCGCCACTTCGTGCGCCCCAAGAGCATCGAACGCATCAAACTCGACAATGAAGTGCTGCCTGCGGCGGTGATCTCTTCGATCATTGCGATCGTGCTACTCTGGGTCGTGACCATCATGGTCGGCGCCATTGTGATCAGCTTCGACCCCAACCTGAACTTCATGTCGTCACTCGCCGCCAGCGCCAGCATGGTCGGCTCGTGTGGCCCGGCCCTGTCGCAACCAGACACACTCGATATCGGCCCGTTCGGCGGCTATGGCGACCTGCAGGGCTGGACCAAGATCGTGCTATCGGTGCAGATGGTCTTCGGACGCTTGGAGTTGCTGACGGTGCTGGCGTTGTTCTCGCCGAACTTCTGGCGTCGCTAGCAGCGGCCCAACGTCCGCCGTGCACAACCGCGGCGCACGCCGCTCTCGCTAGCATGCAATGCCGCCAGCAGGTAGCGTCTCGCCAGCAGGCAGCGTCTCGCCAGCAGGCAGGCGCTAGCGATCGTTGAGGATGACCTTCTCGCGACGCTTGAAGATGATCCGCACGGGCACTTCCTGGCAGTCGAAGCGATCGCGCAATCGTTGCTCGAGGTAGCGCGTGTATGGCCCCTTGAACAACTTCGGATCGTTGACGAACACGATCACGGAGATCGGCTCCTTGCCAACCTGCGTGCCGTAGAACAGCTTCGGAATGTTGCCGCCGGACGGCATCAGCTTCTCCTTCGCCTTCTGCAGTTCGTCGTTCAACTGCGGGGTCGGCATGTCGCGGCAGGTCTGCTCACGCAGATCAAACAGCAAGCTGAGCATCTCGGACACGTTGGTGCCCTCGAGCGCCGACAAGAAGACCACGGGTGCGTGGTCGACACCAGGCAGCTGCTGCTTGATGTACTTGTCCCACTTTTCGATGTCGAACGGACCACCGCTCTCCTTCTCGGCTAGGTCGATCTTGTTGCCAACCAGGATCACCGGCTTGCTCTGCTCGACGCAGTATGCAGACAGCGCCTTGTCGACCTGGCTGATCTTGTCGCGCACGTCAAACATGTGCACGCACACGTGCGAACGGCGAATGCTCTCGGTGGCGCGCGAGTGGGCGAACAATTCGATCGCGTGACCAACACTGGCCTTCTTGCGAACCCCAGCCGTATCGATCGCCAACAGCTTGCGGCCTTCGTGCTCGAGTTCGACATCGACCGCATCGCGAGTCGTGCCGGGCACATCACTGACGATGACGCGCTCTTCCTCAGCAAGGCGATTGAGCATCGTCGACTTGCCGGAGTTGCGCTTGCCGACGATTGCGAACCGCAGTGCGTCGTGGTCTTCGTTGGACTCAGCAGCAGCCAAGGCTGCCGGCAAGGCGTTGCCGATGCGTTCCATCAAGTCATGGACGCCAAAGCCTTCTTTGGCACTCATCACCGACGGCTCGCCGAAGCCGAGACGCTCCCACTGGCTCGCCGAAACTTCGTCGTAGTACGACTCCATCTTGTTGGCGACCAGCAGCACCTTGTGCTGCAGTGGCCGCAAGCGGCGGGCAACCATGTCATCGCCCGGCACGGCGCCTTCCTTGCCATCGACCAAGAACAGGATCAGGTCAGCAGTGTCGATCGCAACATGGATCTGCGACTCGACGTGCTCCTTGAGCAGCACTTCGTCGACAAGCCCCAAGCCACCGGTATCGACCAGTTCGAACGCGTATTCATCCGTACGGACAATCACGGAGACTCGGTCACGGGTCACCCCAGCAGTCGGTTCGACGATGGACACACGCCGACCAACCAAACGGTTCATCAGGCTGGACTTGCCGACGTTGGGTCGACCGACAATTGCTACGCGTGGAAGGCTCACTTAAGGGCAAACACCATACGGACAAGCGACCCCTTACTCCAGACGCCTATGTTCTCAGCGCACAATCGTTGGGAAATCGAGCAGCGCCAACCCCGGCTCATTGATGGACATAGCGACGGTTGCACCAATGTCATTGGGCAACCCATTCAAGGCACTCTCCGGAACAACCGATAGCACGGGAGTCAGCGACCAGGAATCGCTGGCAGGAGAAAACACATGTTGGTTCACAACAGCCCAGCGTCGTCTTCGGGCGCCCTGAACGCTACAGCCCCCCTGATTCGCGTTGTCGACGACGAGTCTTCCATCCAGGCGCTGTTCGAGCGCATTGGCCAACTCTGTGGCTTCGAAGTCGATTGCCATAGCACCGCCGCGTCCTTCTTGGCGGCCTATGACGACGAACGACCAGGCTGCCTGGTCATCGACCTCATGCTGCCCGATCGCTCTGGCATCGAAGTGCTGCAAGAGGTCACCGACCGCGGCTGCGAACTGCCCGTTGTGTTCATGAGCGGCATGGCTCGCGTCTCGGAAGCCGTAACCGCGCTGAAGCTCGGCAGCATCGACTTCGTAGAGAAGCCGTTTGATGTCCAGCAGATCGCCGAAGTGCTGCGCCGCGCGGTCGACATCGATCTCAACCGACGCCGCCAACACGGCGACCAGAACGACCTGCTCCGCCGGTTCGAGTCGCTGACGCGCCGCGAAAAGCAGGTCATGGAGCAGATCGTGCAGGGCGCCGCCAACAAGGAAGTCGCGGCGAGCCTCGGGCTCAGCCACAAGACCGTCGAAGTGCATCGCGCCAACGTCATGCGCAAGACGCAGGCCGGCTCGCTAGCCGAGTTGGTGCGCCTGCATGTTGCGGCACACATGCTAGAGCAACCGCAACAGGCCTGATCGTCGACTCGCCAAATCCCCAGTTTGCTGATCCCCAGTTTGTTGATCACCAGTTTGTTGATCACCAGCTTGCTGATCCTCGGCCTGCCCGATCTCCAGGCATGGCCGCAGGATGACTGCACGCCGCTCTCGATGGGGAGCGGAACCCCTGCTCTCAATAGAGCAGCGTAAGAGAAGCCCTGCTCTCAATAGAGCAGCGTAGCCAACCGGCGCCGGAAGGAATCCAAGCGCTCATCATCCTCTCCGATGATGATGAAGCACAACAACATGGCTCGCCGTGCCAGGCCATTCTGCAAGTCTCGATCCAGCTCGACAGACTCCAGAATCGAAGTCATCGCGGGCTCATACTCCCGCGCCAGAAACTGCTGCTTTGCCTGTAGCAACTTCGCGCCAGCCTCACCACCAGTGCTGCCCAGGTCATCGGCAAACCAGGCGAGGGCTCCGGTGATTCGCTCTCCCGCTGCGTGGTTGCTGTCCTCCTCTGGGATTCCGGACAGCGCGTCGGTCACCCCGGCTACGTCGCCGGCGGCCGCTGCCGTTCGAGCGCGCTCGAACCGCGCCTCGGGGCTGTTGGGATCGACCACAGGCTCTTCCTCCTCGGTCGGGCTCGCAGCCTCTGGCTGGATGCCGTTCTTCGCCAGAAACTCGACGATCTCCGGCTCGGGCAACAGGCCCTGAAAACCATCAGCTGGCCGCCCCTGCTGCACCAGGACGCAAAACGGAATGCCTTGCACGCCAAAGGCCTCGGCTAGCTCTTGCTCGGTCTGGGTATCCACCTTGCCCAACACAAACCCACCACCGTATTCGTCGGCGAGCTTCTCCAGCACCGGCGCGAGGGTCTTGCACGGCTCGCACCAATCCGCCCAAAAGTCGAGCAGCACAGGCGTTTGCATCGAACGCTCGACCACATCCTTCTGGAACGAGGCGACGGTGATGTTCTGCACGTTGGGTCCGGCCATGGCGCGTCTGTAGGTGCCGGAGGCCGCTACGTCAATGAAGGAACCGGCAGGAAGTCGCTTGTCGTTACGCGAGCCCCACACAAAACGCCCTACATGGCTGCGGTAGCCGCGTGCCATGGAGCCGGCACGGATTGCGCGACTACGGCACGCAAGTTGTCAATGGAAGGTCTCCGACCCGAGGCCACGCACTACCAGGATGGGGTGCGTGAGAGAGAGGCGACCGTAGCCTCGGGTCGGTATCTTCATCTTCCCGCCGCCCTACCTACGGGGGCGCTTGTGAGGCTTGGGTTGGATCGCGCTATGCCGCGACACCGACGGACCCCAACAGGGCGGTCACCAACTCGAGGATGCCATACACCAGCACCGCGAAGCCGAGTTGCACCATCAGGGCGACGGCGGCGCCGCCGCGAGGCAAGCCAAACAGCCCGCACAACCCAAACAGCGACAAGCTGCTGTTGAGCAGGATCATCAACACGGTGGTCAGATCGTTGACCGGCACCATCGCCATCTGCCCGAGACCGGTCATGAGGTACCAAATGCCGAGGCCGAAGCTGCGGCCAACATACGACTCCTCACTACCCGCGACTCGCACCGACAAATGCACGATCAGCCCAAGACCTACCAGCAACATGATGCCGAGGCTGATCCACTGGCTCGGCGCTGCCGGAGCTAACCAAGGATAGGCCCGGTCCAAATTGCCGATCCTGCGCTGCCAATGAGAGCGGCGCTGATCGACCGGCACCGATTCATAGCTGTTCGGGTCAACAGGCTCTTGCAGCGGCCCCGTCCAAGTGACGCCCTTGGGCTTCGGCGCAGGTGCGGCAGCTGTTTTGACTACAGGAGCTGACTCTCCAGCCGGCGCAGAAGGAGGCTCCTGCGCCGTCGTAGGATCCTGTTCGGTCGGCTTTTCATCCGGCTTCTCCACCGGCTGTGCACCTGGCTGTGCACCTGGCTGCGCACTTGGCTGCGCACCTGGCTGCGCACCTGGCTGCGCACTTGGCTGCGCACCTGGCTGCGCACCTGGCTGCGCCGCGGGCTCTACACCTTGCTGTGCACCCAACGGGCTCGCCGACTCCTTCGCAACCGGCGGCGCTCCCGATTCCGTAGGCTCAGGATCGCCGCTGGCCGCGCCTTCGGGAGGTGCCGGGGTCACCGGATCGCCTGACTGTTTGAAGCGACAACTGCGGATCAGCGACGCAGGAACCGTCAGGATCTGGTTGCCGACCTGGATTTCCAGAACCTTGAGGTTCATCGACAGCACGCGCCCTTCCAGGCGTCGACCATCCTCGAGTTGCACGGCTGCCATCCGCTCTTGCGCGGCTACTGGCGCCAGCAGCCCGAACAAAAGCCCTCCTACCAAAGCGATTCGAATCATGCGATCCGAGTCTTCGACGCACCTTGTCGGGAGCTTGAGACGGGGAATCCCGTCGTGAGGCACTTGGCGATGGCAGCGGCCAGTGGCGACAGGATCAACCACGTCCTAACCTTGCCATGCCACGAAATACTGGCTGTGAAACCGCGATCTTCCGCGCTGAGCCCGATGATGAACCGCTTCCAACGACCAGCCGCCTTCACCTTCCTCCTGTGCGCGACCGCCAGTGCGGGACTCACGCTGCAATCCCTGGAGGCCCAAGGCGCGCCTGTCACCGACAGCACCCAGGACAGCAGCAAAGCACAGGACAGTAGCAAGGAACAGAACGGCGTCCCCAATCGTGCGGCGCTGGCCTTGCGGGTCGAGAAGGCGCATGGCGGTGCGAGCGGCAAGATCTCGGCGTTCCGCAGCACCCTCGAACTAGAGCTCACCGACCGTGCCCAAGCCAAGGGCGCCCTCGTTGGCCTGGATGTCACGTTCCTCGAAATCCAAGAACCCAAGCGGAAGCGGCCGACGACGCTGTTGCGATACGAAATCCGCAAGGCGGAAGAACCCATCGTGCGCGGCCAAGACAAGTTCGGGCCGTGGCACCTCGACAAGGGCACGTCCCAAGACCTGACCGCGGCCGGCAAAGAGCGCGATCTCAAGGCCTTCCTCGAGCACAAGAACCTCGCCAAGCAACTGGTGCGCTTCCTGAAACCTGGCGACGTGATTCGTTCGCTGACTAACTGCAGCCAGGTAGAAGATCACCAACTGCTTTGGACGCGTGCCAAGAAGCTCGACACGCTCAAGATCCACGGCAACATCGAGAACTTCCCGATGATGCGCAACGCCGGCGAAGAAGCTCCCGCGCGATTGACGCTCTACATCGACAAGAAGACTGACCGCGTCGTCGCGGTCGACGTCACTCCGATCGTCGCCGGCGAACCGAACGCAAAGCTAGGCGAGCGCATCAAGCTGCAGCAGTTCCAGGAGCGCAATGG
>CAXBFC010000159.1:0-16337 GCA_963974725.1 uncultured bacterium | reverse complement strand
CGGGAGAAGGCGACGGCCGCGCTCGAAGCCGCTTCGAAGCACGCCAAGTAGCCCAGTGCAAGTAGCCCAGTGCAAGTAGCCCAGTAGTCGTCGGGGCAGCCCGGCCCGTCTAAACAGCTATTCGGTCCCTGGCATCGGGTTGGGCCAGCCTCTCATCACCTTCTGGCAAGTTTCGGAGAATTGATGTCGGACGTGGGGCGGGACGACGGATGTGGGGATAGAGGCGCCCGTGAATGCGGTGCCCGTTGTGCTCATCCCCCGATCCTAGCTGCCGATGTCCATCACTCGCTCAGTCCTTTACCTCGCTGTCTTACCTCTACTTCTGATTTCCTGCAGCAGCAGCGGGGGCGGTGACGACGGCGGCGTCCCGGCCGGCCCCGGCGGCTCGATCTCGAGCCTGACGGCCCTCGACTTGGCGGGAGTCACGATCTCACCGCCATTCAGCGCCGGCACGCTCAGCTACACCGCGACAGTGGCCTCAACGGTCTCTGAGCTGACGCTATCCGCGACCAGCGGCGCCACGGCCTCCGACATTGCGATCAACGGCACCTCGGCCGGCACTGGCAACATCGTGCAGCCGCTTCAGCTCATGCAAGGGCCGAACGTGTTCACGATCACGGTGGTCGCCAACGACCTCTCGTCGAATCGCAGCTACAACATCACCGTGACCCGGGCAGCTCCGCCGCAACTCGACGGGATCTCACTGTCCACCGGCGCGCTGTCGCCGGCGTTCTTGCCAACGACAACTTCCTATGCGACGACCGTTGGCTTCCTCGAATCCAACGTTGCCGTGACGGCGACTGCTTCAGGTAGCGGGGCGACGATCACGATCAACGGCACTCCTGTGGTGTCGGGACAGGCAAGCGATCTGATCCAACTGGATGAAGGCGCGAACGACCTGCAAGTGCGCGTGCAGAGTGCGCTCGGTGAGCAGCGCGACTACACGGTGGCAATCAGCCGTCCGGTTGCCAACGAGTTCCTCGAGCGTGCCTACCTCAAGGCGAGCGATGCCGGCGCGCAAGACGGCCTTGGTAGCAGGGTCGCCATCGATGGGGACACGATGGCAGTCAGCGCGCAGTCGTGGGACGGCGTGTTCACGGACCAAGGAGCCGTCTACGTCTACCGGCGCATCGCGGGAACGTGGCTCGAGGAAGGCCGGCTGCAAGCGAGTGCTCCGATGCAGAACGAATACTTCGGCCGCGACCTCGCGCTCGATGGAGACACGCTTGCCGTGGGTAGCAACCAAGGCCGGGCTTTCGTGTTTGAGCGAACCGGCAGCACCTGGGTCGAGCGAGCGGTCATCAACGGCTCCTCATTGACTTCGGGGACACTGGGCCGCGCGCTCGATCTTGAGGGCGACACCCTGGTTATCGGCGACATCGCTGCCTCGATCAGCGGAGTCCCCAGCTCGGGAGGCGCCTTCGTTTACACACGCAGCGGCACGACGTGGACCGAACGCGCCGTTCTGAGTGCTTCCAACACGGTGGCAGGTTCGGCCTTCGCGTATGGCACGCGTGTCGTAATCGACGGCAACACCATTGTCGTCAGCAGCGCCGGCGATCGCAGCTCGGTTGGCGGCATCAACAGCGTGCCCAACCAGACGAGTACCCTCTACGGCGCGGTCTACGTCTACACCGGTTCTGGTGCCAACTGGACCGAGCAGGCTTACATCAAGCCGCAGAACATGACCGGTGTCGGCGCGTTCGGCCTCGCCGTCGCAATGGACAGCAACCGACTGATCGTGGGGTCCTCGGGCGCCCCGGAGTCTGGCTCCAACAGCGACCGCGTGTGGCTGTTCCGCCGCGACGGCAACATCTGGAGCGAAGAGGCAATCCTCGTTGGCAACAACACGTCGAATGGGGACAACTTCGGCGGCAGCGCCGCAATCCAAGGTGACATGATCGCCGTTGGCGCCTACAAGGAGCAGTCTTCGACGAGCGGTACGAATCCCGGCTCGAACAACTCGGCGTCGACCAGTGGTGCCGTCTACGTGTTTGAGCGAGGCCCGACCAGCTGGAGCCAGCGCGTTTTCCTGAAGGCCTCCAACTCGGCTGCCGACGCCTGGTTCGGCGTCAGGGTCGCTCTGAGCAGCAAGGATCTGGCGGTCGGCTCATCCGCTCAGGATGCAATTGCAGCCAACAGCGGCGCGGTCTACGTGTTCCGTTAGGACTGCCGCTGCGCTGCGTGTCGTGCTGGGCTAGCAACGCCCGGAAACGGTCTCCGGACGGGCCAGATAGGCATGCCACCAGCGCTTCGCCTGCTCCACGATGCGCGCAGCGAGTGGTGCCGACAAGCCACCCTTGAGCAACGGATCGCGAAGACGCTGTCTGGCGCGATGCTGCCGCCTTCGCGAGCAGGCGCTCGAATGGCGCACTCCAGAGGTCGCGCGGCCGACGCGGTAGGATCCCGCCGCCCACTTGCCGAGGCCGGGGGCCACCTCCCGTCGAGAGCACGAACTCCCCGTGGCGTCGGCCGTTCCGCGACGAATCTGTCGTGATTGTCCTCAAGATTGGCGCCGATCCCGGCGATGAATCTCAGTAACGGAGACGCCTCTTGACCAACCGGGACCACAAGCAACTAACCCAGCAATTCAGCACCTGGGGCGACAAGCTGTTGCAGCACACCGATGTGTTGCACGCAATCCAACACGAGCAGACCTTCCGGCCGATCACGGTCCAGTTGGCGCCGTGCGAGGTTTGTGACAGCGATTGTCCATTCTGCTCGGTCGCCGAACGGCCCCTGCATAGCTTCATGCCGTTCGCGGATATCGAGCAGAGTCTGCGGGATCTGCGCGAGTTGGGGGCCAAGAGCCTCGAGCTGACCGGTGGGGGCAACCCACTGCTGTACCGCGATCGTGAGGCGGGCAAGACGATCACCGATGTGATTCGTTGCGCTCACGATCTTGGCTACGAGATCGGCATCATCACCAATAGCCACGACTTGAAGCGGCTCGATCCGGACGTGCACGCAATGGTGAAGTGGGTCCGCGTGAGCTTGATCATGCTCGACGAGGGACGGACGCCCGAAGACTACGACTTCAACGGCTTCCCGTCCGAACGGCTCGGGTTTAGCTACATCATCTACGACGGGACCGAGAGCAGCCCGCGCCGCAAGCGGCCCTATGCAGGCACTACGGTCGAATCGATTCAGCGCATCGTTCGCCTGGTCGACCTGCACCCACAAGTCAAGTTCGTGCGCATTGCCGGCAACTGCCTGATCAAGGGCAACAACCAGGTTGTGCGGGACAAGTGGCGCGACGTGATCGAGGCCATGGATGCACACGGCAAGGTGTTCATCAAGGACATCGGCAACGATGACTCGCCGTTCGCGGACGGTTGCTATGTCGGTGCGGTGCGTCCGTACATCGCCGCCTCGCCGGAAGGGGACGGTTCGTACCATGTCTACACCTGCACCAGCCACGTGCTGCAGAAGCGCACCTACGACCTCGACTACAGCCTTGGCACGACCGACGAGATCCCTGCAATTTGGGAGCGCATGAGCCAGAGCTATCGCCTGTTCGGCTACCCCTACGAGGTCGGCTGCAACAAGGGACGGGACTGGGATGAATCCTGCAAGTTCTGCTTCTACCGCTTCAACAACCAGATCCTGCACACGGTGGCCCATGAAATGCCCGACAAGAACTTCGCCTGAAGCGGCGTATGGGGAGTCGTACTACGCGACTGCCAACTACACGCACTACTTGTCGAAGGCCGACCGCTACGTGCATCTAGCCCGTGATCTGTCGGACTTGCTCGACAAGGTCCACGCATGGCACGGCGTAGAACGCATTCTTGACTTCGGTTGTGGACCAGGGTTCTTGGTGAAGGGCTTCCAGCAGCTCGGCAAGCAGACGACGGGTTGTGACATCAGCCCCTGGTCGGTGCGCTACGGCAGCGAAACCTTGGGCACGCCCTTCCTGCGGCTACCGAACGAAATCAACTGGAACGATCACTGGTCGATGGTGACTGCGCTCGATGTCTTGGAGCACATGACGGACGAAGACGTCGAAGACTTCTTCGCCAAGCTGCACGCGGACCTGGTCGTGCTGCGCATTCCGGTGACGTCGAGCGATGGTGGCCCATTCGTCTTGCCGATCTCCGAAGAGGACGAAACCCACATCAACCGAAAGACCCACGCAAGTTGGGAGCGCATGCTGCATGACCTCGGCTGGGAGCCGTGGTTGGTGCTCAACCTATCGACGATCTGGGACTCTGCTGGGGTGCTCAGCCGCATCTACCGCCGCCGATCATGAATCAACCGCTTCTGTGTGTCATCCCGTACTGCGGCCGGCTCAACTACCTGCGGATGCTGCTGGCGACCATTCGCGAGGCCGACAACGTAGCCGACGTGCGCGTGCTCATCTATCGCACGCGACTCGACGCGGATGTACCTGAGAATCTGTTGCGCGGTCTCAACGCATCGGTCATCGACTTCGACCTCGGCGCCGACAAGAACTGGCATGCTCACCATGCGGTGTGGCAGGACGTGTTCTTGAATCACTACGAACACGAGTTCCTGCTCAACTTCGACTCCGATGCAATCGTTCACCCTTGGGTCTTCACGAAGACGCAGGAGATGATTCAGCGGTTTCCCGACATGGGGATGGGTTGCCTGTTCAATCAGGAGTCCGACCCGGACATTGACTTTGGCGACCCTCTCTACTTCCACAAAGATGTGATCGGGTTCCTCGGTGCGGTGATCTCACGCAAGCTCGTCGCGTTGCTTTGGGAACGACCGGCGGAGGATCGCGGCTACTCAGCGGCTTGTGCCGAGGCCGGCTGGAAGATCTGCTGCACCCGAACGTCGTTTGTCGAGCATCTCGGTTGGGAGGGGCTCAACAGTCCAAACTGGGAAGCCGGGTTGCCGGAGGGGGATCGCTACCCAGATGGCAAGATCCGGATCGCGCGGGCCCGACGGTTCATGTCAGAGTTTCAGTAAGGCGCGTTCGCACAGTCGCATCAGCAATGGGTTCCAACTCAAGTTTCAACATCGATGAGCTCATCTCGAGCAACCACTTGGTCAACTACGTCGAGACTGGAACCGGGATGGGTGGCTGTCTAGCGCATGCACTCAAGTTTCCCTTCAAGCGTTGCGTCTCCGTGGATGTCGATGAAGAGTTCTACAATGACGCCAAGCTCAAATACCCAAGCTGTGAGCTCCATCTAGGTGAGAGCTTGGGCATGCTGCGAGAGGTCTTACCAACTTTGGAAGGCAACACTCTGTTCTTCCTGGACGCCCATTTCCCGGGTGCGGATTTCAAGGGTGAAGAGTATGGCCTTTGCAAAGATGAAGACCGCAGAATCCCGTTGCAGCGCGAGCTGGAGATCATCTGCAAGTATCGCAAGGGCATGGCGGACGTCCTGCTGATTGATGACCTCCGAATCTACATGGATGGACCGTTCCAGAATGGGACCTGGGCAGAACGGCCAACTGCAGGGAGCAGCAAGAGTGGCTTCATCTTCGATATCTTGACCGAATTAGGTAAGTCGATTTACGTCGACTATCGAGACGAAGGCTACGTGTTAGGCACGTAGTGTGTTGGCTGCGAACGCCTCCAGGTCTCACTCCTTGCCCGACGGATGACAGCTGTAGCAGCCTGCCGTCGTGTAGGTGTAGCCGGGGACTTCGTCATGTTCGCCATTCGTTTCCATCGCATTGTGCTCGTGGCAATCGATGCACGAGAACAAGGTGCGATTGGCCGGCTGGTTGTGGCAGTCGAAGCACCCCAAGCCGCCGTGATCCCCGCCATTGATCGGGAACTGATGCTGCCAGTTGCCAGTGCCCCAACTGGTCGTGCTGTGGCACTCCTGACACGTCTGGCCCAAACCGAATGACACATGCGGCGGATTGGTCGTTGCCTGGTAGTCGTCCAGGTGGCAGCTGGCGCAGTCGGTCTGGGTTGCCGCGTAGACCTGGTTGATGTGGCATTCGCCACATCGACGTCCTGCGTGGCCGCGCGTCAACTCGAAGCCGGCCGGATGCGGCCACTGGGCACGCGAGAACGTGCGCGTGTCGTGGCACGAGTCACACTGCAACGCAAATCCAGCCGCGTTGTGGTTCGGGTCGGTGGCTGCCAGGAAGTCATCGGTATGACACGTCGCGCAGTCACTCGACAACCCCGCGAACACGTTAGGTGTCGTGTGGCACGCGGCACAGGCGAGCGCAGCGTGTCCCTGCGACAACGGGAAGTTATTGGGGTGATCAAAGCGCGCCGGTTGCCATCCGGTCGGCACATGGCACTCCCGGCACTGCCGCGAGAATCCGACTGCAGCATGGTTGGGTGTGGTGGTGTTGCCGTAGTCGCTTTGGTGGCAGTCGCGGCAATCGGCCGGCGCCCCTGCGAAGTTGCCGACCTCGGCCCCGGCATGGCAGCGGAAGCAAGCCACGGCCGCGTGCGCGCCGACCAGCGGAAACCGCGTTCGGTCGTGTTCGGCAATCGCTGCCCGCGGATACCACGACCGCTGCTCGTGGCAGTCCGAACAGTTCGCCCCGAGTCGCGTCAGGTGCGGATCCGCATGGCACCCGCTACAACCGCGCGCGGCGTATTGCGCGACCGGGCCGCGGTCGTTGTGACACAGAAGGCAGCTCGCTGACTTGTGCGCCCCTTCGAGCGCGACGCCGGTCTCCGCTTCATGGTCGTAGACGAAGTCCGCGCGCAAGGTATGCCAGTTGCCGCCGACATGGCACAGCGTGCAATCAGCCGGGAATGAGTCGTGCGGCACAACCGGTCCATGGTCGCTGTTCCAGCCTTGCCGGGGTACGAAGTTGACGCAGGCGACGGCAAGCAGCCACGCCAACAGCCAGATCTTGCTTCGCGACTTTGTGTGTTGCTGCTTGTTTGCCATTAGAACCGCCATTGCATGTAGAACCCGGCAGCGAAGGAGTCTTCGCCGTCGCCAAACCAACGTTCGCCGTTGAGGTCGACGTCGAGCCGATCGCCGATCGGCCACGAGACGCTGAGGCTCGCCGACTGCCGGGTCAAGGTCTCTTCACCAGACGCCAACGCATCCAGCGTGTAGCGATGCCAACGATAGGCGAGGCGCACCCGCGCGGAACCGATCCGGTCTTGCACGAACACGCGAGCGCCGGGGCCCGACGAGAAGCTGCCTTCGCTACGGAATACCGAGATTCCGATCGACGACTTGGGGCCAAACACCTCGCGCACGTCGGCCGATGCATTCACCGACGTTCCATCCCGAGTCTCGTCCTCAAAGCGATCTGCCCGCAGTCGCAGCGATAGCCAAGGCTGTGCCCGCCACCATCCGTCCACAGAGATGCGATCCACGGCGCCATCGCGAACGAGTTCTGTCGACAAGAACTGGTACTCAAAGCGCTTCAATTCTGGCCAGGCGAAGTGCGAAGCCATCACTCCGATGCCGGTCGTCTTGGCCCGCCACCGAGCTTGCGTCAACAGTTCGGTCAACTCGACGCCTTGGCCTTTGATCGTGTCGCTGCCGGAGTAAAAGTCTACCTTGGCATTGGCCAGCACCGACCACGACGAGGTCGGCCGCCACTCGGCTCGCGTTACGATCAGGTCGCGGTCGGCCGCGCCACGATGCCACGTCTTCTGCACGCCAAATGCGGCTGCAAACGAACGGCGATCATCCGCAACGTAGTCGATGAACGCATGCACGCCGACGTCGTCACCTGAGTTGCGCGCTGGAAACGGCCGTGGATATGCGCCAGCGCCGGCGCCGATGCGCACGCCACCCTGATAGCGCGCGACGACTTCCGCACCGTCCAGCAAGCCGATCTCCGGTAGGTGCGGCGACAGAAACCGGCCCACCTCCAGGCCCAGTGGCGCGTAGCCCTCGGTGCCTATCGCGATCGAGGCCAGATCGACACGGCCGTTCTGATCGGTTTCATCGCGGGTATCGTCAAGCATCACCCGGCGACCGCGGTATTCGCCAGCGAAACGGGTGCGCTCGCCAAACCCAAGCGCATTGGTGACATCTGATCGCAGTCCGGTTCTCGTCAGCAAGTAGTCGCTGGTGTCGGCATCGCGCTCGTCACGATTCCATTGGCCAAGCAAGAACCACCGGCCGCGGATGTTTACCGGCCGCTCGTCGGGTCGCCGGCCGAACGTAGGCACGAGCAACGGTTGCTGCGGATCGTGGGGTTCCAGCTGCCGCTGCCAAGGTGGATGTTCCGGTACGTCCCGTTCGGCTCGCGGTTTGGATGTAGTTGGCGCTTCGGGGGTGACCGTGGCTTCGCCACTGGTCCCGACCGGCGGCAGCGCGACTCCCGGCGCAACCTCGGCGCGGGCCGACGTGTGACTGAGCGAGCGCACGACGACTTCGATCTGCCCAGCCCCCGGCGGGAACAGCGCGACGCGATCACCCACCTGCAGGCCAATGTCGCGACCATGGTTCAAGTAGACGCTGCGGTCGGAAGTCGTCGTCACCTGCACCGGCACGACTTCCTGCTGCGCAGTGGCTCCCGGCGTCAGCATGGCCCCCAGCAAGGCGATCCGTACGGTGGCCGCGATCGCGGAATGCATATCGGCGCGCACCGCTAGCGCCCTCCGCGGTTGCCGAGCTTGTGGCAGTCGCCGCAACGTGTGCCGAGTGGCTTGTAGCGAACGAGCTGCTTCTTGCCGACCTCGTAGGTGGCGTGGCACTTGGCACACGCGACCTGCTTGTGCACGTCGTCGAGCGGGAAGCGACTATCGCGCTGGTGGTCGAAGCTCGTCTTCGCCCAGGCAGTCGCGTCATGGCAGCGACGACAGTCTGTCGCGCCACCGATCCGGAACTGGCCCGCGTGCCGATCTACATGACAGTCGGCGCACGCCTTGCCGACGACGCTGCCAAGTCGAGTCGCAGCCGGGCGGTCGTGGCACTGCGCACACGCGACGTTTTGGTGCGCCCCGGCCAACGCATACCCGGTCCACAACGCGTGGTCGAACTCCGCACGAACACGCTGAAACGAGTTCGTGTCATGGCAACGTGCGCAGCCTTCCCGGCCATTGAGTTGACTCGGTTGTTCGCGTTCATCGAAGCGACCGCGATGGATGTCGTCATGGCAGGATTTGCAGTCGCGCTTCGTGCCGACGAATTGGCGCACACCAGCGACGACCTGGTCGTGGCAGGTTGTGCACGCCACCGCATCGTGGGCTCCGGTCAACGCAAAGCTCTCGGCATGCATTGAGGTGCCAAACCGATGCGGTAGAAACCGATCGGCGTGATGGCATTCCGTGCACTGCTGAACGACGTCAGCTTCACGGAACTGGCCAGCATGGCTGTCGGCGTGACAACTGCGACAGTCAGACGCCGCGCGCGCCAAGAACCTCTCCGCCCGGTTGGCTCCTTGGTGGCACGCGTTGCAGGCGAGGTCGGCGTGCGGCGTAGCCAACAGGAAGCCCGTTGCGCGATGCTGCTCGGCATTCATGCGACCTTCTGCAAAGCTTTGATCGCCGTCTAGGTGACACTGGGCGCAACCATTGGCCGGGCCGACCTGATCGGTTGCTGTCAGCATCACTGTCTCGGCGTGCGGGCTTTCGTGACACGCAGCGCAGGCCTCCAGCTTTGGCGCCTGCCCCTGCCACAATGGTGACTGTTCGGCGTTGCCGTGACAGCTGGCGCATTCGGTCTGCGCGTGCTGGCCATGCAGCGCAAAGCCGAGCTGCCCATGTTCTGCAGCCGTCGGACGCGCACTGTCCCAACGATCCGCCTCGTGACAGCGAGCGCAATCGCCAGCCTTCGGCAGATACAACGCTGCGGTTCCCGTCGCAGGCTGCTCGTGTGGATTGCTGTGGCACTCGCGACAACTGCGAACGGTCAAGTCTTCGCGTTGCTCACGCTCGACGTCGCGGTCACTTCCTGGCTCATGGCAGGCAGCGCAAGGCACCTGGCCATGCGCGTCGATCAACGCGAACCGATCGTGCGAGAACCCCGGAACTTCTTGGAACGGCTGTGACTGGCCGTGGCAGGTAACACACGTCGAACCATAGGCACCCTGATGCACGTCCTCGTGACAACTCGTGCATGCTTGCGACGCCCCCAGATACCGGCCACCGGTCGGCGGCGACACGTCGTCGGCATGATCATGACAACGCACGCAGGTCAGTTGCGAGTGAACGCCGTTCAGTGCAAACGCCACGTGTCGGTGGTCGTAGCGGGAGACATCGAGGATGCCGGCGCGTTCGAATGCATGCGGCGGCAGCAGCGGCGCTTCGGCCCCGTGATGCTCTGGGTGGCAGGTTGCACACGCCGCCAGCGTAAGTGTTGCATGCAGACCCGACTGAGCAGTTGCCTGTCGGGCAATCGCGACATGGCAGTCGAGGCAGGCCTGCGAAGAAACCGCGCCATCACGATGGCAGCCGGCGCAATTCGCGCCCCCCTGCAGCGAGGCGACCGCAGCGTGCGCAGGATGCAGGGGGCCAGGCCCCGCATTCGAACGAGACAGATCCCACCAAGTGAATGCCACCACCAACAGCAGCGAGATCACTGGAACGATCCAACGAGCAAGCTTCATTTGCCCGCCGCCCCGAGCAATAGACCGAAGTCGACGTCACCGAAGCGAACAGCCGACACGATATGTACTACAGTCAAGGTCAGCAGCAGCACTGCCAGCCACCGGTGCATCCATCGCCACGTTGACAACAGGCTGCGCAAGTCGTCGTAGTAGGCAAGCTGTAACGCCAATCGGTGCGATCGTTTGGCAAGCCGCAAGATGCGCCCGGCACGATGTGCCGGCATGCCATCGTTGCGCGCATGCACCGAGAATTGCTTTAGCTTGCGACCCAGTTCCCACTGACTGCGCACCAGGCCGAAGATGCGGCTGAAGAAGTTGCGGCCAATGCGCGCCTGATCCACCGACGATTCGACCAGTCGACGAGCTTCGGCATTGAGCCCGCGGCCGCTGAGGTCCCACTCACTGGCAATTGCAGCGACCTGCGTGCCGACTTCGTCGATGCCCTGCTGTCGGCCGTTCTGGGCTCGCGGCACAAACGCGTAGAACCAACGGCCCACCACGCCGGCGGCGACGACGATGATCATCGTGAGCAGAGCATGGCCACCGGCACTGTCTCGAATCGAAAAGCCACTGTGCAGCACAGCCAAGAGGCACGCGCCAAGCCCCGTCGCCACGTGCATGTTCATCCACCGCTTCAGCGAACCGGGCAGGTATCGCCCGAGTCGCAGCGAGCGGCGAATGAGATAGAGCAGATTGCTGAGGAACAGAACGACGGCGCCGACGCCAACAGTCAGTCCCAGGCGACTTTGCGGTCGCAGCATTTCGTGCAATGACGAGGCACTGCGCCACGCCGGTGCCAGATCGAAGTAGTCGGCATAGGCATGGCGGATGGCGATCAATGCGACGAGCCCGACCAGTGTCAGGCACATCGCCAGTAAGAGGCCGGTGCCGCGTTCGAGTTGTGCCCCATCCGCGGGCCGATTGGCTGGATCGAACGACACTCCTGCAGTCTCCAACAGTGGGAATGGTGGCTTGCCTCCAGCGAAGATGAAAACGTGATCGTTTGGCAGCCGTTGCGTCGCCACAGCGACGCCACCGGCGGTTGCGTCATCATCGCGTTCATCAGCTTGCTCGGCGCCTGTCGCGTCGACGGCCCGGATGACGACCTCGTCCGGGGTGATTTCCTCCACGACTGTCGCCATGCAGGACCGCACCAGGCCGTCAGCCATGGCTGCTTGGATGCGCTTCTCGTTCTTTGCCTTCAGTCGCGAAAAGAACGCCTTGCGATAGCTCAGCGCAACCGTGTTGCCGGGTTGCTCGGCAAGTGCCAAAGCGGCTTCGATGGCGCTGTCGCCACCACCAACGACCAGGATGTGACGATCGCGATAGCTCTCGGCGTCCAACAGCGAGTAGGCAACCTTGGGAAGTTCTTCGCCGGCGACGCCCAAGCGGTTCGGAGTGCCTCGGCGACCGACTGCAAGGCAGACGTTTTTCGCAACCATGAGGCGGCCTGCTACGACGACTGCGAACGCGCCATCCTCGCGTTGCTCGATGCGTTCGACGGTGACCCCGAGATGCACCTGCAGTTCATGCGTGCGCGCGAGCTCCTGCCACAGAGCAACCAGCTGTTCTTTGGTGTATTCGAGACGCTTCAAGCGCCCATGAAGGGGCAGGTCCATAGGCTGCGTCATGACCAGCTTGCGGCGCGGATACGCCGCAACCGTGCCGCCCAATGCTTCGGCCTGATCGACGCCGACGGCATGCAGGCCGAGCTCCTTCGCCGCCAGCATGCACGACAACCCTGCAGGTCCGAGTCCAATGACCAAGAGGTCCGGAATCGATGCGTCTTGTGGCGATGCTGCCAGACGTTGCTTTGCCGCGCGCGCGACCTGCGCGCCGTGCGTCACCGCCGTGCGGATCAAGGCGAACCCGGTGATTTCGCCAGCCAGGAACAAACCAGGCCGACCGATCGCCTGCAAGTCGTGATCGATCGTCGGCAAGTCGCGTCGGTCTTTCAGATCGCCCAGTGTCAGGGCAATGGCCGACGTCGGGCAGGAACTGGCGCATAGCCCATGTCCGACACATCGCGCACCGTGCACGACCACTGCTTGGCCATAGGCCAGCTGCAGCACGCCGTCTTCCGGGCACGCTCGGACGCACGCGCCGCAGCCAATGCAGTTGGTCAGGTCGACACTCGGATATTGCAGTCGCGCCTTGTGGCTACCTTGCGCAACCGCACGTGAACGTTCTGTCACAATTCGCCCGGTGGCTGCCGCTTCGAGCCGGCGACGCCACAACACGGCGATCACCAGCGCGACGAGCACAGTCGCGAAAACCAGAAACGGGGAGTCCATAGAACAGTGATTACAGATCAGGCTCGTGCCGCAATGGCGGTGGCACGCTGTGGCCTACTACGCGCCACGCACCGGTAGCGGTCTCGAATCGGCGTCGACGCCTGTGACTATGGGTAAGCAACTGCCGGACCACGCGATCGGTCGGGCTGGAGTGACCGGAATCAGGACGTCAGGTACCGTTTCGTGTCCGTTTTCCGGGCAGATCAACGCGCGTTCGCGCGACTTCCCGAACTCTTGTGGCGCGACCACCAAGTGCCTGAATATGGGCGTCGCCTTGCATTGATGGCGACATCCCCTCATGACCTGCTGTCCTTAGAACTGGTTCGCATCGATCCGCCTTGACGCCGTCGGCCGTCCACTGTTTGTGCGTTTGCGCACAGGGCCATAACGCGCCACAAGTCCCATAACGCGCGCGCCATAACAGTCAAAATCGCTTTGCTCGCGAGCGTTGGGATTCGGTGGCGTGGGCCGTTACGGCAGCGACGAGGATGGCTATTGGTTGGTGAAGGGCCGGGGATCAGAGTCGATTCCGTCGCCAACAGCATTCACCAACGACATCAACTCTCCGTCATGTTTGCACGACTGCTTTCCGTTGCACTGCCATCTTCCTTGATGCTGTGTGTCTCCTCGCTGTCGGCTCAGTGTGGCCTGACATCGACGCCGATTGTGTTCCCGCCCACCGTTGGATCTGGATTCGTGAATGCGGCTGTTGCACTTCCGAGTGGTGACATCGTGTTCGGTGGTACGTTCCAGGACAGGCTGGTGCGCTGGGACGGTTCCACACTTCAGCCGCTGGCTACCGGTATGGAAACGTCAGTATCGCACCTCGAACTAGCAAGCAACGGCGACCTTCTGTTGGCTGGCTGGTTCCAATCGATGTTTCCTCTGGGGGAGCAGCGAGTGACCAGGTGGGATGGAGCGAGTTGGTCGCAATTGAACTGGGCGCCATTCAATCAGCAGTACGCGTTGGTCGGGTCCCTCGCGAGCGGGCCGGCGAACGACGTGGTCGTGACAGGATACTTCTTGGACGCCGTCAGCTTGGATCCTGAAAGCGTGTTGCGATGGAACGGGTCGAGTTGGACCGGTTTGGGGCTGCTCAGTGGTGCCGCCCACGATGTTGTCGTTGCGACGAACGGTGACATCTACATCGTCGGTGACTTCACTGGTATCGATGGCGTCGCTGCGAACAACATCGCCCGATTTGATGGAACATCATGGAACAGCGTCGGCTTCGGGGTGGCCGGTCTGCTGCGAAGGGTCATGGTGCTGCGTGACGGCACGGTTGTAGCGTTCGGCGACTCGGCATGGCGATTCGATGGAACGACGCTGCAGCCGTTCGGGGCGTTTGGAGCCGGCGACGAACCGTACGGCGCAATCGAGTTGCCGAACGGGGACTTGATTGTCCATGGCTCGTTGACGTCGGTGGCAGGTGTGGCGGTGGCCAACATGGCGCGTTTTGACGGCACGTCGTGGAGCGCCTACTCGGCATCGGCCAATCGGGTTTCGGCAGTTGCGCTGCGCGATGACGGGACCGTCGTTACCGCCGGTGGGTTCCTGCTGTCGCCGGTTTCGTGGCAACCTTACGCATTCGAAATGGCTACCACTTGCCCTGCCACCGCGGTCACGGTTGGAGTCGGCTGCGCGACCAGTGCTGGCGTCGCGGAGCTCGCATCGAACAACTTGCCGTGGGTCGGCACGACCTTCTCCGCAGAGGCCAGCGGGCTGCCGACGAATGCCGTCGCGCTGGCGGTGACCGGCTTAAGCGCCGTCAACATTCCGATCGCAAACCTACTGCCGCAAGGGGCACCCGGTTGCGTCTTGATGGCGACGCTCGACCACACGGAGCTGCTGCCGATCGTTGCCGGTCAATCGTCGTCGTCATTGGTATTGCCGAACCTGCCGGTGCTGGCTGGCATCACGCTGCGTCACCAGGTCGCTGCGTTCGAGTTTGCCGTCAGCGGGCCGCTGCAGTCGGTCACGAGCACCAACGCGCTCGCCCTGACCGTCGGCTCGCTGTGAGCGGTGGCCACGGCGGTGACCTGCTGCTGCGGACCATGCCCCGTGGCCCTGTATTCTGCCCATGGGCCGAGCCCAAGCAGCCCAAGGGAATCAGAGAAACGCCGCCGGCGACCCGGCATTCCCGCGTCTTGGAGCCGTCATTGCACCACGACCCGGTGTTGCGCCGTCACGAGGTGTCCCGAATCATTACGATTCGTCAGGTTGCTGAGTAGCAAGTTGAGTGAGGGCTGGAGGCGCACCCGAGTTTCCTTGCCGTTGACGACGAGCAGGAAGTCGCGCACGTCAACGAGAGCAGGGCCCACCATCAACGTGAACTCCTGCACGCCGCGCGTCGTCACCGTGATGCGGTTGCCAACGGGGTCCGCGGTCGCTTCGATCACCGGCGCATCAAGCCAAGGCGCGCTGCCGACCGGGTCGGCCTTCCGGATCTGCACCCAGCGATTGCGATGGAAGCGATCGTGGATCGGGGCAAGTACAACCTGCTTTGCCATCGCGACGCGCCGCTGCTGCAGTGACCATTCGGCGATGCCGGTATCGTCAGCAAAGGGATACGGCCCGGGCGGCGTCAGGATCTGGCAGCTACCGGAATCTTGGGTGTGCAGCAGCTTGCGAAGTTTGTCACATGCAGCCGCAGTTTCTGGGCAACGCACCAGTAGCACCGGGATGCCGTGCAAGGCTTTCACGCGCAACTTGTCACCAACGGTTGGCCATCGCAACACGACGCCGGAGAACCGATCCGGGAACAAGCTGACCAGGCGCAAGCCAAACGCAGAGGTGCCGCGGCCACAGTCGAGCACCATGCGGTCTCGTGATAGATGCAGGCTCTGCCACGACTGTCCGAGCGGTTGCATCGCCGCACGGATGCGCGCTAGTTCGGCGTTGGGTCCGGTCGGCCCCTTGGGGTCGAGGCCATCGAGGTCCAGATCACTGGGTAGAACGGGAGCGACGAGGAGTATGCGCTCGCGGCGCGCGGCTTGACCCCAAGTCTGTTCGAGATACGTCTGCACTGCTTTCGGATCGCCCTGCTGCTTACGCCCAGCGAGCAGGCAGACCATTGGGTGTGGCCTGGACGGGTCGTAGTCAGCCGGAACGAACACGGCGCTCTTCACGTCGTCTTCTTCCCGCACGGTCACGGCACCGAGCGTTGGTGGAGCCTTCGCTGGCACGATCGCGTTCTCGAAGACCGCAGCCAGAGCCTTTGCGTCTAGCAACAGCGAACGCCCGGCCTTGCGTTCAAACTCGTCGAAGGCAGTCTGGAAGTTATCGCGCGCGGCCACGCGAACTACCGCGGCGGCTTGACGAGCTGTCGGAGTTTTGGCGGAATCGTAGGCGAAATCCGCTGCGATGCGATCTCGCGCAGCCTGGCGCAGAGCCTTGAGATTCGGCTGCACTGACGGTTGTGGATCCTGCCAAGCCAAGTCAGCCGCGCCAACAGCGAGCACGCAGACCATCAGAGTAGCAACTTGAAGGGGACTCATTTCGTAAGTGAGCATCTCACCTTGTGCCCGCCGATGCCACGCAGGACATGATCGGCGGGCGTGTGAGCTCGGT
>CAXBFC010000158.1:0-16414 GCA_963974725.1 uncultured bacterium | reverse complement strand
TGGCGTCATCCTGCAGCTGCTCCAACAACGCAAACGTCGGCGTCGGATCCTCGACCAAATGCTTCAATTGCATCCCCCACGGCAAGCGCGGACGGGAACCTTCACTAACCAAGCGACGAACGTGCGGGCTCGGGTCGTGCAGCCACTCGTGCAACGTCGCCATCGTCACGTCTCGATGCTCGATCAAGAACGGACGAATGGCGTACTCCGCAGTATTGCGTTGCGTCAATGCGTGCAAAGCACGCAACGCCCGCTTCGGCTGCTTGAGGCCAGCGCGCGCCACGTATTCGGTCATCGGCCATACGGCCCACCCGGCCAGCCCTGCAGCGCACGTCGCCAACTTCGACAGATCGTCGTCGCGGCGCGCCGGCGCCAGCGACTGCTCCAGCACCTTCGCTGCTTGCGAGAACGACGGCGGCAACGTCGCCGCCAAGGCGTCCGCAACGTGCACGACCCGCGCCTTCAACTCCAGCTTCGCCAGTCCAGCGGTCGCCATCTTGACGAAGCGTTGGCGCGGAAATGCTGGATGCACTCGGTGCAAGTGCTTGGCCATCGTGCGCACAAGTTCGGTTCCGATCCACTCTTTGAAAGCCTCGGCCATATGGCAAGGCATCATGCCGCGGCTACGCCTGCGGCCAAAGCCTGTCGCTCGGCTATGCTCCGCACATGACTGGAAAGCTCCTCGCCCCCCTGATCGCCATCGCCGCGCTGCTACTCGGCACGCAACCTGCCGCACAGCAAGAAACGAGCAAACAACCAAGCCCTGCGGCGACCGCGGCAAGCATCGGCGCCGAACACGTCGGCGTAGAACCGCACATCGTGCTCGAAACCGTCGGCCCCGATGGCTGGCGCATGCGTCTGGGCGTGACCAATGTCGCCGCCATGCTGGACTCGGAAGAAGGGCGCGAGGTGTGGCAACCGCGCCTCGAGCCGATTCTGGGGATCTGGAAGATGATGGTCGGCGATGAAGAAGCCTTCGCGGCGGCCAGCAAGCGCATCTTCTCGTATGGCGGGACCATTCGTATCGCGGTGTTCATCAATCCGGCTGCAGCGGCGCACGTTGCCGTGATGCTCGAACCCGATGGACGCAGCGATCTCAAGGCCATCGCGGCCGACATCAAAAGCTTGGTCGAGCGCAGCATCCCCGGCGAATGGCAGACGGTCACGATCGGTGGCAAGCAGATCACCTTGCGCGGCGACACGGTCGACGCGGTGACCGCGCCAGTTCTCGAAAACGGCCGCCTCTATATGGTCGCCGGCGACCAAAAGACAATCCACGCAGGCATCGGCCTGGCGACGCACTTGATGGCACGTCCGCTGACGATCACCACCCCGAAGCCGACCAGCCCGGCGCTGCACATCTCGGTCAACATGCCTGCACTGCTGGCTCTCGACGACGATCCGGACACGATCAAGATCCACAAGGCGCTCGGCTTCTCGCAACTGCAGGAACTGAGCTTCGCCGTGCGCGCCGCTGGCCCTCGGGTCGAGGTCGACGTCTCGGCAAGACTCAAAGGCGCCGCTCGCGGCATCGTCAAAGCGTTCGCTCCCGACAGCCCCGGTGTGTCGGCACTGAGCCAGCTGCTACCTGAGAAGGCAACCGTCTGGAAGGTGGGCCGATTTGATGGCCGGGCGTTCTTCAACGGCTGCGTCGACGCGATCGCCGCGAGTGGCTGGGGCAAGACGCGCGAGGAGACGCTCGCCGAGATCAACAAAGAATGCGGCACTGATGTCGACGGCGAACTGCTCGCCAACCTCAGCGACGAAATGCTGGTGGTCGGATCGCCGTTTCAAAACTTCGACCGGCTCAACGAAGCCACCTGGCTGGTCGGCTTCCGCGTCAAGAACACGGCGAAGTTCCGACCGAGCTTTCAAGCCATGATGAAGAAGATGAAGTGGCTGTTCTCCGGGTCGGAGACCGTCGATGTCGACGGCATCGAACTGCGTCGCTACGGCAACATGATTGGCTACGACGTGTGGATGGCGGTCGGCAATGGCCTGTTCGTGATCTCTGCGGGTCGCGATGCAGAAGAGGAAGCGACGACGATTCTGCAGAAGGCCAAGGACCACAAGTTCGAGGCGGCGACCGAGCTTGCCGCATCCCATCAGGACCTGAACCGCTACCTACCGCCCGCTCTCAATGGTGTGGCGCAGGCCGACCTCGGCTCGGTGCTGGCCATCCCGAGCGAGTGGTGGGTCGAGCTGGTGAACGAGTTGATGCCGTTCCTGGCGGGACCGAAGGTGGATCCCGACGAAGCCGAGGAGCAACAACAGAAGATGCTCAAGCTGCTCAAGACCCACAACCTCGAGCTCGTGCGC
Organism: uncultured bacterium; assembly: GCA_963974725.1. GTDB lineage: Bacteria > Planctomycetota > UBA1135 > UBA1135 > UBA2386. The sequence goes on along the minus strand of CAXBFC010000158.1, from coordinate 14,095 downwards.
AGCGCCACCGGCTTTGCCAATGACAGCTGGCAGTGGCGCTTGTTCTGGTAGTTAACCCGCATATCTCGCCAGCAACTTGGCAAGCACGCCCGAATGATCCGCGGCCGGCGTCGCTGGTGAGATATGCGGGTTAGCGCGGCGCGGCTGGCGACCGGTTCGGCAAGGTGTCCGGACGCAGGCCCGCGAAGAACTTCAGGATGCCGCGCGAGGCCGACCAGGCATGCGGCGGGTCGCCGAGCAGGCGCGGCTGACGAGCCTGCCCGGGCCATGCGTGACCACCACCCTTGAGCGTGACCACCACAACCGGCGGTGCGTCGGCCTTGTCCTTGTCCTTGCCGCGCAAGTAGCGGGCAAACTCGACGCCTTCCTCAACATCGGTCTGCGGATACGCGACCAACCCGTTGCGGGTGATGTAGTACTCGGCCGCGGATTGCAACGAAGCATCGACGCGCTTCTTGCCGCGAGCGCCGGCAGGGCCACCGGCGATCGGAACACTCTTGTCGTCGGTGCCATGGATCAGCATCGTCGCGATCGGAACGTCGCTGCTGGTGGCGGTGAAGTTCATCGCACCAGCGACTACGGCAATGCCGTCAAACACATCCGCGGCTTCGCGCGCGAGGCGATGGCACATCATGCCGCCATTGCTGTGGCCGACGACATAGATGCGATCCGAATTGATGGCGACCTTCTTTTGGATGCTGATCACGACGTTCTTGAGGAACCCGACGTCATCGATGTCGTGGCGCTGCGCGTAGACATCCAGCGCACCCGAGTTCCAGGTCAGCAACTTCTTCGGCAAGCGACCGGTGCCATCCGGGAAGGCGACGACGAAGCCTTGGCGAACTCCAAGCTTGTCGAGCCCAGTAGCCGCGCGCACCAGTTCGCCGTTGCCACCGCCACCGTGCAGCACCACCAGCAGTGGCATATCCGCGCCATTCTGTTGTTGAGGTGGGACGTGCAGGTGGAAGCGACGGTTGCGGCCATCGTGGCGCAGATGAACGATTTCCGTCGTACCAGCAACGGCCGGGGCCATCACCGCAGTGCGCACCGCTTCTTGCACGCGCTTGAGGTTGCGCCGCACCTTGGGGCCGCGATCCTTGACGGCGAACACGCCACCAATTTCGAGGTCCGGGTCGATCCATGGCGTGAATCCAAACGCGCCGGGATCGCTGAGACGCACGACGCCATCGTCCAACTCTTCGATCCACGTGCCGAGCCCATAGCGAACGTCCTGGGTGGCAAGTTCGTTGGTCTTTACGTCGATGCGCTCGGGCACTTGGTCCTTGAGCATCATTGCGACACTGGCCTTCGATAGCACGCGGTTGCCGTGCCACTCACCTTCGGCGAGCAACATGCGAACAAAGCGCGTGTAGTCGTTGAGCGTCGAAACTGCGCCGCCTCCAACCCACGGCAGCGGTGTCGTGCCCGCGTCACCACCGATCGGCACAAGCGAACCGAACTGCGTGTCGCGCATGCCGAGCCGGTTGCCAATGCGCTCGGCGAATAGCTGGTGCCAGTTCTTGCCGGTCGCCCGCTCGGCGGCCACGGCAACCATCTGGAACCCGACGCCACCGTAGACGAACGACGTCCCGGGATAGGCGCGCATTGCTTCGTCAGCAGCTTCTTCCGCGAAGCGTGTCATGTCCCAGTTGCGCATGCGGTCATTGATCCGCGCCGGCAAGCCACTGATGCACGAAAGGCACTGCCGCAGCGTCACGCGGCGACGGTCGTCACGCTCGAACTCCTTGACGTAGCGCGACAGTGGCAAGTCGAGATCGAGCGTGCCGTCATCGACCAACGTCATGATCGTGGCGACCGTCAACCACTTGCTCGCGGAGGCGATCGGCACAACCTGCTCGCCGGAGAAGGTGCCGTGCAGGCTGCGATGCAGTTCGTGGTTGGCGCGCACGACGGACAAACCTGCACCGGCGAGATTCAGCGTCTTGGCTAGCCGGTTGCAGGCTTCGCGCACGCCCGCCAATTCGGCGACCGACGCCTGGGTTGGGGTGGCCGGCGCCTTGGAATCCGGGCTTTGCTTGGAATCTGGGCTTTGACCGAGCAGCGGCAGCAGCCCAATCGCCAACGTCGAACAGACCGTGATCAGGTGTCGGAGTAGGTGTCGCATGATCCCTCATTATCGGCAGATCCGCCATCGGGGACGATCTGGTCTCGCACGCTCGCAATCATGGGCAGAACGCTGGCATGCAACCTGCGCTTGCCCCCGCCGTCCGCCGTTGGCCCTGGGCTTTTGCCCGGATCCGCCATAGGCCCTGACTTGAGGAAACCCAACATGTCCGCCTCACGACGCACGTTCCGACTCATCGTTCTCGCCGTCATCGGCTTCTCCCTGACGGCCTGCCACTTCCATCGCAACCGATGCGGTGGCCCCCGCTTCCACGCTCCGATCAGGATCTGTCGCTGAGCCCGCTCGCGACGTAGCGTTAGCCTCATGCAGGCCAACGAACCTTCCCCCACCGCCGGCAGCGGCGCCATTCTTGCCGGCGCCATCTTCGCCGGCATCGCCGTTGCCCTTGGCGCATTCGCGGCCCACGCGATGAAGCAGCACTACGACGCGGACGCCCTGCGAGCCTTCGAGACCGGCGTGCGCTACCAGATGTTCCATGCGCTCGCCCTGCTCGCTTGCGGCGCCCTGCAAGCGCACGGCGTCGCAACCGCACTCGCAAGTCGCCTGCTTGCCGCCGGCATCGTATTGTTCAGCGGCTCCCTCTACGGGCTCGTGCTGCTAGAAGCGTCCTGGCTCGGCCCGGTGACCCCGATCGGAGGCGTCTTGTTCTTGGCCGGATGGGTCGCTCTGGCGATTGCCGCTCGGAAACGGACCTAGGCTTGTCCTAGGATGACCGCCATGAACGTGACGATCGAATACTGCGCCGTTTGAAACTACCTGCCAACGGCGGCCAGTTTGGCCACCGCAATCGAAGCCGCACACGCGAGCGCCAACATTGAGAAGGTGCCGGGCAGCAAGGGCGACTTCATCGTCACCGTCGACGGCAAGGAGATCTGGAACAAGCTAGCGCACCCAGACAGGCGCTTCCCGGAGCACGACGAGATCCTGAGCCACCTGGCCCCGAGCAACTAGCACCGAGCACCTAAGCGTATTCGTTAGCTCCGCCGGAACCGTAGGAAGTAGTTTTCCTTGAAGCCGAGCGGCACTTCTTCGGCCAGCTCAAAGCCAGCTGCCGTCACCTCGCGAATCACTTGCTCCTTGCCACACCTAACGTGATCGAGCAACCATTCACGCGTCTTGCCGGGAATGCGTTCGAAATCGACGATGACGAACGTGCCCCCGGGCCGCAGCGCGCGATGGATCGAGGCGAGCGTCTCCGTCGGGTATTCGAAGTGATGGTAGGTATCGCAAGTAAACACCGTGTCGACCGAGCCCGCGGGCAGCGACACATCGCGCTCGGTGCAAACCACGACCTCGACCTGGGTCTGCTTGCGCGACACGACGCGCTCTCGCAATCGCTCGGCAAAGACCGGCGACAACTCCACCGCGTAGACGCGACCCGAAGCCTTCACATCGCGCGCGAAGAAGTCGAGGAACAAGCCAGTTCCGGCACCTACATCGGCAACGGCCATGCCTTCGGTCAAGCCGCACGCGCGCGCAATCGCACTGCGCTTGGCAAACACTTCCCGGCTCTCAGTTTCGAAGCGCTTGACGAACGTGTCGGCATCGAGCTTGGGATCGAGGAAGTTGGTGTTGATGCCTGGCTTGACACTCGCCTCGGGAGTGCTGCAGGCGGTCATCAGAAGCAGAGACAACGCGAAGAGGGTCGGGCGCATGGCTAGAAGCGTAGCGACTCGCAAGCGAATCACGATCGTCACTCCGGCGGCACGCGGCAGTAGAAGTGGCAATCGTGTCACGGCGCTTCGATGGGCTGCTTTACTGCGGCAACTGGGCCACTTGGTCACCATCGCGACCGAGTGGCAGAATCTGCCGACCGATATTTTGGTGACGGTGCATGCGGTGAAGTCCGCGCAAGCCGTGTTGGCAGCGAGCCGCGAGCAACCAGGCATCCGGGTCGTCACGTTGCTGGCCGGCACCGACATCTATCCCCAGTTTGCGCCGGGTGCCGAAGCCATGGCGGCGATGGCGCGCGCCGACGCGCTGATTGCCTTGCAGCCGCGCGCGCTGGATCTGTTGCCGGCAGAGCTGCTGAAGAAGTCACGCACCGTGGTGCAATCGGCGACGGCTGCAGACACCGCGAAGCGAGCCACGTTTACCGCCACCGTCATCGCCCACCTGCGTCCGATCAAGCAGCCACACATTGCCGTCGAAGCCATCAACCTGGTGCCGGCCGCGCTCGACGTCCACCTGGTCCTCGCCGGCTCGCGCCTCGACGATGACTACGGGCAGCGGGTGGCAACGCTCGTCGAGCAATCCCCGCGCGCCGAATGGGTTGGAGATCTATCCCGGCGCGATACCAAGCGGCTGATCGCATCGAGCCACGCCTGCATCGTGCCGTCTTCCGCCGAAGGTGGCGCCAACGTCGTCTCCGAAGCGATTGCCGCCGGCACGCCCGTTCTCTGCACCGCGATCCCCGGCAACCTCGGGCTACTTGGCGACGACTGGCCCGGCGCGTTTCCGGTCGGCGACGCAGCAGCGTTGGCCACGCTGCTCGAACGAGCGGTGACCGAATCGCAGTTCCTTGACGAGTTGTGCCGACGCACCCGCCAACTGCAAGCCATGGTGGCTCCGGAAACCGAACGGCAGGCGTGGCAGACACTGCTGCGCGAACTCAACGGCTCCTGAGGTAGCGCATCGATCGTCGCGGAAGCCGACGATGCCCCCATTGCCTCACTACGTCCTTGCGGCACTTTCGCCGCCGAACACCAAGGACCCTGCAATGCAACCACACGCGCCCAACCCCCACGCGCACCAGACGCTCCGCCACCTGATCAGCTCGCAAGCACTCGACTTCTGCGGGCGACTGCTCAGCCGCAGCAACGATGGCATGCTGACGTTCCGCGAGTTTTTCGATACGGCACTCGAGATCGTGCGCGAGCAACCCGACGACGCAGCGTTGTTTCTGGCGGCGCTGGTCGCGCTCGACATGAACGTTCCCGATCCAGAACCGGACGACATGCCATGGGGACCGAACGAGCCGTGCCGCAACTGACTGGTCCGGTGTTTCGGCCGCTGCTCCGACTGCTGTTGCGGTGGCTGCGCCGGCGGCTGTTCCGGCCACTGCGCCGGCGGCTGTTCGGGCGGCTATGCCGGCCGCTGCTCTGGCGGCTACGCCAACTGCTGCCCTGGCGGCTACGCCGGCCGCTGCTCTGGCCGCTGCGCCGGCGGTGCGCATCTCACGCAATCAGATCCGGAACAGGATCCGCGCCTTCGGTGCCAACCAGGCGCTGGGCCAGGCCCGCGTGGAAGTACGACAAGCGATTCGGATCGAGTCCCATCTGATGCAGGATGGTCGCGTGCAGGTGCTTGACGTGCATCGGCTTCTCGACCGCTTCGTTGCCGAGTTCGTCGGTCGTGCCGATCGAGACACCTTTCTTGATGCCGCCGCCGGCCATCCACATGGTGAACCCGGCCGAATTGTGATCGCGGCCGGTGCCCTGCGCGTATTCCGCGGTCGGTTGCCGGCCAAACTCACCGCCCCAGACGACGATGGTCGAGTCGAGTAGCCCGCGCTGCTTGAGGTCGGCGAGCAATCCGGCAATCGGCTTGTCGGTGGCACCCGCGTGCTTGTTGTGATTGATCTCCAGATCGCCGTGCGCGTCCCAGTTGTGGTCGTTGTGGTTGCCACCGGAGTAGATCTGGATGAACCGAACACCGCGCTCGACCATGCGGCGCGCGAGCAGGCACTTGCGACCGAAGTCCTCGGTCTTCGGATCGTCGATGCCGTAAAGATCCTTGGTGCGTTGGTCTTCGTTGGCGATGTCGATGGCCTCCGGCGCATGGCTCTGCATGCGGTAGGCGAGCTCGTAGCTCTGGATGCGCGCCGCGAGATCGCTGTCATCGGAGCGACTCGCGAAGTGCGCTTCGTTCTGTTCCTTCAACGCATCGAGCAGGCGGCGCTGCTCGCGATCACTCATGCCTTCGGGCACGTTGAGATCGAGAATCGGCTCACCGGTCGGGCGCAGCACCGTGCCTTGGTAGACCGCCGGCATGTAGCCAGAATGCCAGTTCTTGGCGCCGGAGATCGGACCGCCGGACTTGTCCAGCATGACCACAAAGCCCGGCAGGTTCTGGTTCTCGGTGCCGAGACCATAGTTGACCCAACTGCCGAGACACGGCGCACCCGACAAGATCCGGCCGCTGTTCATCATCAGCATTGCCGAGCCGTGCAACGGCGAATCGGCATACATGCTGTGCACGAAGGCCATGTCGTCGACGTAGCGACCGACGTGCGGGAACAGGTCGCTGACGTATTTTCCGCACTCACCGTATTGCTTGAACTTCCACTTCGGGCCGACCACGCGCCCCTTGGATTTGGTGCCACCCCGCCCCTTGGTCTTGATGTCGATGGTCTTGCCATCCAGCGGGTAGAGCTTCGGCTTGTAGTCAAAGGTGTCGACGTGACTCGGCCCGCCATACATGAACAGGAAGATGCACGCTTTGGCCTTGGGCGCGTGGTGCGGAGCCTTCGGCGCCAATGGGCCACCTTCTCCACCATTGTTGAATCCGCTGTCGGCGAATCCGCTCGTGCGGTCGAGTTTGTCAAAGAAGCCATCGCGCGTCAGCGAATCGATCAGCCCGAGACTGGTGAAACCAGCACCCGTTTGCCAAAGGAACTCACGCCGCGTGTTGCCGCAAAGATTGTGAGGGAGGTTCATGGTCGTGGCTCGGGGTTAGTCGATAAACAGGAACTCGTTGCAGTTGAGCAGCACCAGGCAGCAACGTTGCAGCGCTTCGGTTTCACTGCGGCCAAACTCGCCTTGTAGTTCCCTGGCAAGTTGTTGCAGGCGTTGCAGGTCCGCTTTGGCGGGCGCGTGCTGCGACACGAGTTGCAACGCGCGATGGAGACGGCTCGTCATATCCTTCTCTTCGCGTATCAGACGATCGGCGAAGCGCTGTGCCTGCAGGTTGGCGAAGTCGCCGTTGATCATCGACAACGCCTGCGTCGGCTGCACCGTAGCGAAGCGCACCGGACAACTCGCATCGGTATCGGCACGATCGAAGGCCGCGAGCAACGGCTCGGGCAACGAACGCTTGACGTGAATGTAGAGGCTGCGACGAGCCGCTTGCTTGGCATTCGACCGGCCCCATGCGGCGTCGGGGCGCGAAGCCGTCAACAACACGGCGCGCGGCAGTGGCGGGTAGACGCTCGGCCCCCCGAGTTCGAGGTTGATCGTGCCGTTGACCGTCAAGATCGAGTCACGCACCTCTTCGGCCGTCAGTCGCCGCCGATTGAATCGCCAGAACGAGTCGTTGAGCGGATCTTCGGCCAGGCCCTTCTCACTCGCCTGACTCGACATGCGATAGGTCGACGACATCACCAGCAAACGGTGCATCGCCTTGAGGCTCTGGTCACGTTCGAGCACTTCGCTCGCCAACCAATCCAACAGCTTCGGATGCGTCGGCAGCGAACCGAGTCGGCCAAAGTCGTTGCTCGAACGCACAATCCCTCGGCCAAAATGATGCTGCCAAAGGCGGTTTGCGATCACGCGCCACGTCGACCGGTTGTCGGGGCGGACGATCCACTTCGCCAACGCAGTGCGGCGACCACTGGATCGCTCGAGCTTGTCGAACGGTGCCAGGCGCGGTTCGCCGAGCATGGTCGGCACCGCGACAGGCACCTTCTTGCCCTTGGCGTGCACATTGCCGCGCAAGTGGATGACGGCGTCTGGCGCGTCGCGGCCACGTTCGCGCACCGCGAGCACCTGCACCGTTTGCATGCTGGGGCTGCGAAGCGCGTTGAGTTCCTTGAGCACGCCCTCGTCTGCAAATGATGCCGCCGCCGAAATGCCCTCCGTCGCGTTGCAGGACAGCGCGAGAATCTGCGGCTGGGTCAGCGCCGCCTTGAAGAACGTCAGCTCATCGATATCGCCCTTGAAGCCGGCGCCACCGGGACGCATGCGCCCGATCACGATGTCTTCGGCAGACGTCAACGGCCGCTTCGAACCACGCGCCTCGGCCACCAATCGGCCGTCGACGTAGAGCACGATGCGCCCTGACTCTTGATCGCGCGTGAACGCGACGTGGTGCCACTCGCCGTCGTTGTAGCCAGGTCCCGACGCCACGAACTTCTCCGGGCGTCCCGTGCCAGCGCTGATGATGCCATCGCTGTGCCAGGCGATACCCCAGTCATCGACAATGCCCGGCACTTCACAGTCAACAAGTCCGGTGCCAGTAAACCAGCGTGTATCGCCAGGACGACCGTTGCCGCGCTGCTTGGTGCGCACAAAGAACGACACGGTGAACGAGTTCTCGACGATGCGCGGAATGCGGCAGTGGTCGTCACCATCAAAGCGCAGCGCCTTGCCGCGCTTACCGTCGACCTGCACGACCTGCCCGTGCACCGTGCCATTGTGACGGGAGCCATTGTGGCCAGAGCCATTGTGGCCAGAGCCATCGTGCCCAGAGCCATTGTGCCCAGAGCCATCGTGGCCGGAACCATTGTGACCATAGGTGTCGAGCAGCTCTGTTGGCGAAGCCTCATCGCCCGAGTAACTCGCGGCGTAAAGCTGGAGGTCGTCCCAGCCGCGATTGCCGCTTTCCGCCACCTCGATGGCGACTCCTTCGGCGTTGCGCGCCAGGATCTTCAGCTTGTCCTGCACCACCGCGCAACTCGCGCGGTAGGCCTTCATCGCCTCGTCGTACTGAGCCTTCGCGCCATCCACCGGCATCTCACGCGCCCGCATATCGTACGGCGCAACGTTCTCGAAGAAGCTCAAGAACGAGTGGTAGTCAGCGTGCGGGATCGGATCCTTCTTGTGGTCGTGGCAGCGGGCGCAGCCCATCGAGATCGCCAACATGCCACGCGCCGTCGTGTCGGCCATGCCGTCGTAGTCGTCGTAGAGATGCTGCTGGCGATCGGTCGGCTCGTCGTCCCAGATGCCCAGGCGAAAGAAGCCGGTCGCAATGTGATCGGCAAGCTTCGCGTTCGGCAGTTCATCACCGGCAAGCTGCCTAGTGACGAAGTCTCCGTACGGCATATCCGCGTTCAATGCGTTGACGACCCAATCGCGATAGCGCCAGACGAACGGCTTCTTGTTGTCGCGCTCGTAGCCTTCGGTCTCCGCATAGCGAACCAGGTCGAGCCAATGCTGCGCCCACTTGACGCCGTATTGTTGCGATGCCAGCAAACGATCGACGACGATGCCGTAAGCGTCCGGCGAAGTATCCGCGACGAACGCATCGATCTCTGCCTGCGTCGGCGGCAACCCCGTCAGGTCGTAGGTCACACGACGCAACAACGCGTAGCGATCCGCAGGCGGCGCCGGCTGCAAGCCCTTCGCCTCGAGCCCTGCCATGATGAATGCATCGATCGGCGAACGCGCCCACGTCGCATTCTTCAAGACGGGAACCGCCGGGCGAACGACAGGCTGGTAGGCCCACCAGTCGTCTTTGACAGTTATCGATTCTTGTGCACCAGCCAAGGAGGCGAGCAGCACCGGTAGCGAGCAAGCAAGTAGACCGCGCAACATGGTCCGTGAGGGTAAGGAACAGCACCCGATCATGACAAGGAGCCTCATTGCGGATCCCTCTTGCCGTATTGTGTGCCATCCGTGAAGCGTGGCGACGGACGGCGTCACCGATCGCACCGCAAGGAATGCCATGCAACGATCCCTGATCACCGCAATCGTTCTCCTGATCGCCCTTTTGGCCGCCGGACTGTGGTGGCTCCAGAGTTCGGCGACCGTCGCCCCGGACCTTCCCAAGACGCCGCAGATGGTTGCACCCGAAGCCGCCGACGTCGAAACCGGATCGGGGACCACCCAGCCGGAGCAAGCATCGGTGCCGACCGAGCGCGCCGTTGCCTCGACCGCGGACGCGACGACCGCCAAGGCCGAGACCGCCGTGCTGCGAGTGCATGCGATCTACAAGCAGTCTGAGCAACAGCAGGCACAGTTGCCCGCAGAACAGTTGCCCGCAGAACAGGTGCCCGCAGACAAGACGGACCGGCAACCGGCATCAGGCGTGCTGATCACCCTGCGCTGGGCCACGCGCGAACACGCCTACCAGGTTCGCGAGCAAGTCGTGACCGATGCAGCCGGACTCGCGACGTTCGTCTCCGTGCCACCAGGCAGATGGAGCCTGCGCTCCGACCGCGGCGCCCGCAAGTCCTTCGACCTCGAACCGGGTGAGACCGACATCACCTTCGAACTCGACTACGGCGTTTCGGTGGCGGGACTCGTCGTCAATTCCAAGCAACAACCGGTCGGCAACGCCTCGGTCTGGTTGCAGTCCCGCAGTCCGGACTGGGCCGGCGGCAATGTGTTGACGACCACCGGCAGCGATGGCCGCTTCCTACTGGAACACATTCCGGCACACGTGTCGCTGGGCGCGTTCGCTCGCAACTACACGCGGTCCCCGCTGGTCGATCTAGATGTCATTGATACGACCACCCCACCAGCCAAGGTCACGCTGCAACTGCTCGACAAGGGCGGGCAGCTAAGTGGCGTCGTCATCAACAAGGAAGGCAAACCGATCGCCAACGCGTTGCTTGGCATCGGCAAACAAGATGGCCGCCTGGACATGCGCGGCGATCGCATCATCGAACGCTGGTCCGTTCGCTCGACCAAGACCGGCAGCGATGGTCGGTTCTTGCTGGAAGGCCTGCAGCCGGGTCCAACCACCATTGCGGTCAAGGCCAACGGATACGGCTTCTGGCGGTCGGATTGCGAGATCGTCGACCAACAGGACCAGGAGATCACGATCGAGGTCGAACGCAGCGGCACCGTCTTTGGCGTCGTTACCAACGGCAAGGGCGAGCCATTCGCCGGCGCCATCATCCGCGGCTACGACCTGGCGCCGCGAACGCCGTTTATCGCCGGCGGCCAGATCGACTTTGATGAAACCTTTGGCTATCTCGCGACCACTGCGGACGAGCAAGGCGCCTACGCCTTGCGCGACGTCACCGCCGGCACCGCGCACATGTATGTACAAAAAGGCGGGCGCCACCTGCAAATGGGCGAGCCCGTGCCTTATGCCCACAAGCAACTCGACGTGCCACCCGGCGGCAAAGTCGAGTGGAACCCAGTGGTGAGCAATGGACGCACGATCGAAGGCGTCGTTTACTTCCAGGACGGGCACCCCATGCCAAACGTGTTCATCACGCTCATCGACCAGAAGAGCGGCAAGCAACACGTGCAGACCAACAACCGAGAGGGCGTATTCTTGTTCGTCAACCTGGACGACGCGATCTACGACGTGCACGTACAGGTCTGGGATCAGCCAAAGGATGCACCGCCGCTGGAGCAGGCCGGCATCGTACCGGACCAAGGCCGCGTCGAGCTGCGCGCCACGTTCGACAAGCCGATCAAGAAGGCCAAGGGCACCGTCACCGGTCGGGTCGACGATCTGGGGCTGCGCATCAAGAACATCAAGAACGCCTTCGTCACGCTGCATTCCGAGGAGCGTTGGTTCCGCGAAGGCGACAAGCTTGTCGATGGCACGTTCACGTTTGACGAGGTCACTCCGTGCCGGTTCCGCCTGGTCTTGAAGGAAGGCGACACCGTGCTCGGCATCAGCGACTGGCACGAACTGTTGCCGGGCGCGCAACTCGATACGGGCGTGCTGCAAACCAAACCTGGTGGCAGCGTCCGGATTCAAGTGACGCGCGACGCCGGCACCGAAGCGTGCGAACCGAAGCTCTACTTTCGCGGCGACGGCGGAGTCAGCAGCAGCGTCGTCCGCCTAGGCCTGCGCAACGAGGTGCTCGTGACGAGCCTGAGCCCGGGACAGTACCGGGTCACTGGCTACTACAAGGGCATGGCCAGCATCACGTCCTCGGTGACCATTGCCGCCGGCAACACCACCAATCTGACACTGCAACTGAAGGCCGGGGCACTGACCCGGTTTGAAGTGTGGGTGCCGCCCGATCAAGCCGTCGACCACTATGAGTATTCGATCACCAAGAGTACGGGCGAGGTCGTGCGCAATTCGAAGGGCACTTTCGGCGCGCAATCCAGGCGACCCTTGGCGTTCGCAGTGACCTTGCCGCACGGCAGCTACACGATCGAGTTTGCTGCCGACAGGGCGTTCACGGGTAAGGCGCCGTTCACGATCGACGGCACGCAACTTGAGCAGACCGTGCGCGTCGACCTCGCGCCGAAGTAGGCAGCGATTGAGCGTGCGTCAACTGAGACCGTAAGGCCACGCACTTCGCGACCACGGCGACGCGCTGCATCAAGCTGCACGGAGAATCGCAGAACCGTTAGCAGCCGCGCGCACCCCCGCCTATCGTGCACGCCGGATCGGTGCCCGTTCGTCGCGCATTCGGCCCACGCCCGGCGAACCTTCGGGATCGCAACCATTCGAACGATGCAACGCATATGAAAGCGAGCGACTTGTTCGTCCAAGCTCTTGAGAGCGAGGGCGTGGAATACGTTTTTGGGGTTCCCGGTGAAGAGAACCTCGACTTCCTCGACTCCCTGTCACGATCGTCGATCAAGCTGATCCTGACGCGACACGAACAGGGCGCCGGCTTCATGGCGGCAACCTACGGTCGATTCACTGGCAAGGCCGGCGTTTGCCTGTCGACGCTCGGACCGGGTGCAACCAACCTGGTCACGGCCGCTGCCTATGCACAACTGGGCGGCATGCCGATGGTCATGATCACCGGCCAAAAGCCAGTGAAGGCCAGCAAGCAGGGACAGTTTCAGATCATCGACGTCGTCGACATGATGCGTCCGATCACGAAGTACACCCGCCAGATCGTCGGCGCCGCCAACATTCCCGGCATGGTGCGCGAAGCGTTCCGCCAGGCGGAAGAAGAGCGACCCGGCGCAACCCACCTCGAGTTACCCGAAGACATCGCGCGCGAAGAATGCGACACACCGATCTTCCAGCCTAGTCACGCGCGCCGTCCCATCGCCGAAGGCAAATCGATCAACATTGCCGTCGACGCGCTACATGCAGCGAAACGACCACTGATCGTTGTTGGTGCCGCAGCCAATCGCAAACTGACCAGCAAGATGCTGGGTAAGTTCGTCGAGAAGACCGGCATTCCGTATGTCACAACGCAAATGGGCAAGGGCGTGCTCGACGAGAACGGCGAGCTGTTCCTCGGCAATGCCGCGCTGTCCGATCACGACTTTGTGCACCGCGCAATTGATCAAGCGGACCTGATCCTCAACGTCGGCCACGACGTCATTGAGAAGCCGCCGTTCTTCATGAGTGCAGGTGGCGTCAAGGTCGTGCACATCAACTTCTTCTCGGCGAAAGTTGACCCAGTCTACTTCCCGCAGGTCGAGGTCGTCGGCGACATCGCCAACAGCGTCTGGCGCATCACCGAAGCGGTCAAACCGCAGAAGCAATGGGACTTCACCATGTGCCACAAGGTGCGCGCGGCAGCGACCGAGCACTGGGCCGAACGCAGCGACGACCCCAAGGTGCCGATCTGCCCGCAGCGGCTGGTTGCCGACGTTCGCGCAGCATTGCCCGATGACGGCATCGTCGCGCTCGACAACGGCGTCTACAAGATCTGGTTCGCGCGCCAATACCTGGCCAAACATCCCAACACCGTACTGCTCGACAACGCGCTAGCCACGATGGGCGCCGGCCTACCTTCGGCCATGGCCGCGCACCTGGTGCATCCCAAGCGCCCAGTCGTCGCGGTGTGTGGCGACGGCGGCTTCATGATGAACTCGCAAGAGATGGAAACCGCCGTTCGCTTGAAGATGAACCTGGTCGTGATCGTCTTGCGCGACAACGCCTACGGCATGATCAAGTGGAAGCAGGCAGACCAGGGCCTGGCGAACTACGGTCTCGACTACGGCAACCCAGACTTCGTGCTCTACGCCGAGAGTTACGGCGCGAACGGCCATCGCATTGACGCGAAGGACCAACTGACGCCGTTGATCAAGAAGTGCCACGCGGACGGCGGCGTGCACTTGATCGAGGTGCCGGTCGACTACACCGACAACGACCGCGTCTTGAACCACGAGATCAAGAACCTCA
>CAXBFC010000157.1:0-16426 GCA_963974725.1 uncultured bacterium | reverse complement strand
GCGATGGAAGTCGCCAACCAGTGCGCCCGCGTAACGACCCGAACGCTTGCCGACGTCGGCCTTTTGGGAACGGAACGTCGCGACCATATTGCGGGTGGCTTCGTCCCACTTGGTCTCGTTGGCTTCGTTCACGGAGTAGGCACCGGTGCCTTCCGGGATCTTCAAGTCGGGGTGCGTCAGGAAGAACGTGCCAATCGAACGGTCGAGCGTGAAGCCGTTTACCGGGCCACCCGCCGCCGAGTAGACCATCATCGTGCACGGGCCATACAGCACGTAGCCGGCGGCGATGAGCTGGCGACCGGACAAGTGGAAGTCTTCGGCGGTAACCGGCTTGGTGAGGTCGGGACGCTTGTAGATACCGAAGATCGTGCCCATCTGGCCGGCGACATCGACGTTGCCTGAGCCATCGAGCGGGTCGATCGCGATCAGGTACTTGCCGTCCTCGCCACCCGGAATGATGTGGATGTCCTCCATCTCTTCACTGGCGATGGCGGCCACCATCGGCACGTTCTCGAACACTTGCAGCGTCGTGTCGTTGCTGATGACGTCGAGTTCGCGCACATCCTCGTCCTGCACGTTGCTCGTGCCGGTGTAGCCGAGTTTGCCGACGAAGCCGGCGCGCATGATCTCGCTGGCGAGCATACGCGCAACCAAACTGAGGCGATTGAGAACGGTCGAAAGCCCCCCGGTCGCGGAGGCGCTCGCCTGGTCGCGGAAGAACTGTTCGCTGAGAGTGAAGCGATTCATAGCTGGCGACTAGTTGAGCGCAATTGGGCCCCCATAGGAAGCTTGCGTCAGAGGGACTCGATCACCAACTGACCGCCTAGCAGCTCGCCAGACAGCTCCAGCAGCACGGCCGTCTCGACTCCGGGCGCCGCCAGCTGTTCGCGACGGCCGTCAGCATGCACGATCACCAAGGACTCCCCGGGGCGAGCCCCCCACCATACGCGCCGGTGAGTCTCCGCCCGCTTGGAGTCGCCAGCCCAACGCGGCAGCGTCTTCAATTCGCCCGGTGCCACCGGCCGCTCGGGCTTCGTGCCGCGCCCGACACGCCAGTAGAGGCGCATGCTGTCGCCGCGTCGCAGCGAACCGTGGACGCGAGGCACGTCGAACCGGGCAATCTCGACCAGGTCGTTCGCTGGATCGAAGCCATCGCCGAAGTGCATGCCCGAGGCGTGCGGCACCAGAGGATCGAGTTCAAACTGGATCGGATTGTCGAGCAAGAATCGCACGCCTTGCTGGTCGAGCCACTGTGACAACTGTCCATCTTGCAGCGCCGCAAAACTGCGGGCATCGACGACTCCATCGAGGTTGACGATGCCGCGTACCGGGGCCATGTCTACGCCGCCATTGGTTGCCGAATGCTTGGCCGCAGATTTCCGGCAGCCCAGGTTTCGCGCGGGATCCGCGAACCAAGTGACAATGCCGCTGTTGAAGCAGCCAACACGTTCTTCGACCGGCAGCACCATCCGCAACGCGCGCGCCGCCAACAGCATCTCCTGCTGGCCGGCCAGCGGCTCCGGCTTGATGCGCGAACTGTCTTGGATCTGCACGACAGCGAAGACCAACAACAGCAACCGCCATCGGCCGAATCGGGCCATGGCGACAAAGCCGACGACGACCAATGGCGCCAAATAGTAGTCGCGTGGATACCACCGTATCGCCCAATGCAGGACCACGATCGAAGTCAATCCGACGGCCACCGCAAGCAGGACGCACGGCAACCGGCGCAACCGTACCGCCGGAAACAGCGCCAACAGCAATGCAGCCCAACCGGCAGTCAACAAATCGTTCATGCCCAGCGCACTGGCCACGCCCACCAGCACGGCGGGCACAACTCGCAGCGACGCTGGCCACCACGGACGAATCAACTGGAACGCCACCAGACCGAACCCGAATGCCGAAGCAGTCGCGAACGGACCGCCGAGCAACACCGGCCTCGTGTACCACCATTGGGTAGTCCAGAACCCCGCAGCGTCGGTCAGATTCTCATGGAACAACCAGGCCATTGGCAACGCCGAGTCGGGCAGCCACGAACCGCCGAGCAAGTAGTTGCACGCGTTGGGCACGAGCAATGCAAGTAGCGGCGCCGGCACCGCGGCAAGCCAACCACGCACAGTCGTCGCCTTCCGGTGACGACATAGCGACAGCGCCAAGACCAGCACGAACAGGTCGCTGCGCGCCAAGACCGTCAGCACGCACAGTGGCAAGAACCAACGTTCGCGAACATCTCGAAACACGACCAGGCTGGCCGCGAAGAACACGCAAAGCGCGGTTTCCTGGCCGTTCTGAGCTTCTCGAAGCAGCAGCGGATGGCCGAGCCAACACAGCGACAAGCACCACTGGGTCAACCGGTCACGCGACAAGTTGCCGATGACCAGCGCCGTGGCAACGTGCAAGAACAGCCCCAACCAGACCGCGACAACCGGCAGAATGTCGCTACGGCCAAAGCACCAAGCCACCCCGGCCAGCAGCAGGCTCCACAACAATTGTACGCCACTCGTGGTCACGCCATCGCTGACGGTCGGGCCGTGACCGGCGGCCAGGTTGGCAGCCCAGGTGAACTCGTAGAACGCGTCGTCGCGGATCCGGTTCGTCAGCCAAGGCTCGAGTTCGACCCAAAACCACAGCCCCCAGACCGCGGCGCAGACGGCGGCGATCGCGGCCAGCTTGTCGAGTAGAGGTGTCGGTCGAATCATCCCGGCGCGAGACCATACCCCAAGCGGCTCGCGCTGTCTGGGCAAGACTGCCGGGCGGCAACCCTGCACCTCAGGGAGCCCCCCCCCATTTGCGAAGAGGAAGCCGCTGTTCCGAAAGACGAGTCTTTTCGACCTAATCAGGCCCCGCGATCAAAACTGGGGGCGATACAGGTCCCACATGTCACCACACCAAGGGGACCACGACCGCGTCCAACCAACTGGTTCGATTTGCATGTAGCGATCGGTGTAGTCAAACAGCGCCGGGTGGTTCCATTCGTCAACCAACCCCATCATTCGAGCGCACAAGACGGCGCCCATCCAAGCGTTTGCGGTGCAGCACCGCCGATAGGAGTTTGACGCCCAGGCGACGTCATCGTTGTCCGGGTAGTGCACGTGGCTGAAGCCATACTCAGGCATGCCAATGTGCGTCGCGTCGTAGCCGCCGAAGCCCCAATTGATCCCGCTGCCCGACGTCTGCTGCACGTAGAAGGTCTGGCAGTCTTCGCCGAAGTACGAAGTGCTGGTGCCGTTCAAGTTGCGCTCCGAGACATAGTCGACACCGACGTCCAGCATGCCTCGATTGCCGAGCAGCGCGCCCGCAAACAGGATTGGCAGCTTGCGCCCCGAACCGTGGCCGCCAACGCCTTGCCAGAACGCACCACCTTCCACGTTGCCGAAGAAGTCGATCCCAATCTGAACAAGCCTGGTCGCCAACTCCTGCTTGTCGAGCAACGGCAGGGCCGTGTGACAGAGCAGCGCCGCTTCGTTGAAATCCGACGCCAAGTCCCGACCGTAGTCGGGCATGTTGTCGGCCGGGTGCATGTAGCGCGTCGCCCATCCGGGCGCGTGGTCGAGCCACGGCCGCTCGAAGTCCGCGATCAAGCTGGCCACGGTCGGCGCCGTGCCCGCCGCAGCCAACGAGTGTAGCTGCGACCAGTCGATCATCTGCACGTCGAAGCGCACGGTGTGATCGGTCCCGGCATACGGCGGCCGGAACGATCCCGACGGCGGCACGGCATCGAGCACCGTCAGCACCGCACAGGTTTGCAGCGCGGGCACCAACGCCGGATTGGTATTGCTGATCGCCTTGATCAGGCTCTGGTTCGGTTGCAGCTGCAGTGGGTTGGCCGCCGACAGGTTCCACGCTGCGTTGCGCCCGTTGCTGTAGTGCTGGGGGTCAAACAGAGTGCTGTCGTAGCCTTGGTTCTGCGTTGCAGGATCCGGATTGACCATCGCGCCGTGGATCACCCGGCCGTTGACCACCGCACACGACGGCGTCATGCCGACGACGGTCGCCGGACCGACGACGAACCAATCCCCGTTGACGAATTGGCCACTCACGACTGGTTGCGCAAACTGGAACGTAATGCCGTGCTGGGTCACTGATGATCGCATCGCCGTCGGCGTCACGAACGGGGTGATCCGCGTTGCATACCCGCGGCCAACGCCGACCCCGGCGGGATTGAGCCCGGGCTGGTTGAACATCACCTGGAAGAACAGCGGCTGGGCCGCGAGCGCCGCGCTGTTCGGCACGGTGAAGTTTGCCGTAGTCGGCGCGGTCGGCGAACTACCGCTCGCAAACAGCAGCGACAACCCCGGCGAAACCGAAAGGTTGCAGTTGCTCAAGCCCAACGAGCCGAGTGGCAACGGCAGGGATACGTGAAGCCAATTGTGGGCACTCGCCCCAACCATCAACTGCGCAGCCGTATTGGGTGGCACGTTGTCGATCCGGATCGTGCTCTGAAAACCGGGACGCATGACCGGCGACACCGAGACGGTGACGGCAGCGCCGTTGTGGCCACCGCATCCGGTATCGAACCAGGCCCCATTGGGAGCAGGGTCGACTGGCGCCGTCAGTCCATTCAGGTGGTGCTGTGCCAACGCGTCAGACAGCGGGCCAGCAAACAGGAAGGCACTGACAAGGAGTGCGATGCGAAAGGGACTCGAAACACGCATTGGATGGCCGCTCTACGCTGCTGGCCGACCGCAGAGGTCAGGGTTTTCATTGGCCGCACCTAAGGGTCGAACACCACCCGCGAAATGGCCGAAACGACTGCGAACGGCGGGCCGGATTCGATGTTCGCATGGACGTCAATCATTGCCTGTTGCCATCTCCGACACCGATACGAGGCGCTTCGACAGCAATCAGACGGCATGGAAGAATGCGCCTCATCTTGCGTCGGATGCGCGCGCTACCGCCGATATCGCCCTACGGTAATCTCAACAACATGTCCCAACCGGCATCCATCCGCTCCAAACCAGCCTGGCTCGTGCCAACGCTCGCACTGTGTCTTGCGATCGGCATTGCCTACGCATGGCCAAGCGGCACGACTGACGCCCCGACCAACCCGAACGCGACGAATGCCGGCAGCAACCAGGGCACAGAGGCCGGCAGCACTGTCGAACCAGCGGTCAGCAGTGGCGGCGATCGCACTCCCGTTCCGAAGCTGATTCGCACCTCCGCGCCGGACAGCAGCCAAGAGCCACAGGGGCTGCGCGGCACCGCCGTCGACGCGAACGGCCGGCCATTGCTTGGCGTCACGGTGTACCTCGTGGAAAGTGCCAGCAACGATCCGATGATGCTGCTGCTGTTCGAGCAGCAACCGCACTTGCTGGCGCCAATGGCAACCGCAGAAACCGACGTCGACGGCACCTTCGCAGTCGGTCTGGCGGTCGCCCAGCAGAAGACCTACGACCTGTTCTTGCTGTCGCCACGGCATGCCACGGTCCGCCTGAGCGGCTTGCAACTGCTGCCCGACTCGTGGCACGATCTGGGCGATCTGATCCTGCGCCCCGGCACGACGATCCGCGGCCGGGTCACCGTCGAAGGCCAACTTGGCATGCCCGTTCCCCAGGCTGTCGTCACCGTGTCGAGTGGCGGGGCATTTGCCGACGCGGCATTGCGCGCGCTGCCGGGCGAGTCAGGAGCGCTCGTCGCCAACGTCAACGCGAACGGCGAGTACGAACTCAAACACGCACCGGCGAGTGGCGTGGTGCTGGTGACGGCACTCGCGCCTGGCTTTGCCCGCGTCGCCAAGCAAGACGTCGAACTGAACAGCAACGGGCCGGTGCAAGTCGACTTCGAACTTCCCCCCGGCAAGACCCTGACCGGGGATGTGCGCAGCAACACCGGCCTGGCAATCGCCAATGCCCGCATCGAAGCGTGGCCGAAGCAAAGCAATCTGCCGCCACTGGTCGGCTTCAGCGATGCGCGCGGCATGTTCGTCCTGCAGGGAATGCGCGCGCAACCACACACCGTCAAGGCAACCGCGCTTGGCTTCGCCCAGACGGAACAGGCCAACGTGTCACCAGGCCAGGCAGTGCATCTGACGCTGGTGCCGCAGAATCGCATCCACGTGATGGCGTTGGCGCCAACCGGACGGGTGCTGCGAAAATACCAACTCGGTCTGCGCCGGTTCTTTCCAAAAGACCACGACGCGCCGCTCGACGCCTTCGCGTTGGCCAACGGCACCCTCGGCTCGATCCACCAGGTGCCCGACCTGCGGGTCCAGCTCGACGGACGCAGCGACTACGCCGTGATCCACAACGTGCCGGACGGCACCTATGTCTGTGAAGTGCGGGCCGAGGGCTTCGCCAAGACCTACTCCCTGCCGGTTCGCTTTCGCCAGCCACAACTTCCGGGGACCGCGCCCCAAGAGGCCACACCACAGCAACCTGGTACCGTGCAGCGTATCGAGGTCACCGTGACTACCGGTTGCAGCCTGCGCGGCCGGGTGCTCGATCGCGCCGGCGCACCACTCGCCGGTGCCACGGTGCGCACGCAAGCACCGGGGACCATGCCCGATAGTCCGACCCTTCGGATGATGGATCGCTGGGTGCCAAAACGAATCACCCAGGCGATTCGGCAGACGGATCGCGACGGGTTCTTCCTGTTTGAGCGTATCGCCCTGAGCAACTACCAACTGCAGATTGACCACCCCGATGCATGCCGCACGTTCGTCCGGGACATTGACTGCAAGCAGCCAGGAGAACAGACCTTACCGCCGATCACAATGCCCCATGGCAGCGTCGTCACGGGCTATGCGACCACCGATGGCCGCATTGCGGGACAGATGAAGGTGGTACTCACCACCCCGGCCACGGTCCCTGCCGATAAGTCGCTCCGTCTAGAAACTGTAACGGATGGGGAAGGTCGGTACCGCTTCATGCGTCGGATACCGCCGGGTAGCTATGAACTGCAAACCGCAGTGGTTGGCACCACCTCGCCTGACTCAGAGATCTTCCAACAACTGTTGCAGCTCAAACGCTCGTCGACCACTTTCATCGTCCCTGCTGGGCTCGATGTCGTGGAGCACGATGTCAATGTGCCGGCTGCAAACTGAAACCCCGACTCTCGACTGATTCCCGTGTCCAACGTCGCCAAGCTTGCCGTTCCCATTCTGCTCGTCGCTGCTGCGGCGGGCGGGGCCTTCTACTTCCTCAATCAAGGTGACACGACCCCGGTCGCGCCCCCCAGCGGCAACACGCCGGCAGTGACAACCCCGGAGGACCAAACTCCGGAGAAGCCCGAAGTCGTCGAAGTGGTCAAACCCGTGACCCAACCGCAACGGGTCGAGGCTGCAGGTGCGAACAACGCCCACTCCAATGCCGCGCAAGGCGTGAAGGGAAAGGTGTTCTTGCCAAACGGTCAGCCCGCAATCGGGGTCACGGTGATGTTGCTTGAGAATGCGATGAGCAACCCGATCGACATGTTCTTGAAGAACAAGACCGGCCAGGTGTCACCACCGCTGGCGTCCTCGGTCACCTTTGAAGACGGCTCGTTTGCGTTGGGCGTGCTCAAAGCCGGCGAGAGCGTCGACCTGCGCGTTGTCAGCGACGCCCACCCCGAAGTCGCCAAGTCGCCCCTCAAGGTGCGTAGCGGCGACTGGTATGACGCTGGCGACCTCAATCTGGTGGAAGGCCTGGTCGTGCAGGGTCGCGTCGTCGAACTGCTGTCCAAGGCGCCGGTCGCCAACGCGACGGTCTACCTCAACTCAACCAACCGCACGCATGCGATGTCGGCCACGCCCGGTCGCGAGCGTGGCATCGCAGCGATTACCGACGGCGCCGGCAACTACCGCTTTGACAACGCCCCGACCACCGGCCTGATCAATCTGAAGGTCGAAGCCGACGGCTACGCCTCGACCAACTTGCTGAGCCAGCAAATCCGCGCCGACGCCCCCAACCAGTTCAACCTGGAGATCGAACAGGGCCGGACCATCACCGGCGTCGTGGTCGACGACGCCGGCAAACGCATCAGCGGCGCCAAGGTCATTGCGACCGGCCACAGCAGCAAGACGCCGCAGACCGAAACGGTCTACTGCGACGATGAAGGCGAGTTCGCATTCGCTGCACTGCGCAGCGGCCCCTACCGACTGCAGGTGTCGGCCAAGCGCTTCGCTGACGTCCAGATTCCGCTAGCGCTGACCGACGAAGACCTCAAGGTCGTCATGCCCAAACGCGGCAGTGTGCGCCTGAAGGTGCTGACCAAGTCTGGCCGTGCCGTCAAGAGCTACCGCCTCAGCCTGAAGCGTTCGTTCCCGAACAATCCGAACAACATCGGGAACGTCATGGA
The DNA here is from genome assembly GCA_963974725.1 of uncultured bacterium. Taxonomy (GTDB): domain Bacteria; phylum Planctomycetota; class UBA1135; order UBA1135; family UBA2386. The sequence goes on along the minus strand of CAXBFC010000157.1, from coordinate 8,152 downwards.
CTTCCCGGACCGCTCCATCAACCCGGGCGACTACCGCGGCCAGTGGGCCACGATCGACGGCCTGCCGTCGGGCCTGTTCCGGTTCCAGTTGATGGAACGCAACCACGCCAAGACGTTGTCGGAGACCTTCACGGTCGAGCAAGGCGCCGACCCGATCGAAGTCGTCGTCGTGCTGACGACCGGCGGCGAGATCACTGGCACGGTCATCGACGACCAAGGCCAGCCGGTTGCCGGCGCCACGGTCGCCTCCGACATGAACGCCGGCCTCGCCGCCAACACCGGCATCTTCGAGATGTTCCGCTCGATGATCCCTGAAAAGCACACGACGCGAAACGTCAAGACGGACCGTCAAGGCCGCTTCCGCATCACCAAGCTGTCGTTCGCCGACTACATGCTGCGCGTCTCGCACCCGACCTACTGCGAAGGTTCCAAGATCAACATCAAGCTGACCCAAGAAGGCGAGGTCGTCGATGCCGGCGTCATCCAGCTTGAGAAGGGCACGTTGGTCGAAGGCATCACCACGATCGACGGCAACCCCGCTGGCCAGGTCAAGGTCGTCATTTCGATCCCAGCCCCGGTCGGCCAACCGGTGCCAACCGCCCAGCCGAACACGCCGGAAGCGATGGCCGAGGCCGCGCGGCGCCTGTTCAGCACCAAGTCCCTCAGCGACGGCGACGGCCGCTACGTCATGCTGAAGCGAGTGCCGCCGGGCACCTACAAGGTCACGGCAGCGCGCCACTCGACCGACAACCCGTTCATGGCGTTGCTGGATATGAAGCAGAGTGAGCAGATATTGGTCGTCGCGCCGGGCCAGGAACGCGCGACCGTCAACTTCAATCTATCGTCCCGCTAGAGGCCCGGCCGAACAGCCGCGCACAACGCTTGCGGCGGTCTCGCCGCACTTGGCGGCCCACGAGAGCCTCGCCGAATCTACCAATTCGCCTGCGTTCTCGCGCACCACCACGCACAGCGATTCCATCCGCACGCGATGCACGCTACTTTCCGGCCACGCCTCTGGCCATAATTCGCGGGCATCGAATTGCGAGCAAACTTCGCTTGGCCCAACCGTCGTATGGCGGTTGGCGGCAGTGCGGTTAGATTCCGTGCATGCCAGCCAAGAAGGCCAACTACTGGGACTACACCCGCGTCGAACAATTGCTGTCGCTGCAAAGCGGCATTGACGCAAGCGAAAGCGACCTCAGCAATGACGAGGTCCGCTTCATCGTCATCCACCAGATCGACGAACTGTGGTTCAAGCTGATCCTGCGCGAACTGGTCACCGCTCGAGACCTGTTCGCCCAACCACGGGTACCGGAGGACGCACTCGCCGGCGCAACCCAAAGCCTCAAGCGCATCACGATGTGCTTCAACCTCGCGGCGGATCAGTTCAAGCTGATGGAAACCATGGGAACGCAGGACTACCTGATGTTCCGCGACAAGCTCAACCCAGCGAGCGGCTTCCAATCCGCGCAAATGCGCGAGATGGAAGTCTTGATGGGATTGCAAGACGACGACCGCATTCCGTTCGGCAAGGAAGGCAGCTACCTCGACGCACTGCGCAGCCACGATGGCACGCCTTCGCCGGCGCACGCCCGTGTCATGCGCCGCATTGAAGACACGCCGACACTGAAGGACGCGGTCAGGTCGTGGCTCTACCGCACCCCCATCCAAGGTAGCTTGCCGGGCGACGCCAACGACGAACACGTCGTGGCGGAATGGGCAGCACAGTACTACCAAGGTCACGAGCAACTGCACGAACGCGCGCTGCAGCATGCCATCGCCGTGCAAGCGCTGGCCAAAGAGGATGAAGAGCGCCTGCGCCAGCGATACATCGGGCAGCTGCGCGGAGCCAAACGACATCTCGACGCCGAAGACATCCCGGCGGACCGCCGCGCATTTGTGCGCCGATTGCGCGCCGCGATCCTGTTCGTCGACAGCAACCGAGAACTGCCGTTGCTGAGCTGGCCGGGTCAAATCATCGACGGCTTGATCGAGTGCGAGCAAGCATCGCTGGTGTTCCGCCAACGACACGCACGCATGGTCGAACGGGTGATCGGCCGGCGCATCGGAACCGGCGGCAGCGACGGCGTCGACTACATCGATCAGACCGCATTGAAGTACCGCGTGTTCACCGAAATCTGGGGAGCGCGCACCTTGCTGCTGCCACCGGACCTGTGCCCGAAGGTGCACGACCGTGGCTTCTACGACCTGGCGCAGAGCTAGGCCCCCAGCGACGCAGGCAAGTGCGTCAGAATGACCCGCAGGCAAGGAAGACGCCGGAGGTCCGCGCAGGCGGGCCTGTCAGAGCCAGCGATTCTCAGGCCGTGAACTGCGTCGACGGAATGCCCGGCAGCCCGAACGCTCGGTCACTTTCCGGAACCCTAGCAAGTGGAAGACTTCGACCACGAACCACCTCGCGACGCTTGGATTGGCAAGCATCGTGTCATGATCGTGTGGATCACGCCGGATGCCGGGCATCAACGGCAGCAACGCCGCGACGTGCAACGCTCGCAACCACTTCGCTAGCCACAACCAGAACCAGCGCACGCGCCGCGCCAGGAAGAAGCCATCGTCACCGAGCTCTTGGTACAGCGGCAGCATGACATGGGTCTTGTTCTTCGCCCGAATCTCGCCGCCACGATCCTTGGCGAGCAACTGCCCCTTGGCAACCTTCGCGAAGTTGAGGAAGCCGGGTTCCATACGAAACGCGTCGTCCGGAGCGATCACGTGACGGTGCAAGATCTCGACGACCGGCGGCGCCGTGCCCACTGCTTGACGCAACCGTTCGCGGTGCGGAGCGAGATCAACGAACCCTTCAGGCAGCATGCCGAGGCGCACCAATAGTCCCCACAGCACCGCTTCGTGATTGGCAATGGCATCGTCACTATCGTGCTGACCACCTTCGATGGTCAGAGCCAGGATGCCGCGATCGGCGAACCATTCGAGCGACGCGCCAGCGATCGTCTCTTCGATACCAAGAATGATCGGCACACCGGTCGTCAGACCGAGGCGACGATTGTCGATCGTGTCAGCGAGACACAGAAACGGCGAGCCATCGGCAGAGCTCGTGTGCATGTCGACATACACCAACGGCCCCGACGCGGTGCGCTCGGCAGAGACGAAGCACTGCAGCAACTCCAACTGTTCGTTGTCTTCGGGGCTGCGATCCTGTTCATCCAGCGCCTGGGTCGCGGTGAGTGATTCCTGATCCCAACTGCGGTTGAGATCGCGCGCCAAGAAGCGCTTGCCCTCACGGAGCGCCGCCAGGTTGCCGCAAAGCGCGAGGAAGCGACCACGGATCTGCGGCGCGTGTTCTTGCAACCGCGCGAGCACTCGCTGCGCCGCGTAGATCCCGGCCGGCTCGTTGCCGTGCAATGCGCCCGTAACCATCAGCGTTGGGCCGGGTAATCCGGTATCCCAACGACCAACCTCGCGTTGCGTCGTGATTCCTGGCTCCATCGTGATTGCCGCTGCAACATCCGTCATCTAGCTCTCACTTTCGCGCAAATGCTTCTCGAACAACATCGCCGCGACCCGGATTAAGTCACGTTCGGTAATGATCCCGACTAATCGGCCGTCCTCGACAACCGGCAAGCTGCCAATCCGGTGCTCACGCATCTTCTCGATGGCTTCGAGCGTCGGCGTCGTTGGCGTCACCGCCACCGGCTCGGTGATCATGATGTCCTTGACGGCTACCGGAGTGCGCTCGGTGCCGCGCATGCCCTGCCCGACCATGCGCAACAGAGTGCGGTGCGACACCAGCCCAACCAGCTTGCCCTCGTTGTCTTCAACCGGGACGTGCCGGATGTGGCGCCAGTCCATCAAGCTCGCGGCGAGATCGACAACATCCTCGGGATGCACGGTGAACAAGTCGGTCGTCATGAACTGACCGACGAGCACATAGCTTTCCTTCCAACCTTCGAACTCGCCGGTATCGGCAAGGTCCCAGGTGTGCACCGGCTCGAGGGTTTCCTGACGGGTTTGCATGGCGCGCACCAACGCGGTCATGCGTTGGTCCTTGGTGCCCTTCTCCCCCATCGCACTCATCGAATCGAGCAGCCACCGCGAGCCCGTGCGACCGCGCGAGCAGCGCTCGCCGATGATGCCGAGGTAACGATCGATATCGCCGCTGTCGACCTTTGCGTGCTGCAAGCCTTCGCGCGCCTTCGGCAGCAAGACGTTTTGGATCAAATCTTGCGCCGTGTATTCACGACCGTGGAACCAGGTCAGGTTGGCCTGCAGACCAAGTCGTGCCGCCGCGACGAAGTTGCCCTTGGCATCGTCGAACGACATCACGCGACTGACGTCATCGAACTCGTGGCTGACCGAAGCCATCAAGCCGAAGTAGAACGCAGCGGTCGCCATTTCATCCACGGGACTCGGACCAGACGGAAAGGCACGCGCTTCGATGCGCAGGTGCGGCTTGCCGTCGCTGATGCCGTAGCAAGCGCGGTTCCAGCGATAGACGGTGCCATTGTGCAGCCGCAACGCGGTCATCGCTGGCACGCCATCCCGGTCGAGCACCGCTTCGGGGTCTTCGTCGAGATCGCTGGCCAGCATCACGCGGAAGCGCGCGATGTCTTCCCGGAAGATCTCCAGCACCGAATCGCGCACCCAGCCATCGCCGAAACTGACGCGCGGGCGACGGCCACGCAGTTGGTGCGCAGCCGAACGAGAATCGACCGACTGCTGAAACAACGCGACGCGGGTTTCGCGCCACAGCCGCCGACCGAGCAGTACCGGCGAGTTCGTCGCCGCCGCCAACACCGGTGCCGTGATCGCTTGCGCCGTGTTGTAGAGCTTGGCGAACTCCTTGGGGGCAACCTGGAAGTGCACCTGAAAGCTCGCGTTGCACGACTCAAGCATGACGTTGTCATGCAACATGTCGAGCTCGTCGACGCCCTTGATGCGGAACTGGAACTCCCCGCCCCGCAGCCGTGCCATCGCGTCGTTCAACGCCAGGTAGCGCGGGTTCTGGACCATGTTGTTGATGGTCAGGTCCGATCGCCGCAGGGTCGGCAAGATGCCACTGAGCACGATGCCACCGCCCTGTGCCTCGGCCTCCCGGCGCGCTAGCTGCAGCAGGTCAGTCAGTTCGGTCTCCATCTTCGACAAGCACTTGCCGCCGAACAGCTGCGGCTCAAGGTTCGCCTCGAGATTGAACTGCGCCAGTTCGTAGGTGAACTGTTTGTGATTGAGCGCCTTCATCATCTGCTCCGCGCCGTTCCAGGCGCGGCCAGAACGATCGAGCAAGAACATCTCTTGCTCGGCGCCAATGCGGCGAATGCCGGTTTCAAAACGATCTTCGTCGAGCATGCGCTCGAGGGCGTGCACGTCGGCCAGAATGGCCTTCATGAATGCCCGAAGTTCGTCTTCGGAGAATGCGCTTGGCAGGTCTTGTCGGCCCATAGGGAACGCTCTCGGGAAGAACGCACCATACCGATGGTAGGCGACCAGCGCGACAGCGCTCCTGCGGGCCCACGATTTGCCATTCGCCCCGGCGGCGCGCGCGCCTGCAGCGGGGGTCTGGCGACCCGACGAATTGCTCGGGTGATTGGAGTTCGTTGGCTACGAACTCAAGACAGCTGTCCGTTCGCAAATTAGCGAACGAACCCATACCAAGCCGCCTGTTCGCTACTAGCGAACAAACCCACAGACAACCGTTTGTTCGCTACTAGCGAACAAACCCATTGAACACGATCCGCTTTTCTTTGATCAGCGGGTGGTTCAACTTCACCACCAGCTCACCCTTGACGAGACCGGTCGGTGCGTTGTTGGCGACGGACAGTTCGATGATCAGCTTGTCGCCGTCCTTGCGCTGCGTCGCGGTGATGAACTCCTTGGCGAGGCTGGTCTTTTCGAACACGAGATCCGTTGCCTTCAGATCGAAGCCGTCGTTCGGCTCGAACAGGATGTTCTTGGTGATCGTCTTGCCCTTGCGGATCAGACCGAGCGTCAGGAAGCCACCCGGCTTGACGTCTAGCGGGCCCTGCACAAAGGCGAGCACGCGCACGTTGAACGACGCGGAGCCGTTGAGGTTGGTGCGGAACTTCAGCACGCCACCGCCACCGGTCTCGCCGTTGACGGGACCATACTTGCCCGAGATCGTGTAGGACGTGACCTGGCCGGTGCCGGTCTTCTCCCACTTGACGTCGAAGGCGTCGTCGGCGTTGTCCATGCCGAGGATTTCCCAGTCCTTGGTCGCGGAGCCACTGACCACAACCTTGAACTCGCGGGTCTCATTCCACGTCATCTTGTTCAGGTTGACCTCCTTCGGCGAGATCGTGAACAGCTCGGCGCCGGTCGCGCGGAACGTCAATTTGCACTGCGGCTCGACCGGGTCGGTCGAGTGGATGTCCAAGGTCGCACTCTTGACGCCGGTGATGTTGTGCATGTTGAGGCGCGTCTCGACGACGCCCTCTTCGCCGGGGCCGATCGTGATGCTGCGCACGTTCTCAAGCTTGTCCGGCTGGCCGGCACGCTTGGTGACCCGCACGACTCGCTTGGTCGGCTTGGCGATGACGCGGTAGATGCGGTCCCCGATGGTGATCTCGGCGCTGGCACATTGGCAACTCGGCTGCAGGCTGCGCCACTCGATCGCGTCGTCATGCGGGTTCTTGAAGTTGAACGTGCCGATCGCTTCGCCCTGCCCATAGAACGTGCCGAGCTCGCGAACCGTGACCGGGAACCACGAGTTGCCGCCCCTGGCCGATTGGTTGCGCTGCAACTGCGGACGGGAAACGCCCACTGGGTTCGGCTTTAGGACCTTGGTCGGCTTGACCGGGGCAACTTGGGCCACGGCGGAAATGGCCAGCACGGAGGCCATGGCGAGGGAGTGGAGCAAAGTAGTCATGGGTAATCGCAGGTTTCGGGGAGCGGAGCGCCCCGGATGTGGGCGGAGCAGTATAGCTACTGAGCTCCTGTAAAACTCCCGATCGGCAAACGGTCCGCTCAGGTCGGGACGATTGCCGACAAGGCGCAGCAACGAATCGATGGCATCGAGGCTTCAAGACCGGCACGATCAGGGCATGCGCCGAATAAGCCTGACGGTGGTCGCCCTGCTCGCCCTGCCGCTGCAAAGCTGCTGTTCGCTGGCTCGCCTTTTCTGCGGTCCGGACAAGTCTGAATGGGTCTCGGTGTCGTTCGAGACGCCAGAACTCACCGTGCGGACGTTCCTTGAGGCGTTACGGCGCGATGACCCGAGCGTCATCTACGACTGCCTCTCGGAGCCCTTCCGGGCGGCCAACGGGCTCGACCAGGACACCATGAAGCTGGTCTGGCCGCAAGTTCGAGACCAATATCCGGGCCTGCATCTGGCCGGCTACGCCACGGTCCCCGACGCGGTGCAACCGGACCGAAACACGGCCATCATCGACCTGGAGGTCGAAGGCTACGCGATGCAAATTCAGCTGCTGCGACAATGCCATTGGCAGGTCCGCTACCGCCGAGCTGGCGAAACCGGGTCGAAGGCCATCGCCGATATCGGTGGCCAAGTGGCGAACGCTGCGGAACTGCTCAGTGTGACTCCGGTCACCGAAGACCCACCCATGTCGATCGTCGCGCTGAACGGCCGGCGCGTTGTTCACTGGGGGCTCGATGAGGTCCCGGCCGAGGACATCGAGACCATCGGGCTGAAGCACACGTGGCAGGTCACCGGGCTGGCGACGAGCGAGAAGTAGGCCCGCTAGCGAACCGACTCGGTCGACTGCACGACCACGTTGGCACCGCGCGGCAGGATCTCGAACAGCTCGGCGATGTCCTGGTCGAACATGCGCAGGCAACCCATCGACGATTGCGTGCAGATCGTTTCCGGCATCGGCGTGCCGTGTGCACCGAAGCCCGAATACTGATCGTGGCCGAACTTGATGAAGTACTCGCCAAGGATGTTCTCCTTGCGGCCGTAGGCGTAGACGTTGCCATCGGGGGCCGTCCAATCGGGCCTCGCCTGCTTGGCAATGACCGTGAAGGTCGTCACTGGCGTGCGATCGTTCTTGCCGTGGCCGACCCAGTAGAGACGCAGCAGCTCATCGCCAACGAACAGCATCAACGCGTAGCTGCGCTTCTCTAGCACAGCCGAGATCGGCGCGACCGGGATCTTCAGCTTCTGGCCAACGCGCAGCAGGTTTGGGTTGCTGATGCGGTTGAGCACGGC
>CAXBFC010000156.1:0-16521 GCA_963974725.1 uncultured bacterium | reverse complement strand
GCAAGCCGTTCTGCGACGGTCAGCATGCCCGCCAAGGGTGGCAGTCAAGCTGTGAAGCGCGTGACCTGCCAGCGCCGAAGGCGCGCTAGCAGAGCAAGTCCCCGCACGCGGCTGCTACTTGCCGTTGGTGCGCTCGACGACGATCGTCACGGGCTCGTCGACGGCCTTTTGCCAACGCAAGTGATCGCGAGCGTTGACCCCCTTGGCGTCGACGGACAGGTCGAGGGATGCGTTCAGCATCGGGACGATCAGCGTTCCGATGCCGTTTGCATCGAGCCGGCAGCGCATGCGCGAGAACGCGTGCACCATGCACATGCGGCCCATGCTGGTGATCAAGTCTTTGTCGCCTTCGCCCCAGCTGTCGATCGTGACAATTCCGAGCGAGCCGCCGGCGATCGGCTTTCCTTGTTGGTCCACGACCTGAATCTTGGCCACGTGGTTGGGATCGATTCTGAGGTCGACGGTGTCGCTGTTGGCGTCGAGTCGTTGCCACGCGGCACCTTGATCAGTGACCGCATGCACAAGCACGCTGTCGCTGCTTGGTGCCAGCACCCGGACGTGGCCGCGACGATCGGTGTAGACCCGCACGGGATCACTTGGCGCGTCGCTGCCGAGTCCGACCCGAGTCAGTAGCACGGGGATCGATCCGGTGGGGCTGCCGTCCGGTTGGGTTACCTGCACGTCGATGCCGCGCAGAGATTCGAGGTGGATGTCTCCGAGCTTCGCGGGCAGCTTGCTCGATTCCCAATGCAGCACGGCCAGTGGCGCGACCGGCCAATCCTTGTCCTTGCTGAGGCTTTTGCGCATCGTTGGCGACAACGCGGCGATGAGCCGGAACGGGTAGCGCTCGGTGCGGCCGCGAACGTGAAACGTGCCGTTGGGATCCGTTGGAATCACGCGCGGGTCGACGCCAAACCAGGAGCCGCCGTTGCCACTGCCAATGGAGCCGTCGAGCATCAGTGGCACCGAAGCGACGGGGTCGCCCGCCAGGAGCAAGCGGCCATCGAGTGTTCGGCCGTCCGGCAGTTGGCGCGCCATGACTGGTGGGTCGTCGCTCTTGTAAGAAGTCGGATTGAGTGAAAACTCTGCATTCGCCGGCGGCAGGATCAGCCATCGGAACGGAACTCGCTTTACGACTTCCACGTCGTGCGCATAGACCGCGTGCACGATGCCTTGGTCGCTGCTGCGGTGCGCTTGCAAATCGAATGGCATGGTTTCGATCAAGATCCTGGCGTCGGTGATTGGCGCGCCAGTCTTCTCGTCGGTCAGTTCGAAGTCGCGAACGCGCCGAGGCGGTATGGCCAACTCGTGCACCGCTTGCAATTGTGCGCGCACGTTCTTGTTCGTCGGCTTAGCACGCTTGCTGCCCAGCGTCAGGCCATATTGCTTGGCGAAGGTTTCACTGGTGGTGAATCCGAGGCGGTAGGCGAGCCAGTCGTTGGCCCAGGCCTGCAAGAACTGGTAGCGACCTGGCCATCGCGGCAGGGTCAAGATGCCGTTTGCGTCGGCGGTCAGCCATTGGCCGAGGCCGATGCGCTGATTGCCTTCGATCGAGGCGCGCCAACGAAGTGGTTCGTGGCCGTTCCAGCTTTCGTGTAGCACGGGCCGCACCTTGCGCACGTACTGCCGGTTTCCTTCCTTCAATAGGATCGGGGAGCGCAGCACGGCGTCGGTCTTTAGCGCGGTGATCCGGTAGCTGCCGTCGGCTTCTACCGGTCCAATCGCCCATGCGGAGTAGGCGGCGCCGACCAGAAGTTGCGCTTTGAACTGCCCCTTTGCATCCGTTTTCAGCAGCAACGTGTCGCCAAACTTCGGGTCGGCAATCGAGGCGTGGGGCCGGTGCATCAAGTGTACTTCGGCTCCGACCCACGGCTTGCCATCTTTGTCGGTGACGCGGCCAAACCCGCGGTCGCGGGCCGCTTCCTGGGAAACGGCTACGGTGGATAGAAGGGCGAACAGGGCGGCGCATCGCATCTAGGGATGCTATCGCTCCGGTTCGTGTCGAGGTGTGGTGCATTTGCCGACCCGGATGGCTTCGGCCATGGAACCCCACCGCAACTTGCCGCCAGTGCGACATCGCATATGCTGACCACTTCCTTTTGGCCTGCGTACCCCGGAGAGCCGCGTGAGAGTCCTTGTAGCTGCAATGTTGTTGTGCGTCACCGGTCTGCTAGCACAGGAACGCGTGCGTCGCGAGAACGATCCACATCACAAACCCGCAAGTCAGCGCAAGCTGGAAGATATCAGCGCGATCGTCAAAGGTCGGTGCGTGGATGGCGCGACTGGGCAACCGTTGGCAGGTTGCATGGTGGACGTGCACGCCTGGGGTCGCGTGGCCGGCGGCGTGCCAGAGGATCTGAAGCGACCGGAGAAGGTTGTGACTGGTGCCGACGGAACGTTCGAGGTGCGCGTGCTCGCGAAGGAGCAGTTCCAGGTGAGCTTCGAGGCGACTCTCGATGGCCGGTGGCCGCGCACTGGACGCTGGCGCTACTTGATGCCGGGTACTGTCGAGGATGTTGGGGACGTCACGATGCACATGGGCGTGCGGGCGGTCGGCAAGGTCGTGGACCAAGACGGCAAGCCTGTCTCTGGCATCATGATTGGACTCGACGAATTGCGTCTCTATCTCGGTTCGGAGCGCGACAAAGACGACCATCGGCCGCTCCGCGAGCGACTCGACGAGAATACGAAGTCGGGTTTGTTGGCCTTCCACCTGCACGCCAACAAGGTGCGGTACGGCCGGACTGGCGACGATGGTTCGTTCACCAGCAGAGATGCGTTGCCGCCGGGAAGGTGTGAAGTGCGGTTGAGCGGTCGTGGCCTGTCGTTGGTCGAACCCAAGCACATCACGATTCCCAAGACCGGGCCCATGCAGCCCGTGACCATTGTGGTTCGCGAAGAGCCGTTCCTCGGTGGCATCGTTGTCGATGAGAATGGCCAGCCCGTACAGGGCGTGATGTTGCAAGCCGAGTTTCGGCGCAATGGCAGCGGCCGCATTGCGAGTGCTTGGAGCGCGAAGGACGGCACCTTCAAGATCTACCGAGTCGAGGGGGCAACGGACAAGGCGAGCATCGCGATCGACAATCCTGGTCCCTGCGAACGCGCTGCGCCGACCGGGCCGTTTGCATGGGGCAAGAAGGACATCCGGATCGAGTTGCGGCGGGCACTGACGGTTCCGGTTCGGGTCGTGGAGAAAGGAACCAAGAAACCGATCGAAGAGTTCTCGGTTCGCGCGTACCCGATCGGGCGCCGTTCTAGTCACAGCATGGATCGAAGGCTGCGGTTGTCGGGCCACCACGAGGGAGGGAAGGTCGACGTCACCCGCATGCCGCGAGGCGAGAACCGTATCTCCATCATTCCCAAGGATCCCACGTTGCTGTGCACGACGACGGATGTGACGGCTGCGGTGGATATGCAGCCGGTCACGATCGAAGTGCAGCGCCTGGTTCCGATGATGGTGCAGGTGTTGGACCACGACGGGCAACCTGCGGCGAAGGCGCAGGTGCTGGTGATCGAGCCGGGCAACCGGCCCCAGCGTCCGGGCCAGAAGCCGCGTGCAAGAAATCCCCGCAGCGATTCTCTGGGTGGCTTCTCTAGTGACCCGTCTGCCAAATTCGATACCGAGATCTATCGGGCAACGACGGACGCAGGTGGTCAGTGCATCGTGTATGGCATCTCAGGGCGCGACGATCTGATCCTCGACGCGCGCATCGGTCGAGGGGACACGCAGCGCGAGACTGGGATCGCGTTTGGTGCCAAGGGCAACGGCTACACCATCACCCTGAAGAAGCCGTGAGTGCGGACTAGATGGATCCGGTGGATCGACGATGCTCGCGGTCCTCGAACCACCTTGTGCTGCGCCAGTTTTGGCGGTGAAATCACGCAATGGCACAATCACTGAGGAGTTGGCTGGGGGCGATGCCGGTGCTGTTCGCGATATTCGTTGCGAACACGATTCCCGCGCAGCTCCGCAAGCCGGTCTTCGTGACCGTGCTCGATGTCGAAGACCGGCCAGTCGAGAATGCGCGGGTCACGCTGGCTTCCGCGGCGGTGTTGCAGTTGCCCGGTACTGCCGATGTCGTGCGGGCAACCACGGACGCCCGTGGCCGTTGCATCGCGCGCACGATTGTTGGCCGGCCCTACTCTGCATGGGCCACGTCGGCGCATGGAGAAGATGCCAGCTACGTCTCGGAGCCGGTGGACTTCCTTGCGTCGGGAGCACTGTGCGAGTTGATCGTCATGCACCGCGTGCCGAAGCGCACCGTCGCTGTCGAAGGCATCCAGCGTTGTTGTCCCGAGGGCGGCAGCTCGGTGGTGCATCTTGCGTTCCCCGATGTTGGGCTCGCGGAAGTGCTGACGGTTGTCGATGATGCCGTTGTGTTGCCGCCTGCACCTCGGTGTCGGACGTGGCTTGGCCTGCTCGATGCAAAGGGGTCGCTGTTGCAGGTCGTTGCGATCGAACCCGAAGAGCGTGCGCCCACGGTGCGGTTTCGGGCGCCACAGGTAACGAGCGTTGAGGTGTTGCTCGCGACGAACGTTGCGACGCAGGATGTCTCGGCTGCGGCGCTGCTGCTCGGTCTGGAGCGGCCGAGCAACGCGGTGGTTGGCACGGTCTCGTCGCAACTGTGGCGCCCGATCTACTGCCGCGCGGTCGACGACGGCATGGTCGAGGTGCCAATCTATCGCGACTGCAGCACCGATTGGTTTCGCCTGACGTCGCCCGGCCATGCTCCATTCATGGTGTGCGATCGAGTCGTATTGTCGAGCGATCACCAGGTGCCGTTGCGACCGTCGCAAGCCATCGTCGGCAAACTCCGAGGGCTGCAGTCGAACGAACGCGCCTACGTGAGCCTACGCGCCAAGTTTTGGGCGCAAGAAGGTTCGAAGCGGTTCGCGAGAGCCATGGCGGTGCCGGTTGCGAGCGAGCAGGACGCCCTGCGGCTCGATCTGCCATCGCGTATGTTCGAGCATCGAGTCGTGATGCACTTGTTGCCCGAGCGGGCCAACGAAGGGGAATCGAATGGATCTGCCCCGCGGCTGGTCGTGCTCGCGAAGCACGCGGGGGAGCCGCAGAGCCTCGATGTCGATCTCGACAAGCTGGTTCGCTCGCGGATTCGTGTCGTGGGGCCGGACGGAAGTGTCGTGCCCGGTGCGGCAATTGCCGTGCGAGACCTGGTGAACGGGGATGTCGACGCGGGTTCTGCGGATAGCTTTACCGCGATCACCGTCAGTGACCTGCAAGGCCGCGCCGAGCTGCTTCTCGATGCAGGCCAGTGGGCGATCTACACCACCAACGGTACGTGCCAAGCTCTCGAGTTCGTGACCACGGACATTGGCGAAGAAGACCGAACCATCACTCTGGAACCGGCGAGGAACATGACTTGCCGCGTGGTCGATGCGCAAGGCAAGCCAGTGCGCGGCGCGCGGTTTGAGCGCGCCCCGAAGTCGATCTCCGCCTTCAACGGGGTGCTGCAGGGCGTGCAGGGGCATGCGAAGGAATCGATTGCCTGGCTCGTCGCCGAGCCGATGCTGTTGCGCACCCGCAGCAATCGAGACGGCTTGCTTGCTGCGCCGGTCCAGAGTTGGCGCCCCTGGCAATGCATGGTTCGGGTCCGTGCGGGCGACTTGGTATCGAAGGCATTCCAGGTCGCCGCATGGGACTTGGGAGAGCTCGTCGTCAAGTAGCCAGGCGTCCGCATCTAGGGGGGGGCGGTTGCTACATTCGGTCTCAGCGCGCTTCTGCCGTCACACCCTTGCGCGAGTCGGTTCGAAACGACGAAGCCGGCAGGCCGTCTTGGTTGAACAAGCTGTAGCTCGGCCAGTTGCTCCAGGCGTAGCGCACGTATCGGGGCGCCGCGATGTCCGCGTGCTGCACGAGAACCTGGTTGCCATCGATGCGAGCGGTCGCCTTTTGGAACGCGCCGTCTTCCGTCGCGACTTCAAAGCCAACCAGCTCGCCGCCCTTGGCAACCAGACCCGCCCCGACGTGGTCAAAGAACAAGCGAACCTGCGACCTCTCGATCGTGTAGTGCGAATACATCGGGCCCGACGGCACGATCGCTTCGCCATAGGTGCCCGCGCGCGCCAGCAGTGCCAGCCGCCTGCCGACCTCCAGCTTGTGCGGTGGGTGGATGTTGTTCTTTGCGCCGAGGTCGATCGTGCACGCCATGCCCGTGTTGGGTTCTGACAACGCCATCGTCTGTGCCTCGCGCAGTTCGGGCCACGTGTGCGGGTGGCTGCCCCGGGATTCAAAGCTGGCCAGCTGCACGAACAAGAACGGGAAGTGTCCTTGACCGAACGCGTCGCGCCAGTCGCGGATCATCGCCGGAAACAGCGTTCGATACTGGTAGGCGCGGCCGGCATTGGCTTCGCCTTGGTACCAGATGACACCGCGGATCGACATCGGCAGCAGCGGTTGCACCATGCCGTGGAACAGTCGTCCGGGAGCGTGACGATCGTTGGGCCCTGCTGGCGCACGCGGCCGACGTGGAGCCTTCTTGCCTTCTGCCTTGGCGGCTGTGGCTTCGACCTGCCACTGCTTCAGGGCTTGATCAAACCGTTGCTTGGCTTTTGGGTAGCGCTTGGCGGTTGCTTGCCAGCGGGCCAGGATCGGCCGAGTCACCTCGTGCTGGCGCAGCGCGTCTTCACGCATCCAGGCTTCCGCGCGCGTGCCGCCCCACGCAGTTTGCACCAGCCCGATCGGCACGTCGTGATGCTCGCGCAGGTGGCGACCGAACCCGTAGCCAACCGCACTGAAGCTCGACAGAGTGCTCTCAGTCGCCAACTGCCACTCGGCAGTGGTTGCAAGTTGTGGCTTGGCATGCGCCTTGTTCGGCAAGCGAAGGATGCGCAGCTGTCGGTCGGTTGCTTCTGGCAGCACATCCAAGGTGTCGTCGGAGCGCGCCATCGACCAGTTCATGTTCGACTGCCCGGAACAGATCCAAACCTCGCCAACGAGCACGTCGTGCAAGACCACTTCATTGGAGCCAGCACAGCGCAACGTGAAGGGGCCGCCCGCTGCGTGTGCCTCAAGATGCACTAGCCAGCGTCCCTGCTCGTTTGCGGTCGTCGTCACCGACTTCTCATCGAGCGTGACGCGCACCTCTTCCTTGGCTGCGGCGGTTCCCCAGACTGCGATCGGTTTGTCGCGCTGCAGCACCATGTGGTCGCCAAACACGGAGGCCGGTTGCACCTGTGCGGTGGCCGCGGCGGCGAGCAGGATTGCTAGGAGCAGGACTGTCGCGAACAGGCGAAGCTGGGAAGGGATTCTGAGCATGGCTTCGAAGGGGCGATCCGGAAGTTCGGTCGGGGCCGGCATGGTAGCGTAGCCGCCGCTCTCCGGTCACACCTCTAGTGCGGGCTGCCAAGCGTGACCAGGATTGCGTTGGTCGTCGACGCGGCCAGCAGGTTGTTCTGCTGCCCGACATCGAGCAGCAGCATCTGGTGCCGCATGTCGAATCCGGCCAAGTTCTGCTGCGATGGAATGGCAAACGAACTGATCAACGTCGATTGCGCCGATGCCATGCGGACGTCGATGGGGACGACCGCGAGCACGCAACCCGGCAGGCCGAGTTGCAGCAGATTCGGCAGTGGCAGGTTGACGGCTTGCAGACCAAACAGGTCGAACACGAGGACGTTGTTCGAGAGACCAGTTGCGCGCGCTTCATAGTCCCCGCCGAGCAGCGGCAGGCGGGTCGCTGTCAGCTCACTGGTGGTTGTTGCGCCGGCACACGCTGGCGAGTAGCTGACCGCCGATGCCGGGCAAGAGGTGCGATGCGAGACGATGGTTTGGCTGAAGGGACTGCCGATGGTCACGGTCGCCAGCAGATCGCCGTTTGCTGCCGGCGCGATGATCGTCGTGTTCGATGGGCTGCCACCGGCGATCGCACGCCACGACGTGCCAGTCCACCGTGCGACGAACGGGCACGGGTTGCTGCCGTCGGCGGTGAAGATCCCGCCCGCAAACAACTCGTTGGCGGCGTTCATCCGCAGAGAGTTGACGCGGCCGTTGAGTGCCCCGAGTGGCGCCCAGGTTGCGCCATTGAGAACCCTCACACCGTTTTGGCTGACGTCAACTACCGCGATGTTGCCACTCGGCATGACCTCGACATCGTGAGGGTTCAGCAAGACGAAGGACGGGTCCAGTGCGGTCCAGGTGGTGCCACCATCCCACTCGGCGATGCGGCCGTTGGAGATCGGGAACGAGAACAGGGAAACGCCGGTCAGCACCACGTTGCCGTTGGGCAGGTTCTCCATGTCCAGGACCCGGTTGATGCCTGGGATCTGCGACCAGGTGCTGCCATCGAACACCCAGAGCGAGTTCTGCCCTCCGAACAGCAGGTCGCCGTTGGGTCGAAGCAGCATGGTGGGGTCGCTTTGCGAGGGGCTGCCAGGCATCAGTTGCCAGGTCGAGCCGTCAAAGCGGTGCACGCCCTGCTGTGTCGATGCGACGAGGTCCCCGTTGGCGAGCTTTGCAATCGTGCCGACGGTGGCTGGCAGTCCGTTGCCAACTGCTTGCCAGGAGGTTCCCCAGCGGGCGATTCGCGGGGTGTTGATGCCGTTGATCTGGGTGAAGCTGCCGACGGCGTAGGTTTCGCCATTGGGGAACGCCACGAGGTCCTGGATGAAGCCGTTGGCGCCGGCGACATCGCCAACCCAGGTGCTGCCGTCATAGAAGAACAGGCTGCTGCCGATGGCGGAGCCCATGCTGGTGTTGTTGCCGCCGACGAAGAACTGACCTGGCATGGTCGCGGCAAACGGCTGCAGCGCTTGGGCTTGCCCGGTGAAGATGCTGAAGCTGCCAATCGTGCTCCACGCACTTCCATTCCACCTAAAGACGCCCGACGTGTTGGCGTTGCCACAGGCAATGACGTCGCCGTTGGGCATCAGCTCCACGTCGGTCACTTCCGAGTCGAGGTTGCCTAGCGTCGACCATGAAGTGCCGTCCCAACGAACCACGGACGAAGAACTGAGGATCATGCCGCCGCAGACCAGCGAACCATTGGGTTCGGGCGCGAGTTCGGTCAGTTGCAGAACGAATCCCGGTGGCGATGGCAGCGCCGTCCAGTTGGTGCCGTCCCAGGTCGCGACGCGAGCGGCAAGCACGCCGGCGGCGACCAGGGTGCCGTTGGCCAAGACGGCCAAGTCATGCACGCCCGGGCTAGCAGTGATCGAGGTTGCAGCGGCGAGGCCTGCGCCCATGGCATTCCAGTTGGTGCCGTCCCACCGCGCCACGTTTAGCGCGGCGACGCCGCCGATCGACGAGAACAAGCCGCCGGCAACGAGCTCTCCCGAGGAGTCGTGACCCAATGCCATCACGGTGCCTACTGCGCCGGGCAAGCCACTCCAAGTTGTGCCGTTCCAGGCGGCGATACCCGCGGCAGTGACGCCGTTCACCTGGGTGAACGTGCCAGCGATGACGAGCCCGCCATTAGGCTGGACTTCGATCGCGAGAACTTCGCCGTCGGTGCCCCCGCCAATCGCCGACCAAACCTGGGTGACGGGATCGAACAGGGCCAAGTTGCCGATTGCCAGGCTGCCGGCCGCAGAAAACTGGCCACCGACGACGAGCTGTTCTGGCTGTGGACCGCTGCCGTCCGGGTCCCAGCGCGCGAGGCTCGTGACCTCCCCAAGTACCGACTGTTCACCGGTTTGGGATTGCCAGTTGGTTTCGCATTGCTGTGCGAAAAGGCTGGGACTGGCGATGGCAAGGGCGAAAACAACAGTGAGGACGCGGCGCATGCTGTCGGTAGGCGCAGCAGGGCGGTTTTGTCACGCGTCCAGGCAGGAATCTTGGCTCGCAGCTACCTGCGGTTCGGTGCCCAGTCCGCGCGGTAGCGCAGGATCATGTCGCGGCACTTGTGATAGACCGCGCTGGTCGCGCGCACATCGTGGGCGTTGTATTCGGCGATCTTGACGATCTCGCCAGCTGCGTACGCCGGCGCAACCATCGAGCCATCCATGACTCCCTTCGGGCTCTCGATGCCGAGGGCCCAGCAGACCACATCGAGTTTGCTCGGGCCGCGGCCACGTTGCGTGACCAGTTCGAACAGGTCGAGGTGGGGGCGAAGCGACCACTTGCTGGAGACCAGGTCGACGCGTGCCGGGATGCCGTGGATCATGCTGCGCGCCACCAGGAACGGCACGTCGAAGCCGCGGCCGTTGTAGGACACGACGCATTCGGCTTTCGACGCGAGTGCCCAGAATGCGCGCAGCAAGTCGGCTTCGCTCATCAACCGTAGCCACGGTGGGCATTCATCGATTTCGAAGCCCTCGGGTGGCACCGCGAGCACGGTGACCTGGGCGGCATCGCTGCCCGGTTCGGCTTCGCCGTCGCCGATCGCCAGCGACACGACTTTGCCAAAGAACGGCGACATGCCCATCACCGCGCCCAAGTCCATGTCCTTCTTGGCGACGTTGTCGGATAGTGCGCCTGCCACCGTTTCTGGCAGATCGCCCATCTCGACTGCCGGCACGGTTTCGATGTCGAACACCAAGGTGCCGCAGATCAGGTCTTCGACGCTCTGCAGCGCCGGGTCGACCAGTTGGTCCAAGTCAAAGCCTTCGGGTTGTTCGCCAGGTTCGAGCGCCTTCAGACGTTCGATGACGATCTGCGCCTGCTCGTTCCACATCTTGACTTTGCCGCGCAGTTTGACGATTGCGCCGGCTGCGGTCTCCTTGGCGGCCGCCATCGCCTGCGGCGCGTTGTCCCAGATCTTGCCCTCAACGACTCCGTGCAGGTCGGCGAGTTCGACCACGAGGTAGGGCTTACCGTTCTTGGTCTGCAGTTCTTTGATCGAGCGCAGCTGCGCGTAGACATCCCATTCGTGGTCGGCGGCCCGCAACTCGGAGAGGTTGCCGGCCATCACGATGCGAAGATTCTGTTCGTCGTTGCTCACGAGTTGCTCGCCCACGCAGTGATGCGTTCTACGGCCTTGTTGAGGGTTTCCATGTCCGCCGCGTAGCTTGCGCGCACGAACCCAGCGATGCCGAACGCACTGCCTGGGATAAGCGCCAGGTGGTGCTTGTCGAGCAATTGCGTACAAGCATCGGTGTCGGTGATGCCGCGTGCTTTGCAAATCGGGCGAATGTCGATCAATGCGTAGAACGATCCGCGCGGCGTTGTCAAAGAGACACCGTCGATCTGGTTGAGCTCTTTCACCAAGAAGTTGCGCCGTTCGGTGAACGCCGCCATGCGTCGGTTGTGCTCTTCCGGCAGCGGCAGCTGGCACGCCTTGAGCATCGCAGCCTGGCTGATGGTGCACGGGTTGCCGAGCACCTGGCTTTGCAGGCGCGCTGCCGTGCTGATGATGTCCTTCGGTGCGGCCATGAAGCTTGTGCGCCAGCCGGTCAGCGTGTGGCTCTTGGTAAACCCTGCGACGACGACGGTGCGTTCGCGGCCGCCGGCGATCGAAGCCGGCGAGACATGTACGGCATCATCGTAGAGCAGCGTCGAGTAGATCTCATCGGAGATGATCCACATGTCGCTGCGTTGGCACAGCTCGACGAGCGCCGTGACGTCGGCGCGGCTCGGCACCGCCCCCGACGGGTTGTTGGGGAAGTTCGCGATGATGCCTTTGGCGTTGTGCTTTTTGGCGGCTGCTGCGATTGTCGCGGGGTCGTGCACGAAGCCGCGGCTCGGGTCGGCTTCGATGATGACGGGCGTGCCGCCCGCTAGCGTGACCATCGCCGGGTAGGAGACCCAGTAGGGGGCGAGCAGCAGCACGGCGTCGCCGGGTTCGACGATCGATTGCAGGGCCATGTGCAGCGCGGCTTTGGCGCCGGGACTGACCATGACTTCGCTGTGGTCGTACTCTAGTCCGAAGGCTGACTTCAGCCATTCGGCGCCAGCCTGCCGCAGGGCCGGCGTGCCAGCGGCCGCCGTGTAGCGGTAATTGCCTTGTTGGATGGCTTCGATACCCGCCTGGGCGATCGGGGCCGGGGTCGGGAAGTCAGGCTCGCCGGCACCGAGAGATACAACATCCTGCCCGGCGGCCTTGAGTCGGGCCGCGGTAGCACTGATGGCAAGGGTGGCCGACGCCTCGATGAGGTGGGATCGGGCGTTGGGTGCGAGGCCGGTCATATGCCGCGAGTAGAGCGACCCGACCGGGGCTTGGCAAACGTGTCCCGTGAAGGCTGTGCCGCCGGCGTGCGACTGCGATGGCATGGGGGGCTACCGGGTGACCGGAAACTGGCGGGAAGGTCACCCGCAATCCTTGCGTCGGAGGCCCGGACGGCGCCCCCCGCGGTGGGGAGACTGGCGCCAACCCGAAGAACGAGCGTGCCGTCGAGCCCGTTCGTTCGCTAAGCTGCTCCGCCCGATGGCCAAGTCGAAGCCTAAACCTAAGCGCCGTATCTGGCGAACTCTGCTGCTATCCCTGTTGGGGCTGGTGGTGTTCCTGTTGATGTTCGTTGCGGCGTTCATCTTCAATCCGTTCGAGAGCTCGCTGCCCGAGCTGCGCGATATCGTCCCACGTGGCGTCAACTTCTTCGTGCGCAAGCAGGGGCTGAGCGAGGACTTCAATCCGTTCCCCGAACCTCGCTTCTGGCCGGCGCTGACCGAGGCGTCCGGCTTCGATGCCGTCAAGAACGGTGATATCGGTCGCTCGTTCAACCAGGGCGGCGGCGTCGAGGCGATCCAGAATGCGCGCAGCACGTTCTCGCAGGTAGCGACCGACTCCGGTGGCTTCCTCGACATCATGCGCGATGTCATCGGCGACGAGCTGATCATCGCCGGCATGAACCACGACTACTCGGTGTCGCCGTCGCGGCCATTGGCGACGCCACACTGGTGCGTCTACACGCGCGTCAATTGGCGCGTCAAGATGCTGCACGGCCTCGCTGGGTTTGGCTTCGTGCGCGGGAAACTCGAAGAGCAAGGCATGGCCTTGGTGTCGGAAGGGGACCTGCTGATCATCACGCCCAGCGGCCAGGCTCCGATTTACATCAAGCGCCACAAGGACGCGTTGATGATCTCGAACCACACCGGCTTGCTGGACAAGGCGCAGCTGCTGATCGATGGCAACCGCGACGAGGAGCCGATCGGTCGCCAGCCGGCTTACACCGATGGCACCGTTGCGCGCGTCCAGCAATGGACGGTGGACAACGGCCTCGACGACATCAACGCGCTTGAGTTCGTCGTCGAGCCAAACAAGTTCGACGGCTTCCAACGCTTCGCTTCGAGCTGGCCCAACCCACAGAACCGGGACAGCATGAACGAGCGCGTGCTCGCCAGCTTCCTGAATCTGAAGGGCTGGATGCAGGTCACGGGTGGCGTGATGTTTCACGACGGCGTGCTCGGGGCCACCGGCCAGATTGGCCTCAACAGCCGCCAGCATACGGGCTTCCAAAGTAGCTTCTACACGGCAGAACAGCAGCGTCGCGACCAGTGGCTCAACCCGTTCTTGGACATGGTGCCCGAGTCTGCGTGCGCCGCGGCCGCGCTGCGCATGCCCGCTGGCGAGTTCTTGCATGCGATGTTTGATGCGCTGGAGAAGGACGAGAAGAGCCTGATCAACGACGCGCTGCGCAATGCGACCTTTGCTGGCGAGCAGGTGCAGGATGTGCGCGACCTGGTCGAACGGCTACGGCTCGCCTTCCAACCTCGCACCGGCTTCGTGTTCCGTCGCAATGTGCCGGACATGAGTCTCGACAAGGACGGCAACCTGGCCGTTCCGGTTACGGCGAAGTCACCGATGCCGCAGGTCGCGTGGGTGTTCTGGTTGAAGCCAGGGCGCACGACGTTGGTCGAGTCGCTGGTGACGATGCTCAGCAGCTACCACAAGAGTTTCGGCTTCCAGAAGGTCTACCACCTGCGCGTGCCGTTCGGCAACATCACGCTGCCGGAGCCGGTCACCGAGTTCACCAACCCGCAGATCCCGGCGACCGGCGAAATTGCGATGCTGGTGTTCCGCGAGTTCTTTGTCGTGTCCAACTCGGGGCCGCTGATTCGCGACATCGTGCGGACGCGCTACAGCACGACGACCGGGGCGCGTTCGATCCGCGACACGACCGAATACACCGCACTCGAGCGCGAGCTGTCCAATACGTTGAGTGGTCTGGTGTGGGTGCACGGCAAGAACCTGCAGCCGGTCCTGGACGACTACATGAACTTCGCCGACTCAAACACCGCGATGCCGAACCCGGAGTGGATGATGCAGATGCGACCGTCGGCCGAGGACTTTGTTCGCAAAAAGCACTACCCACGCTATCCGAGCATGTCGAGCATGCCGCCCAACCTGAAGGAGCCGGGCAGTGAGTTTGACAAGCGAGTGGTCGCCTACATGCGGGAGAAGTGGACCAAGGAGCGCACCAACTTCACGGCCGAGGATCGGGCCAGCATGCAGCAACTACGCGGTCTCACCGAGTTGTTCAATGTGGCGGCCGTCCAGGTTGAGCTGCAGAACAACTACATTCGCTACCAGGCCCGGATCATGACGGACGTGCGCTAGAGGCCGGCCCGAGGATGTGCAAATCTTAGGGATCCCCACAGGTTGTAATCTGCGGGTTGAAAAGCTGAGCCGGTCCGCTACGGTCTCTCGCCCTCGCTGGAACGCCCAGGTGGCGGAATTGGCAGACGCGCTAGCTTGAGGTGCTAGTTCCCTCCGGGGATTGGAGGTTCAAGTCCTCTCCTGGGCACCACTTTCCCCTTCGCAACGCGAAGGTGTAGAGAGCCCGTTCTATCGAGGCCCGTTTATCCAGCGGGAATGCGGCGCATCGCTGCCGGCGTCTATGTCGCCATAAGCGCCGTCCTGTCGGCGGTCTGTTCGCTGCAAGGCCGCAGGCCGATGCCCAGATGGGCACTGCGGGTTTTCCCGATAGCCCAGAGTGGCTCAGGCGCGAAGTGCCGCAACTCCGATATCTGGAGCTATGCGATTGGGGATTCCTGATGACCGGTCTACCGGTGGCTTCACGCTGTTGGAGCTGATGATTGTGGTGGCGATTCTCGCGATCATCGCGTCCATCGGAGTGCCGCAGTATGTCGGGGCCCTACGCACCGCCAGGGTCGGCAAGGCCAAGCATGAGTTGGTGACGATCTCGCACGCAATCGATTCCTATGCGGCGACCAACGACGGCAAGCTGCCGTTGTCGCTGCACCAGGTTGGCTTCGGCGGCAAGAACGATCCTTGGGGCGTTCCTTACTGCTACCTCAACTATGCGGACGGCACGGGTGATGGTCTCGACTGGGCTATCGCCGCCGGCGTTGTCGACCCGTCGGCGTTTGGGCCACTAGGTGGTTCTGGTGGCGGAGGCGACGGTGGGCCGGGTGGGCCGCAGGCCCCTATACCGCCGGTGCCAGTGCCGAACGTCGACGTGGCATCTCTGGACTACTCGGCATTGGAGACCGCGCTCGGACGCGTCATCAGCATCACGGAGCGCGCTGCGATCAACCAGACGCTGATTACCGACGGCAGCTTCTCGCTGTTTACCGGGGTGGAGCCGGAGCCCACTCGTCGTCGGGACCGTTTCATGTTCCCGCTCAACACGGACTACGACTTGTTCAGTCTCGGGCCGGACCATCAAACCGCGCCGTCGCTCGGTGAGTCGGTTGGGATGGATGACGTGATCCGCGCCAACAATGGCGGCTACTTCGGCCTCGCATCGAACTACTGATCATGAAGCTACGAATCATGCGCTGGCGCTACATCGTCGACTGGAAGCTGCAGGGCAGTTTGATCCTGCACGGCATTACCTATGGCGGCCTGGTGCTGCTGGCGGTCAGTGTTGGCATTTTCTCGCCATTGCTGTGGGATCTCGGAGTCGTCGACATGGACGGCGGCTACGAAGAGCAAGCCATCGTCATGCTCTACTTGCACAAGCGGTTCTGGCTGCTTGCGGCCCTGTGCATGGTGATCGTCGTACTCGGTGCCGTGCGCTTTTCGCATCGTGTCGCTGGTCCGATGGTACGCTTCAAACGACACTTGAAGTTGCTCGCCAATGGCAAGTTGCCGCCGCCATTGCGAACGCGCCGCGGCGACTTCCTCAAGGCGGAAGTTGGTGGTCTCAACAAAGCTGTGGTCGGTGTCGGGGAACGCGTTGATGCCATCCGCCGTGCCCAAGTGGATCTCCGGCGCAAGCTGACGGATTGTGCAGCCACGAATCATGAGCCCTCGGAAGAGTTTGCTGCGGTGATCCAAGCATGCGACGAGTTGGAGCGCACGGTTCGCATGTTCCATCACATCGATGAACCTGAGGCCGCTGAGCCGATCGTGGAATCGGTTGAGGAGCCGGCCGCGGAGCCGGAACTCGTTGAGCAGGCCGGAGGCGTCTAAGTTGGCAGCAAGCACGCCCGCGCCCCGTGCCCGCGTCAGCGGGGCGTTGACCTCGCGGTTGGGGCGGCGGTTCGTGCTGTTGTTTGCCGTTTGTGCGCTGTTGCCCCTGATCATCTACGCCACCTTGTCGGTGACGCAGGTCAGCAACCAGATGCGCAACGATACCAACAAGAGTCTGCATGCGGCCGCGAAGAACTCAGGCATGGGGATCGCCGCGCGCCTCGATCAGGTTGCCAACGATCTGACGTTG
>CAXBFC010000155.1:0-16649 GCA_963974725.1 uncultured bacterium | reverse complement strand
GCTCAGGCGGCTGAGTTCTTGGGGCATATGGCCAAGGGCAGCGTCGAGGTGCTTGGCTTGTTGGCGGTGCCATTTACTTTGGAACCCCAAAGCTACGTCTCCGCCAAGCGTATGGGCGATGCGGTGGCTCGCGGTGTGAACGTCGAGGACCTGCCAGCGATTCTTGAACTTCTGCCGCGGCTGCCTCATTGGTACGCTTCACGGGTGTGTCATGCGTTGGCCAATCAGGTTAACGAGAGTCACGTCGAGGCGTTGGCTTCTGCCCTGCAGAAGTGCTACGGATCCGAGTGGCGAGATACGATTGGGAAGGATCGCGACGAGGGGGCGATCGGCAACCGCACGCTAGCGCTCCGGCTACTGGAGTTGCTTGGTAGCACCCACAGCGAAGCAGCGCTGCCTCACCTGCGTCGTGTCTTCGAGAATGGAGAGCTTTCGCCGCATATGATCCGCACCGCTGCGGCGGCCGCACTGAATGTCGATGGGGCTGCGCGGCGTGAGCTGTTGCAACAGATGCTGCAGTCGAAGCGCACGGAAGTTGTCGTCGCCGCAGTGCAAGCGCAGGATCTGCGCACCGACGCGGAGCTGCGCGCACAGGCCTTCGCGAGTGTCTTGGGAATTGCGACCGAGGAGAATGGGGCAGATGCCATATTCGGGGTCCTAGAGCCTGGCGACCAACTGACGTTGGCCTTGAAGCTGCTCGACCACAAGGACATCGCATCGTTCGATCAAAGTCTCGTCGGTCGTGCGCTGGATCTGATCGATGGCCGCAAGGACTCGAAGTATCTGGCGCAGTTGACGCGGGCTAGTCAGCACAGCAACAGCGGCATCCGCTGGAAGGTTGCCGACATACTCGGTCGCACGTTCGTCAGGGACTCGGTGGACCCGCTGCTGGAGCTGTTGAAGGATGATGCCGGGGAAGTGCGTGCCGCAGCGCAGCAGAACCTCGACCAGATTGCGAACTACTTGGACGAACGAGCGAAGTGGGAGAGGCGGTTCGGCAAGGTCAAGTAGCTGCTTGGGGCTGCCGCGGATGGCTACCGTTGTCGTTGCTTGCTGACGATCACCCAGCCGACCGCGGTCGCCGCGATCGCCACCAACGGCAGCAGCAGTAGCGAAAGTTCTGGGTAGCGAAAGGGCGCCGGGAGTGCGCCCGCCGTGACCAGAGCAAACGCCGCCGTCGTGACCCATGCGCGATTCGCGCCACGCACGGCCGGCGCCAGCAGGATCAGTAGCAGCGCACTGTGGAAGATCACGAACCCAGGCAGGCTCTTGTCGAGCATGGCCGAAAGACTCCAGTCAAATCGAAGCCCCCAGACGCAGGCGACGTGCGCGACCACCACGGTGGCCGTGACGATCGCCAGTACGCGGGCTTCGCGCTTGGTGTGCGCACACACGAATTGCACAGCCAGCAGCGCATAGCCGATCAAGGCGAGGCCGAACGTGACGTCGTCCGCGGTCATCCTCTCAGTTGACGCGTTCGCGACTCAGTAGTCGATCGTCACGCGAACAATGTTGCTGGTCGCCGCTCCCGGCAGCACCGGGCAGCCGACGTAGAGCACATTGAACGACAGGAACTGGAAGTCGAACGCGAAGCCAATCAGGATGGGGTCACCGGGAATGGCCATCACCGTGGTGGCGGTGCCGGCAGTGTTCGGCACGAACCACGCATTGAGAGGATCGACGAAGTCGCAGACGCCGCAGTTGACGCGTTGGTTGGGCAAGCCCAGCAGCACGAACGGGACCGCGAGTGGTTGCGCGCCGTAGAGTTCGAGCGGCAAGAAGCTGTTGCCGAGCGCCGCGGGTCCGGGCGAGACCGCCAAGCCACCGGGACCGCAGCCGCCACCCAGGTTGGCAATCGCGCCGCCGAGACCCATTGCTTCGAGTGCCTGCAAACCGACATCGCTGTCGAAGGTCGCCGAAGTGTTCTGGTCGGCGAACACGACCAAGCCTTCATCGGACGTCGTCGCCGGATCCCCGTCGCGCTTGCTGATCAGGCGCGGCGCGTGCTCATACGGGTAGTTGATGCCCGGTGTGACGTCGAGCTGCAGTTCGTTGCCGATCGCTCCACCGGCGGGGCCGAGCACGCGCACGTAGCTGTCGTCGTCAAAGATCGCGGCGGGATCCGCAATCATGTAGGCCAGCCCGAAGTTGTCGCCGAGCAGGGCGACGTCCGGTGCGTAATCGATGATGTTTGGGCGCACCGAGAGCGGAATGACTCCGCCAATCGAGGTGATGCCGCCGGCGCCGACCGTCAGGATCTTGCCGAAGACATCGGTCGTCGAAGGGTTGCCAGCTTCTTGCTCTTCCCATGCAACCAAGAACTTGAAGCCATCGCCGTCGAGCGCGGAGAAGCCGGCGTTTTGCGTCGTGCTCTGGACCCACGCCGCCGGACCAATCAGGTTCATGTCGTGGTCGACGACTTGCGCGCGAATCCATCCCGGTGCGCCGAGCGGGCGATACGTCCACGTGATCACGTGGGTGCCGATGTCGCCGCCTTGCTTGCTGATGGCGGGCTCGCTGACGTCGCCGCTGGCGATCGACGTCAGCGGTGCAATCGTTTCGACCAGTTGTCCGTCGAGCGTGACCGTGGTGCCGAGCAAGCCGAGCGACGAGTCTTGCCATACGACCAGGCAATCGTCGTCCAGCACCGTCGCTTCGCCAGACACGACCGGCGAGTAGACGTCGTAGGGCCCGTCGATCGCGAAGACGTTGCTGGACTGGCCTTGCACCGGCTCGAGAGCCATGCCGCTGATCCAGTTGCCAGCCGGCTCGTAGTTGACCCAGACCAAGACGAACACGGCCAAGCCGGCGATGTTGGTGACGCGGATGCTGTCTTCGTCGCCGGGTTGGTTGATTGCGAACGCGTAGCCGGGCGCCAGTGGGCTGGCGAGCCAGACACTGCCGATGATGCCGGTTTGGCCGCCGCCGAGAAACTGGGTCCAGACGACGCAATAGCAGTCGGAAGCGGCATCGTAGGCGACGTCGGGGAAGTCGATGTCGTATCCCGCCAGGCCTTGCACCGCGGTGCTGATCAGCGGGTCGAGTTCGAGTGGGTAGTGGGCGCTGTCGACGAACGCCGCTGGAAGGCGCAGTTCGAGGCCGTTGTCGTGAAGACGCTTGGAGCCGGTGCAGCGCTTGCCGCTGGCGTCGATGCCGACAACCTCGCCGATGGTGACGCCGTATTCATCGCGATCGAACCAGTGCGAACCGGTGGTGTCGGAGTGCAGCGTGGTGTCGATCTTGAGCTGCACGATCAGGTCGCCTTCGCCAGCGGGGCGTTGCGCCAATACGAAGCTGTGCTTCAAACCATCCGTTCTGGTCGTGAACCGTTCTTCGACGTTGGGCCACGAGTAGGTGACGGAGGTGCGGCTGTGATGGCGCTGTGGCGTTTGCTTGCTGCTCTGTAGCAAGAACTGATCGCCGCGGCGCATGTGTTCCGTCTCGATCGCCATCGTGTGGGGCCGCGGTGCTTCACTACCGAGCGCCGGCTGGAACGTCACCGAACGATCGGCAAACGTGACGCGGTAGCTCTGCGCCACGCCGACCAGGCCGCCGTTGTTGGCATGCACACCGGCGATCTGCCCAGCGGAGATCGCTGGGTGGCTTGCGTCATGGTTCTTGGTGACTTGCTGCGGTTCTGGTTGCGGTGCTTGCGCGGCGGCATGAGCACACAGCAACACGAACGCTGCAGGCAGCAGGTGTCGGGCGAGTTGGGTCATGGGGGGGTGTGGACCTCGGCGAGAAGCCTACCCCGCGGTTGCGGGCTACGTCGGCTGGTGGCCGCGCACCGGCCGTGCCATGGCCACTTCGGTCACACTTCGGGGGTCACAGTTCCGCTCATGCTTCCACTCACACTTCCACGATGATCGTAGCCATCACCAAGAACAGAAGGCTCGTGACCGGTGCGAACAGCAGCGAGGTGCTGCCCCATGTGATGATCTCGCCGTCGCGGTTGAGGCGCAGCTTTGGGAATACACCCCACGGGGTCAGCAGTGGTCGCTGCTGCAGTTGGTAACGAATCCTGTCGACGCGGTTTCGCAAGCCGGTGATCCGCGTCAGAGTCCAGGCAACGCACGCAAAGAACAAGATCAGCGTCATCACCAGCATCATCCCCGAGGTCTGGCGCGTGGTTGTGCCGACTACTCTCGCGTTGCGTGGCGCTGCGAGAACATACTCCACTTCCACTTCCGCATCGCGCTCAAGCGCTTTGCGTGAGTGCGCTACACCACGCAGCGTTTGTTCGCCGATGTCATAGCGGAACGTGTAGCTGTATCGAACCGAGTGGGCGCGATGCGGGGGCGTGCTGACATGCTTCTCCACGTTGGTGATCGTGCCGACGGTCGTGGCCGTCTCCGTCTCAAACGTGAGGAAGTCGAAGTGCAGCGTTCCGGCGGCGAGTGCGCAGTAGGCCATCAGGCACATCACGAGCCACCAAGTTGCTTGGCACCATCCGCCAAACACGACGGCTAGCCAGATCTTGAACGTCAGGCGTTCTGGGGCGGCATGGGTGTAGTCGACTACATCTACCATGTCAGTCGCTTGTCGTCCTTGCCGAGTCGCCCGGCCGGGCGGATGCCGTTGCCCTTCGTCTTGGTCAGTTTGTCGCCGAGGTCTTCGCGGGCTGCGTCGGCAAGACCCTGCAGTCGTGCGACGACGTCGGGATGCTTCGCTGCCACATCGGTGCTCTCTCCGGGATCCTTGTCGAGGTCGAACAGTTCGAGGCCGATCTTGGCTTGGGAGTACGGCGTGGGGCTGCCGTCCTTGCCGCCGGGTTTGCCAGCCATCGTCCGGTATTGGTGCGGAAAGTGCAGTTTCCAGCGTGCATCGCGAATCGCCTGGAGTTGTCCGCCACCGTAGTAGCTGAGGAACGCCGTGTGCGGTGACTTGGCGTCTGCTTCGCCGAACATCAACGGGGCGATGTCGTGGCCGTCGATCTTGTGGTCGGGCAGCTTGGCGCCGATCAACTTGGCAAACGTCGGCACGATATCGATCGTCGACGCAAACTCGGAGCACGTGCCCGAGGGGATGCGGCCAGGCCAGCGCATGATTGTCGGTTCGCGGATGCCGCCTTCGAACATCGTGCCCTTGCCTTCGCGGTACGGACCGCTCGATCCGGCGTGGTCGCCGTAGCTGAGCCATGGACCATTGTCGGACGTGAACACCACCAGGGTGTTGTCGTCGACACCGGCGCGCTTGACCGCGTCGAGGATCTGGCCAACCGACCAGTCGACTTCCATGACCACGTCGCCGAACAAGCCGTGGCCACTCTTGCCCTTGAACTTGTCCGACACAAACAGCGGCACGTGCACCATCGAGTGCGGTACATAGCAGAAGAACGGCTTGTCATTGTTCTGCTCGATGAACTTCACGGCGCGTTCGGTGTATTGCGTCGTCAACTGTGCTTGGTCTTCGCCGCTGACCGACTTGTTGACGACGGTCACGCCTTCGATCAACGGCAGGTCGGGGTAGCCGCGCTTGCGGCGCTCGGCCGCGGTTGGCAAATGCGCGTAGGCCGGGTGCAGCGGCCACATGTCGTTCGAGTAGGGCAGCCCATAGAACTCGTCGAAGCCGTGGTTGCTCGGCAAGAACTTCGGGTGGTGGCCGAGGTGCCACTTGCCGAAGCATGCCGTCGCGTAGCCCTTCTGCTTGCACACTTCGGCGAGCGTCATTTCCCGTTCATGCAAGCCATGCTTGGCGTTGGGGCCGAGGGCGCCCGAGATGCCGACGCGGCGGTGGTAGCAGCCCGTCAGCAACGCCGCACGCGATGCCGAGCACACCGCGGTCGCGGCACTGAAGTCCGTGAACCGCATGCCTTCCTTGGCCATGCGATCGAGGTTTGGCGTCGGAATCTTGCCGCCAAACGGCCCGATGTCGGCATACGCCATGTCATCGATGAAGATCACGACGAGGTTCGGGGAAGGCTTTTGCGCCGGTAGGGCCGCGGCGAGCAGCACGGGGAGCAGTGCCAGGACAAGCAGTTTGGTGCGGTGCATCGGGTTGCGATTCTAGCCCGCTTCGCTCACCAGCAACACGCGCAGTCACGCCCGATTCACCGGCTGGATTCGCGATCCCCCGTTCCGCTGCTCCGTCCTCGTCGCTACGCTCGTTCGCCAATATGCGCCTTAGCCAGATTCTGATTCAGACCCTTCGCGAAGACCCCGCCGACGCGGAGATTCCCAGCCACCGGCTGCTCGCCCGCGCGGGCTTCATCGTCAAGACGGCCGCTGGCATCTACACCTACTCGCCACTGATGTGGCGCGTGATGAAGAAGTTCTCGCAGATCGTTCGCGAAGAACTCGATCGCGAAGGCGCCAATGAAGTGATGCTGCCGATCATGCAGCCGAAGGAGTTGTGGCAGGCGAGTGGTCGTTGGGACCGCTACGTGAACGAGGGCATCATGTTCACGCTGAAGGATCGCAAGGGTAGCGACATGTGCCTGGGCCCGACGCACGAAGAGGTCATGACCGACTTCGTCAGCTCGCAGGTCAACAGCTACAAGCAGATGCCGGTCAACTGCTACCAGATCCAAGACAAGTTCCGCGATGAGATTCGGCCGCGCTTCGGCCTGATGCGCGGGCGCGAGTTCATCATGATGGATGCGTACTCGTTCGATGCCGATGCCAAGGCGTTGGATGAGGCCTACCAGAAGATGCGCAACGCCTACTGCCGCATCTTTGATCGCTGCGGTGTCGAGTACACGGTCGTGCAAGCGGATTCCGGTGCGATCGGTGGTGCCGGTAGCGAAGAGTTCATGGTCATCGCCGACAGTGGCGAAGACGCGATCCTGTTCTGCCGCGAGAGTGGCTACGCCGCCAACGTCGAAAAGGCGACGAGTCGCTTGCCCGCCGCGCCGGATGGTGGCGAGGTCGCGGCCATGGAAAAGCACGAGACACCCGACGTGAAGACGGTGGCGCAGCTCGAAGCGTTCTTCCCGACCTGGCAGGCCGGCCGCATGGCCAAGACCGTGCTCTACAAGGCGACGTGGGCCGAAGAAGAGAAGATCGTCGCCGTGATGATGCGCGGCGACCTCGACGTCAACGAAGTCAAGCTGATCAATGCGATCGATGCGTTGAACGTCGAGCTCGCAACCGAAGAAGAGATCAAGAAGGCCACCGGCGCGGAGGTCGGCTTCGCCGGTCCGGTGGGGCTGCCCGAAGACGTGATGCTGCTCGCCGACAAGTCGTTGAAGGACCGCAGCAACCTGCTGTGCGGCTGCAACGAGACCAACTACCACTGCCTCAACGTCAACCTCGGCCGCGATACCCGCATGCCGGAGTTCCACGAGCTGCGCACGGCGCGTGCTGGCGAAGGTGATCCGATGTCCGGGGCGCCGCTCGAAGAAGCGCGCGGCATCGAGGTCGGCCACATCTTCAAGCTGGGCACCAAATACTCGGAAGCGATGGGGGCGACGTTCATGGGCCAGAACGGCAAGCCGACCCCGTTCGTCATGGGCTGCTACGGCATCGGGGTCTCGCGCACACCGGCCTCGGCCGTGGAGCAGCACCACGACGACAAGGGCATTGTCTGGCCGGTTTCGATCGCGCCGTTCGAATGTGTGGTCGCGTCACTAGACAAGAAGCGTGACGAACAAAAAGTTCTTGCCGAAAAGCTCTACGAAGAACTGGCTCAGGACGGTGTTGATGTTTGCCTCGATGATCGCCCAATGTCACCCGGCGCGAAGTTCAAGGATCACGAGCTGATGGGCATGCCCGTGCAGGTCTTCGTCGGTCGTAACGCGGGTGAGGGCAGAGTCGAGCTGCTCGTGCGCAAGGGCATGGACAAGGTCGAGTGCGGTGCCGACGAGGTGCGTGCGAAAGTGCTCGCCGCCCTCGGCCGCTAGTGCGCCACACGAACGGTCACTGCACAACACGCCCGTGCAACCGCAGTGCCATGCGCGCTGCTTGAGTTTTTGGCGGCTACCCGAGCATCGGGCCGACTAGTTCCTTCGGACCCCCCGATTCCAAGGAGAAGAGTATGCCTGCCCTCTCGATGGCCAAGGCGGCGATGATCGCCGCCGCGCTCGCGATGTTCGCCCCGGACTTGGCTGCTCATGGCGGCCAGTATGTTCCGCCCCCGCCCCCGCCAGGAGGCGTCTATCGCGGTCCGGGTGACATCATCAACCCTGGTGGAACGGGACCTGCGGCACCACGCCCGAGTGGGCCGTCGACCGGCGGACCGTCAGGGCCGTCTGCTCCTAGGCCTGGAGGACCTTCCGGGCGAGGCGCTCCCGCACCCGCAACGGCTGGGCCGGCTGGGCCAAGCACCGGTGGTGCGGCGCGCCCTGGTGTTGGTCCCACAACTGGCGGTCGCCGTGGCGTCACGATCGAACCCGACACCACCGCGTGGCACTACTGGTGGGAGTTCAACAAGAACCCATACCTTGCTCTGCGTAGCGCGGTGCACGCATCGGTGAAGACCGGTAGCGACGACTTCTATCTCGGGGCGACACGCAAGGCGATGACGGCCGCGATGCGCCCGACGATGCGCCCGACGATGCGGCAAGCGCGCGATACCGTGCTGCCCGCGTTGAAGCGCACGCTCGACGCGACCGATCAGCGCGACATCACCTCGTCGAGCTTGGTTGCGATGGCCAAGATTGGTCATGACCATCCGCAGTTCCGGCTGCTCGATGTGTTCCGCGAGCGGTTGGCCGCGCACGACCAGGAAGTGCGCGAAACGGCGGCGTTGGCGATCGGCATTGCCGCGCAAGCGGACAGCCATTCGATCGATCTGTTGGCTGGATTGCTCACCGACAGCGATGTCGGGCGCACGGCATCCGGAGGCACGGTCAATGCACGCACGCGAGCGTTCAGCGCGTATGCATTGGGTTTGACGGCTTATGAGAGCGACTCGATTGCGGTCAAGACGCGCGTTGCCGAGCTGCTGCTGGCCCTGCTCGAAAGTGACCGCATGCGTGACCGCAACATCAAGGTCGCGGTCATTCACGGCCTTGGCCTGCTCCGGTTGCGAGAGCGTGACTACAAATCGCTGCGGCTGCGCGAACGGGTGCTGACGGCGCTAGAACAGTACTTCGTGCGCGACCTCGGCCCGGGTGCGGAATACGTGCAGGCCCACGTGCCGATCGCCATGGTGCGGGTCGCCGGTGATGATGTACGTCATTGCAAGCAGCTGTTCTGCCGCGAACTCAGCAAGAAGGGCAGCAAGCTGCGCGGCAACGTCATCGCGCAATCGTGTGTGCAGGCACTTGGCCGACTCGCGTGCCCATACGACGACGAGGCGTCGGTCGATGCCGCGATCAGCAGGCGGTTGGTGTCGATCGTTCGGGAGCACCGCGATGCGATGACTCGTCGCTACGCCGTGATGGCGATCGCCCGCATTGGTGGTGCCGTCAATCGCGCGGTGCTCCTGCGCGAGTTCGACCGTGCCAGCAAGACCCAGTTGCGTCCGTGGTGCGCAGTGGCGCTTGGCATTCTCGCCAACAAGCGCGCTGATTCTACTCACGGCGTCGATACGTTGGTTACCGAAACTCTGCTCGATGAGTTTGCCGTGGCGAAGAACCCGGACCTGGTTGGTGCGCTGGCGGTGGGACTTGGTCTGGCCGGCGCCAAAGACGCAGGGGATGCCTTGCGCAAGCGATTGCAGCAGGATTCCGCGAAGCAGCAGATGGCTGGCTACCTGTGCATCGGGCTTGCGTTGATGGGCGACCAGCGCGCTGCCGGCGACTTGCATCAAGTGCTCAACGAAGCTCGTTTTCGGCCGCAGCTGTTGGTGCAAGCGGCGATGGCTCTTGGCAAGCTCGGCGACAGGGAAGCGGCGCCAAAGTTGCTGGATCGTATGCAAGCGAAGGCCAACCTGGTGACGCTGGCGGCGTGTGCCTCGGCCCTAGCGTTGATCGGCGACCGCCGCTCGATGGAGCCACTGACCGAGTTGTTGCTAGATACCGAGCAGAGTGCGCTGCCTCGCGCGTTCGCCGCGGCGGCATTGGGCGGCATCTGCGATCGGCGCGACTTGCCGTGGAACACGCCAATCAGCGTGAGCATCAACTACCGCGCCAACGTCGAGACATTGACGGATCAGAATGCGGGCGTGCTCGACATCCTGTGAGGTGATCGCGGCGCGATATGCACTGCGGATCGGTCGGTGCTAACGTTCCGCGCATGGGTTTGGACGGTGTTGAGTTGGTCATGGCATTCGAAGAAAGCTTCGAGCTTGCGATTCCGAACAAGGATGCCGCGGGCCTGCAGACGATCGGGCATGTCACCACTTGGGTGTGCGACTACCTTGAGTTGCATGGTCGGCCGCAGAACCGCCAATTGGTGTTCGAGACGGTTTGCAAGATCACGCGGGAGTAGGGTGGCGTGCCTGCCGATCAAGACCTCACCGAGAACACGGCGTTCCTCACGGACCTTGGATTCGATTGACGCCCGATCGAGTTGGCGGCGGTCGAGTTGACGCCTGGTTGAGTTGGCGGCCATGGCGCACGTAGCGGTAGAGCAAAGTAGGCCCGAGTCGCGGCAGCGCGACGCGTCGCGCGGCGCCCTTTGCGCAGCACTGCTGTGCACAGCGGGTTTGGCGCGCAAATCTATCTGCATGTGGCGACCTTGCCGTTTGGCGGGACTAGGAAGGACAGCCTCTACCTGCGTCCAAAAAGGTAAGACATGAGTTCGTTGAATCCCCCTTCGGCCACAGCCCTTGTGCTCGGTGCCGTTCTTGCGTGTAGCTGTTCGCTTGTTGGTCAGTGTGAGTTTCCCGGCAGCAGCCAGCCGCCTTCGGGCGATCCGCCTGTCGTCGTTCTGCCGACGGGTTCTGGCGTTGGCAATCCTGGCCTATCTGGTCCGGCGCCGCGTCAGCCGAGTGGCCCGGCAACCGGTGGCCCAGCCGGCCCATCGGCCACTCCAGGCGGTCCCACGACAGGTCGCCCAACGGGACCTGCGGGTGGCCGCGCGCCAACTGCTCCGGGGGCGGCCGCGCCAAGAACGGGGCCGCGCGGTGCGCCGATTGGCGAAGACCTGACCACGTGGCAATTGTGGTGGGGCTTCAACCAAGACAGTCACCTGCGTCAGAAGCAGTTGGCGGGACCGACGGCGACCGGTTCGGACGACTTCTATCTCGGTGCGACGCGAGCTACGCGTCGTCCGGTGTTGTTGCCGGATCGCGCCGTGGTGATTGCGGACGTGTTGCCGGCCTTGCGGCAAGCCGTTGCCAGTGGACCACGTGAAGTCACGGCATCGGCGTTGCTGGCACTCGGCCGGATCGGCCTCGATCATCCGGAGTTCGAGGTGTTCGACGTGATCGTTGCGCGGCTGCAAGACAGCGATCAAGTCATTCGCGAAACGGCGGCGTTGGCGTTGGGGCTTGCGGGGCATACTGATACCCGTTCGTTGGACGTGTTGCGCGCGATCGTGCTCGATGAGGACACTGCGCGGGTGGCGCGCAAGGCGGCGAGCAACGATCGCACGCGTTCGTTCGCGGCCTATGGCATCGGTTTGCTCGCCAAGAACTCCTCGGTCACGGCGACCAAGCACTCGGCGTTCGAAGTGTTGTCGCAGGTGCTCGCCGATCAGGGCGAGAACAGTCGCGACGTGCGCGTTGCTGCGGTGCAGGCGATGAGCTTGCTCGATATCGATCATCACAAGTACGCCGGTGCCAAGTTGCAGCGGGACGTGCTTGCGTGTCTGGATCGCTACATGCGTGCCGAAGTTGGTCGTGGTGATCGAGAAGTGCAGGCGCACTGTCCGACGGCGATTGCGCGTTTGGTCGTTGAGGATCGCGTGCAGCGAGAACGCTACCAGTGCCGCCTCGCCAGTGTGCTTGCCGGCCGTTCGTATGACGGCAACAAGCGCCGCCGCTCGCACCACGCTCTGGCGCAGTCCTGTGCGCTCGCGCTTGGCCAGATGGTGCAGTCCGGCAGTCACGGTTCGGACGTTTGCATCAAGACGTTGCTCGATGCGTGGCATGGTCACAAGGACGCGCAGACCCGCAGCTTCTCGATGCTGGCACTCGGCCAGATTGGCGGCAAGGAATCGCGGCGTGCGCTGCTGCGTGAGTTCCGCAGGGCGTCGGCGTCGATCGAACGGCCTTGGTGCGCGTTGGCACTCGGCCTGCTGGCCGCGGATCACTACCGCGAAACTGGCGCTGTCGACGCGCTGGTCGTCGAAGAACTGCGCCGCGAGTTCGCGCGTGCCAAGAACCCGCAAGCAGTTGGTGCGCTCGCAATCGGCCTGGGGCTTGCGCACGCCGACAAGTCGATGCCGGCGCTAAAGCGGCGCTTGCGGATGAACCTCGCGAAGGGCGAACTTGCTGCTTCGATATGTGAAGCGCTCGCGATGATCGGCGAACTGCGCGCTCGCGAAACGCTGCATCTGGTGATCGAGGAGTGTGATCGCCGTCCGGAGTTGTTGCAGAAGGCCAGCATCGCACTCGGCCATCTCGGCGATGAGAAGGTCGCCGAAGCGTTGGTGACGCGGTTGTCCGATGGCGAGAGCAATTACGCGATGCAGGTGGCTCTCGCTACGGCGCTTGCCGAAGTGGGCGATCGTCGCCAGGTCGGTCCGCTTCTGCAGGTGCTTGTCGACACTTCGCGAAGTGCCGTGACGCGTGCCGGTGCGGCGCGCGCGCTCGGCGGCATTGCCGATAGGCGCAGCCTGCGTTGGAACACGCCGCTGCGCAGCAACACCAACTACCGCGCCAATGTCGCGACGTTGACCGACCGCTCTTCAGGGGTTCTAGATCTGAAGTAGGTAGGTAATGGCGCCGGGCATGTTGCGCCGCTTCGGGCAGAGCGCCACTCCGGTAGCGGACTCGCATGGCTACTGTTCGCCATGCGAGTTCGGTTGCGCACTAGTTGCCGATGACCATCGTCGCTGCCGGCGAAACCGCCAGGCCGAGCGCGTTGAGACCCGGGTCAAACGTCACGCCCTGCATGTAGAGCGCTTCGCCCAGCAAGATCGATTGCGCCGGCACGTTCCACGTCCACGTGGCGGTGCCGTTGCTCGCAGGGATGGTGACGAGCAGGTCGGCGCTCGTGTAGGTGCGGCAACCGGGCATGCCGAGGCCGTCGAGCAGCGCGGGCAGGTTACCAAGGGCCCATTGCGTGCGGCTCAATCCCATCGATACGAACGCGAACGTGCTGGCCAGCGGCGTGTTGCCGATCTGCAGTGAGGCCACGCCGCCGATGTTGGGTGGCGTGCCGGGGGTCAGCGTCGGTGTGCCGTTGCTGCCGGCGCAGCCCATGCCGAACGGTTGCCACTGCGCGCCATACTCCCAGGTGTCGTTGCGCAAGCCGTTGTTCGCGACCTTGCCGCCGAAGCTGACCAGTCGGTCACGCATCAGGTCGTGCGCCATCGCCATCTCGGCGCGCGGCGGGTAGATGCCACCGTAGATGTTCGTGATCTCGCGCCACTGGGTGCCATCGTGCTCCCACGTGTCGTTGAGGATGTTGTTCATCGCGTCACGGCCGCCAACGAGCACGACCAGGGTGCGGCTGAAGTTGGCCAACAGTTGCGCGCCGCTGCGCGCGGGCGGGGTCACGCCGGTAGTGTTGATCTGGGTCCACACGCCGTCGTAGACCCAGGTTTCGTTGCTGGCCGTGCTCGCGCCAGTCTTGCCGCCGAACGACATGATCTTGTTGAGGAAAGGGTGGTAGCACAGAGCCGGGGTCGTCGCTGCCGGTGGCGTGAAGGCGGAGAACACCTGCGTCCACTGGTTGAGGGTTTGCGAAAACTCCCAGGTCTCGTCGAGGTAGGAGTTCTGGTTCCAGAGGTCGCGGCGGCCGCCGAACGCGACCGTGACACTACGAACGGAATCGAACGCCATGCCATGCCACATCAATCCACCTGGCGTGACGGTCGGCGTGAGTTGTTGCCACGTCGTACCGTTCCATAGCCACGAATCATCCATGGCCGTGCTGGACGTGCCGTCTTGGCCGCCATACAGCAGGAGTTCACCGGAGAACGTGTCGACGCCGATGTTGCCGCGGCGTCGCGCTGGCGGCAGCGTTGCGGGGGTCAGCTGCGTCCACGTGTTGTTGCTCAGGCTCCAGAACTCGTTGGTGAAGTTGCCGCCGATCATCAGGATCTGGTTGGCGAACAAGTCATAGGCGAGCAGGGCTTCACTGCGCGGTGACGGAGGCGTTACTGCGGCAATCGGGCCCCATTGCGCGAGCACGGTTGAGCAAGTGGCGAGGGTGGTCGTGAGGAGCTGAGTCGCGAGACGATTCATGAAGTTTCGATCGTTGGGTTTGCTGTAGAAATGAATGCCGCCGGCAATGGCCGGCGGCGTGCGCGTCCATTCTTGGGACGCAAGTTGGCGGTGAGGCCAACTTGGTGGTTGCGCCGCGATGCGACGCTCTGACGCCTAGAGGCCGAGCGTGCCGGTGTGACCGTTCGAAGCCGTCAACCAGCGGGCGTTGATGTTCGGGTCGAACGACAGCACTTGCGAGTTGAGCACGGTGCCAACCAGTGCGGCCGTCGACGGCAGCGTGATCGACAGCGTCGCCGAGCCGGCGGTGCCGGTGACCGAGGTCAGCACGGTCGGGGCAACGTAGGCGGTGCAGCCGATCATGCCGATCGGGTCGAGCGCGATCGGGGCGACACTCGACAGGCTTTGCGCAAAGACGGCCAGGTTGGCGGCGGTCGCGATGTTGGTGGCGTTGAGATCGAAGGTCGAGCCGAGGCGCGGCGCACCATTCGAGTCGAGGGCCGGGGTGCCGTTCGAGCCAGCGCAGCCGGTGCCGAAGGTCGACTTGGTGGCGCCGTATTCTTCGGTCGTGTCATAGGCGACGAACGTCTGGAAGTTGTAGCCACCGAAGCCGACAGTCTTTTGACGCACCGAGTCGTAGACCTGACCACCGTCGAGGTGGGCGTTGGCCCGCGTGCTCGGGGACATCGCCCAGGTGTTGGTCGTCAGGTTGAGGTGCCACGTGTCGTTGTAGGGCGTGCCGTTGGTGAAGTCTTGGCCACCGCTCATGACGATGAGGTCCGTCGTGTCGTCGTAGCTCATGACTGCGCCGGTGCGCGCGACCGGCGCGGTGCCGGTGATCGGTGCGGCGGTCCAGGCGGTGCCGTCAAACAGCCAAACGGTGTTGACGCCACCGGTCTGGGGATCGATGCCACCGAACATGACGGTCCGGGCGATGCCGGAGTGGTAGCACATGGCGGCGCGCTCTAGCGGGCCGGGTTGGTTTGCGCCGACGATTTCCGTCCAATCGGTGCCGTTCCATTCCCACGTCTTATCCGAGTCGATCGGAAAGAACGTGTCGGGCTGGCCGCCGTAGACAACCGTGCGGCTGCGCGCGATGTCGTAGGTCATGCTGTAGAGCACCAGGCCACCGGGCGTGGTGGTCGGGAAGACCTGCGTCCAGGTGGTGCCGTCGAACGTCCAGGTTTCGTCGGTAGCCGGGCCGCCGAAGAAGCCGGGTGGGCCACCGCCATACATGACCATGACGCCGCCGGCGACGTCGTAGGCGATCTTGATGCCAGCTCTTGCGGCGGGCGACGCGGTCGGAGTCAGCAGCGTCCAATCGCTACCGTCGTAGCTCCAGGTTTCGTTGACGGTGCCGGCGGGGAAGCCGAGCGTGTCGCCACCGAACATGATCGTGTTACCGGTGCCTGGGTTGTAGGCCATGGCCATGCCGCCGCGGCCGAGCGGGCTCGTCGTCGGGGTGATGGTCGCCCACTGCGCGGTGGTGGTGGCAGCGAGGAGGAGCGTGGCGCTCACGATGTTTAGGGTCTTCATATTTGAGTGAGGGGTTGGTGGGGAGTCTGCAGCCTTCAGGGCGCTGTTTCTGCGCTGCTGGCCAACTCGTTTTCTCTGGGACCCAGTCTCGCTGCGATAAATCGGAGGATCCGATCAGATCCCCTACGCAGCATGGCTAGTGGACTTGCGGCTTGGCGAACGCCGCCAGGCGCCGGGCCGGATGGTCGCCGTCGCCAACAGCGCGGCCATACTCGGCCGGCTAGCGCGGCCGGCGCTGCGGAAACAGGCGCGCGAAGTCCGCTTCGTCGGAAGCAGTTACGTCGATCGCGACGGTGCTGGTGGGGTGCGTGAATTGCAGCCGCTTGCTGTGAATCAGGGCGCGATGCACACCGAACGTCGCGCGTGCGTGCTCATTGGCTTGCGCGTCGCCGTATCTGGCGTCGCCGAGAACCGGATGCCCCATATTCTTGAGTTGCGCGCGGATTTGGTGCGGATGCCCAGTCGCCGTCACGATGCGCAGGTGGGTTGCGCCCTCGCGCCGCCCCAGGACCGTCACGTGCGCCTTGCTCGGTTGGTCGTCATCGTCGTCATGCTCTTCGGCCGAGGCTTCGGAGTTGGCTTCGGGGGTCGCGATGACCGGCAATTCGACCGCTTGTTCGTCTGCGGCGACCGAGCCGTGCACGACGGCTTCGAACGTGCGCTCGATTTCCCCGCGGGCCATGGCCATGTCGAGGTGCATCAAGGCTTCGGGGTGGCGCGCGACAAGCAGCAGTCCTGATGCATCGCGGTCGAGGCGGTTGACGAACTCGGAGCCAGGAAACTCGCGCTCGAGTGCGTCGGCCAGTGATGGGTCCCCTTGCGGCACCGTCAGAACGGGCAGGCCCGGCGGCTTCTGCAAGACGAACAGATCGTCATCGGCGTAGGCGACCGGCAGCCCGAGTTGCAGCATCAGGTCGATGTGATCCGCTTCGAACGTGATCTCCGCGCCTTCG
>CAXBFC010000154.1:0-16663 GCA_963974725.1 uncultured bacterium | reverse complement strand
CATCAACGACCACCCTGTTGCCATTCGGTGGTTCATCGTTGGGCGGCGCGATCCGCTCATTGCCAATGCCTTGGTGCGGTCGGTCCAAATGGTAATGAGCGGCGAAGAGCGTGCGCCGCAGATGTCCTTCGCCAAACAGGATCAGCTTGCTCATGCACTCTCGCTTGACGGTTTGTACCCAACGCTCAGCGAACGCATGCATGTCAGGTGCTTGGAAGGCCGTGCGCACGATCTTCACGCCAGCGTCTTCGAGGGTGCCGCAGAACTGCTTCGCGAACAGGCTGTCGTTGTCGAGAATCAGGAACTTCTTGTGGCGCAGAA
Source organism: uncultured bacterium (assembly GCA_963974725.1). GTDB lineage: Bacteria > Planctomycetota > UBA1135 > UBA1135 > UBA2386. Next base: position 16,342 of record CAXBFC010000154.1, on the reverse strand, counting down.
ATCCGTCGACGTGATCAGTCAGGTTGCGCGCGACTTGCGTCATGACGTTGCCGCCGGGGTTCGGAGTGACGCCAGCAATCTCGACTATGCGCGTAGCGTGTTGGATCACGAAGAAGACGTAGTGCGTGACCAACCCGCGCTTCGTCCACACGTCTACGGTGAAGAAGTCAGCAGCAGCGATGACGTCCGCGTGTGATTTCAGGAACGCATTCCACGAGGTTGGTCGATCGGGGCTCGTGCAATGCCGTTGTTCTTCAGCGTTGTCGCGATGATTGTCTTTGCTACGCGATGCCCGACCTTCTTCAGTTCGCCGCGGATGCGTAGGTAGCCCCAGCTCAAGTTGTCCGTTGCCATGCGCACGATCAGTTCGCGGATGGCCTTCATGAGTCCTGGTCGCGGGACCTCTTGGGGCCCGGGCACTTGAGTTCGCGTCCGTTGGGACGCCAGCTTGTCGGCTTTCCGGCTTGCTTGACGAACTCGAATGCGACGCTTGACGCACTGCTTCGCGACGTTCGGCTCGGTAAACCACAGCCATGGCCCTCTGCCGATCGATTTGAGGATCCGGTCGGGCCCCCGGGTGTAGGAGAATGTGCGAATCAGTGCGACCAGCTGACGTCGAGATCGTCGCTGACGACCAGGCCGATCGGATTCCAGCCCGGCGCGAAAACGGCCCACTGGAACCCCAGCAGCGAGCCGCTCGGCACGCAATACGGAATCGACACGATCAGACTGCCGAAGCCGCTGCCGTTCACGAACGCCGGCGTGGCCGAGATCAGCGGCAGGCCGATGTACAGATCGCAACCAGGCGCTCCGGGGATTGGCGTGGTCGTGAGCGTCGCGCTGGTCATCAGGAACGCGATCGAGTTCGGTGGCGCGTTGGCGACCGTGAAGCGAAACGTGTCGTTGCCTGGAATCGGCGGACCGTTGGCGGTGCCGATCTGCGGCAGCGTGCCGCCTGGCCCTGCACAGGCGGTGCCATACGGCCATAGCGATGGTGCTACCGGCTCGAAGAACCGCGCACGCACGTCGCGCACGCCGCTGCCCGAGCCGGTCTCGCCCCACCATACGAGTAGCGTCGTGCTCGTACGGTCCTGTGAGCTGCCGTTGAACGGTGGCGATGCCGCGCGTAGACCACCCTGGTTGGGACCGTTCAGAATGTCGACCGGCCGGTCGGCGATCGCCACTGTGCCGTCCCACTTGACGCGCGCGGCGCGGATGTTCTTGCGAAACGGGGTCGCTGGATCGGCCTCGGCGTAGCCGACAGTGAAGTCACACGCACCACCACCGACCGCCGGCATGCTCTGGATCGCCGATGTCGAGCGAATCGCAAACGGGCTGCCCAGTAGCAGTCCATTGGTGCCGTAGCGCGATGCGAGGATGTCGCCGTCGTCGTCCCACGCGATCAGGGCGTGGCGGCTGCCGGAGAACTTCATGAGGGCGACGGATGGCGTGATCTCGTCGACACCGACATCGCTGGCACCTGCGACGTTGGTCGGACCGGTGTGCGGGGAGATCGCCTGAACCTGGCTCGTCGTGGCGTGGGAGCGGAACGCGGTGAACAAGACGTCCGTGTCGCCTGGCGCCGGATACGTGTAGAACCGTTCCCACACGACCATGAGATCGTATTCATCGGTTGTATTCGGTACGGGGAGGCCAGACTGCGGCAGACGCGGCGATCGCACATAGCCCGTGTTCCCCGAGATCAAGTGGAACTCGTGATCGTAGGATCCGCTCACGCCGCCGTACCACCAACGCGCCCGTTTCCCCACGATGCGGTTGGGTTCGTTGAGGTTGGCGTCGGTCCGGTCCCAGACGATGATGCTTGCGCGGGCTCCGATGTTGGCGATGTCTGGTCGGTGGTCCCAGACGCCGAGCGGAGGTGTCGATACCCAATAACCGGCGTGAATGGTCGCTCCGGTGACGTCGTCGATGGTCTTGGACCGGATGCGTCCGCCCAGCTCCCAGACGACTTGGTAGGCATGCTCGTCGCGCAGCCACGTGACGCTCGGGTGCCGGTTGATGCCCGAAGTGGTGATGGCGATGAGCGGCGAGACTGCGTTGCCGTTGTTGTCGTGAATGCGGCCGCGGATCTGCACGTCCGATCCGGAGAAGGCGCGCTCCCAGACGATCAGGTAGCGGCGCGCGTCGGGGTCGTGTGCGGCGTCGGGCGACTGGTCCTCGTAGACGCTTCCACCTGGCAGGAACACCGGCCCGACCGCTGGATCGACTAGCAGCGGATAGTGCGCCGAGTCGACGAACGCTGCCGGGACGGTCAGCGTGATGCGTCCATTCCCGTCGTATCCGGTCACCAGGCGAAGCTTGCGCCCGCGGCGATCGAGCGCGAACGCTTCGCCATAGCGGATCGCCGGCGCGCCGGCGTGACGGAACTCGATGGCGCGATGTGCCGGCGCGATCGGGTCGCTGGTTACGTTGCCGAAGACGTCTATGTGCAACTGCAGATCGCCGCTACCCGCCGGCCGGCGATCGAAGCGGAACGACTGCTCGAGCGCGCTGTCGCGCACGTGGTAGCCCTCGACGACATCGCCGTGATCGATCAACACGCGCGCGCCGAGGTTGGTGGCGACCGCGCCTTTGCCTGGCTTGCGCATGTCGCCGCCGCGCGACCATCCGGCGAGTCGCAGCGACAGCCGCGCCGGTTCGGCAGCTGTCTCGTTTGCCCGCATCTCGAGCGCCGCCGTCGCGCCGCGGAAGCTCGCGACGTAGCTCGGAGCCTCGACCCGCAGCGAGCCGTCTGCCAGCGCAATGAGTTCGGCGCGTTGCCCTTGCGTGGGGGCTATGGCGACTTGGGGATCGCGCGCTTCCCCATCGCGCAAGCCAGAGACGGGGGCTTGAGCTGCCAGCGACGTGAAGCCGACGGTGGCGAGCAGGACGAATGAGAGGTGTTGGGGTCGGTTGCGCATGGCGTGGCGAATGGTCATTGTGCTGACGCGGTCGGGGCGAAAGCCGATCCCTCGCCGCCGTCGTCAGGAATGACGTGACGCGCACCGTGTCCCGTCGCTTCTGCGAAATCCCCGCCCGCCGTTCCTGGCTTGGCTGCAACTCAGCCACAGTCCCGTGGTATCCGGAATCTCGATCGCGCTTCGAATGCAAGAGTTACACCGGCCACTTGAATGCCGATGATTCGGCCAGATGGCCGACAACTTCCCCCTGAGGCTCCTGCTCGCCACGTTCGGCGGCTGGGTCAACCGACGCCAGGCTCACGCCATCGAGTATCTGGTCGAGGAGAACCGAGTGCTCAAGGAGCCACTCGGCAACAAGCGACTACGCCTCACTGACGACCAGCGACGCAGACGTGCCGCGAAGGGCAAGCCAATCGGCCGTCGCCTGTTGGATCGCATCGCAACGATCGTCACTCCGGAGACCATCCTCAGATGGCACCGCAACCTGATTGCCGTCCACCACACCTACCCGCACAAGACGCGCGTTGGCCGCCCTGGGCTGATGAACTCCATCCGCGAGCTGGTTGTGGCCAACGGCATTGCACCGAGTCCGGATCGACCAACGTCCTGGAGGACGTTCCTCAAGTCGCACGCTGACGTCATCGCAGCCGCCGACTTCTTCACGGTTGACGTGTGGACGAAGCGTGGCCTAGTGATGCACTACGTGCTCTTCGTGATCCATCACGCAACGCGCGCAGTTCACATAGCAGGGATCACGCCGCACCCGAACGGTGAGTTCATGGCGCAAGTCGCGCGCAACCTGACTGACAGTGTCGATGGCTTCTTGCGCAACATGAAGTTCTTGGTGGTCGACAATGACACCCTGTTCACGAAGCAGTTTTGCAGCACCCTCGCAAACGCAGCCGTCGAGCTCACACGCACCGCGATCAAGGCGCCGGACATGAATGCGTTCGCAGAACCCTGGGTGCAGACCGTGAAACGGAAGTGCTTGAGCAAGCTCATCCAGCTGGGCGAGAAACACCTGAGGCGTGCGCTCAACGAGTTCGTTGATCATTACAATCAAGATCGCCCGCACCAGTCGTTGGACAACAACCCGATCCAACCGCAGCTCAGTGACCCGCCGACGGAAGGCGAGATCGTCATTGATGAGCGACTTGGCGGGCTGCTTTGCAGCTACCGCCGTTCGGCCTAACGGCCAAGGTCCTCGTTGACAGGCTGGTTGCCGCCACGAAATCGCGCCACCGGTCTGGGAACTCGGCCGAAGCCGTCAACGACTCATTGGTGATCGACGAATCGCAACTCGCCAATTCGACCCAGAATCGCGTCGGCCGTATTTATGGAGAGGACGGGCTCGACTTGCATGCAACATCCTCAACCGAATGACCCAACTCGGCATGCCGGCTTCATACGCGGTTCGGATGTGAGTCGCGGTGTTTGCGCGAGCGATCTGTTGACGATTGGCTTTGTGCACCAACGCCGGTTGACGGGGTGATGGCGGGGTGCGTTTGTGGCCGAGTAGGGTTCGGGTGGTTCAATCCGCTGTTTGAATGTCCTATGCCCTGGATGCGCATGGTGAGGCTTGTGGGCGATGGTCGGCCAGCGTACTGGTTTTCGCGACTGGCGGTGGTGGCGCCAGTGCATGATATGGGCTTAGATTGGCGACTCAGTCATGGAACTTGCTGGCATCATCATCGGATTCATCGTCCTTGCGATCGTGTTGCGGCTGATCGCTGGCTCGTTTGATGGCGACCGTGTCGAGCGATACCTGCGCGATTCCGGCTGCGAACTGATCGATAGGAGCTGGGCACCGTTTGGCCCGGGCTGGTTTGGGGAGCAGGACTCAAGGATTTACGAGGTCGTCTATCGCGACCGCGATGGGCGGGTGCACCGGGCCCACGTGAAGACCTCCATGTTGAGTGGCGTGTACCTGAACAACGATCGAATTGTCGAGGACCTGCCGAAGCGATCGGTGGCGGATGAGAAGGCGGAACTGCGGCGGCGTCTCGCTGAGCTTGGGGACGACTGAGCCGCAGTGGGGCAACTCTCGTGCGGTCGAAGGCGACAGCCATGACCCGATCCCTGTTGCGGGCGTTCGCCCTGTTGGTCCTTGGCTGCAGTTTGGTTGCGACTGCGTGACGAAGCGCTGGCAAGCACGCATCGACGGGCGGCTTGCTGCCAAGGGGCTGGGTTGACGAGGTGTCTAGGTCGGTTGACGGGGTGATGGCGGGGTGCGATTTTGGCTGAGTAGGGTTCGGGTGGTCCAAGCCGCTGTTTGAATGTCCTATGCCCGGTAGTCGATGACCTGTGCTTGGAGCCCACCGTGCGGTCGAGCAGAACGAGCGCGAACAGCTGCCGTGGCGCACGTGACATCGACGCGTTCTAGCGCGCTGATTTGCCAGGTTGGTTCGGGTCGAACGCCACCGCGAAGTACAGCGAACCGCCGCTAGCACCGCCCGGTGCTGGTCGTCATGCGAGGGGGCAGTGGGACAACAACCACGGGGGCAGGACATTTCCTGTAACGCTGTCTCGACCCGGCCGCTCGTTTCGACGTGCCACGTGCATCACTCGATTCGTACTGGCCAGCGTGCAGTTGGTCATTCGCTCGGTCATCCACTGCCACAGAATCTGCTAGCGAACTCTCGACACGTCAGATGCCGCACCGTTGTTGGAGCGGCACAACCTCAACTCCTGCTCTCTCGAAATCCATGCGTATCCCCATCCTCGCGCTTTGCGCCATCGGTCTGGCTAGCACCGCAGTAGCACAGATGCCGCTGCCCAGCTTCGGCAGCACCTACACCAACCTCCAGACCCGCGGCTTCTGGTTCCAGGCGCCCGTCAACTGCGTGATCACCGGCCTCAGTGTGCCGAATGAAGCAGGTCAATCTCATCAGGTCGTCGAGGTTGTCGATTTGCTCGGTGCCGCGCCGCCCACCTTCCCAGCAACGGTCACCGGCAACACATTGTTTTACAGCAACAGCACGACGGCTGGCACCATCATCCCAGTGAACATCCAGGTCGCTGCCGGTGACTTCATCGGCATCCTCGGCGCCTGCACGGCGGGCGTCGGCAACACGACTTCCTACAACTCATACGGCACGAACACCGCACCGTTCACTAGCGACGTGCTCGGCATCCCGACCACGATCACGCGCTTCATGACCCAGTTCGGCATTGGTGGCGGCAGCGGCAACCCTGTCTCGTCAGGCGCAAACGGCGCCCTGGCCCGCGTCGATGTCTACATTTCTCCGGCCAGCACCATGGCCAGCAACACCGCCTACGGCGCATCCTGCGGTGGCAACCCGATCGGCGACGGCTCCTTCTACGAAGCCTTCACCGCCAACAACATCGATCTAGCCAACACCAGATTCACGATGTCCTGGACGGGTGATGGCTACGTCACGACAGCAGGCGGCAGCCCATTGGTGGCGCCGACCGGCGCGCCGCTGGTGATTGCTGACGATCAGGTGCTTACTCTGGCCTTGCCATCGCCGTTTCCGTGCACGCAAGGCGTCATCAATGACATCTACTTGAGTTCGAACGGATTCCTGTGTTTCGAACCGACTACCAACAGCAACTGGTCAGAAACGATCACCGAGCTACTCGACCTCGAGACGAGGCTCGCCTTCCTGTGGGATGACCTCAACCCCGGCACCTCCGGCGGCGGCACGGTCCACGCGGAAGTCGGCGGCAACGGTATATTCCACATCACGTTTACGAACGTGCCCGAGTTCTCCAACACGGGCGCCAACAACGTGCAGGTCTCGCTGCGACCGAACGGCAACATCGAAGTCAAGTATGGTGCGCTGACGCTCGCTGACTGCATCGTCGGCTTCAGCACTGGCAATGGCGCAACGGATCCGGGTGCAACCGATCTCTCGTCGGGCACACCGATCGCCATCACCACCGGCTTCGGCCCGTTCGCGCCATCGATGGACCTCGCGGGCACAACCCGTCCGATCATCGGCACCAACTGGGATCTGACCACGACTGGCATTGAGTCGGTCTCGCCGGTCGCGATCACCTTCTTGGGGAACCGCGGTCCAGCCGTGCCCATGACGGCGATCGGCATCAACGCCCCCGGCTGTGACATCAACCTGTCTTTGCTGATCATTTCGCTCAACGCCCCCAACGTCGGTGGCTCCGCGGTGCGCTCGATTCCCTTGCCGAACACGCCGGCGCTGGTCGGCCAGCTGCTCTCCGCGCAGTCGCTAGCTCTGACGCTGTCGAACCCGGCCAACATCGTCGTCAGCAACGGTCTTGAGGGTCTGATCGGCGACATCTAGTCGTTGACGCAGCACGGTTGTGCTGTGCCCTGGTGCTATGTTACCGGGGCACTTGCATGCTCTGCCAACAGGCGAGCAGCCAGACGAGCACTTGGCTACTCGCCCTAGAGTCGGCTGAGGGGAGGCTCGCTTTGCCAAGAACCATGTACAACCCCGAAGGCGAGCGCAACCAGGCCATGCTCGGGTCTCGTGGCGTGGTGCTCACGGCAGACGCGGTTCTCTTCGAGCAGCTAGCTAGTTGACCAAGTTCCACTCCCCACACGTTTGGCTTGTAGATCATTCAACGTCTGCCTGGCGGTTCGGAGCGTCGCGAGCCGCCAAGAGCCATGCTGGGTGTAACAGGGTTGCGTTGCTCTCCTCCAGAAGTTGGCAAACCCGCACAGCTTGAGGAGTCGTTTCGGCGCAACTGGCCGATCTGCGGCGCCCTGCACGGTTCAAGCCTAGCTGACTGCGATCGAGAGCATTGCCCGGAGCAACCGACTACAATGCTGCAATGGGAAAACCACAGATTGCCCTCCTGTTGGCTCTCGCAAGTGCGGGCACGGCGCTGACGGCGCAAACCACACACATGATCAGCGGCGGCGGCTCCGCGTTGCAAGCTGGCCTCAACGCCGCAGTGGCGGGCGACACGCTCATCGTGCAAACGGGCGTTTACACCGCCGTGACCTGCACCGAGGGGGTGCACATCCAACTGCAACCCGGCGCCCAGGTCATCCAGATGCCCCTGTCGGGCACGGCCGCGCTGACTTTCTCGGGAATCGCAGCCAACGAAACCGCAGTCGTGACGGGCGGCGAACTGGACCGCATCAGCATGCTCAACTGCGCGGGCACGGTGGTCGCCGACGGCGTAACGTTCAACGCGTACCCCACTGGCGGCAGCTCGGTGATCAACTCCTGCACTGGCCCAGTGGTGTTCGTCGACTCTCACACGGGCGCGCCGGGAGCGATTGTTCGTGGCTTGCTACACATCACGGATAGCGCGCAGGTCAGCTTCACTCGCTGCACCGTGCCCTACGTGTCCGTCACGAGCTCCAACGTCACGGCCACCGACACCGCGTGTCGTACGGAAGGCTTCGGCCAAGAAGGTATGCTGATCAACTCCGGTCGCGTGACATGGCAGGGCGGCGTGATCCAAGGCACCTACAACTGGCACTGGCCGGTCTTCACCGAAGCCTTGCACATCATCGGCGGCGAGTTTGTGGCAACCGGTGGCTGTGCCATCGAAAGTGACTGGTGGTTTCCAACAGTCACGACGTCAGCCATCGAAGCGCACGGCGGAACGGTTCGCCTCGATCCATCCGTTCACGTCAGCGGCACTCCTCCGATCATCGGCACGGGCACCGTCATCACTGCCCCGATCCCAAGCCTCTCGACAACGCACAACGGCTTGGCCATGACAGTCGGTGTCGCGAGCCAACCAGGCAACGCGGTATTCACGCTCGCCGGTCTACCGCGAGCCCCATACACGACGCCGTGGGGAAGCGCGTGGATCCTGCCAACCGACCCGCTACTCGACGGTTCGCTCGTTGGCCCGTCCGGCACGATCACGTTCGCCTACAACTTCCCATCCGTGCCGTGGCACTTCGTGCTGACACTGCAACCCGTCGCACTAGACGGCAACGGCACACTGACGATCGGCGCCCCGCAACGGTTCGCCTGGAACTAGCTTCCCCGGGCGAGCGGGATCCCAGCCTAGACGACCAGGCAGTCGGGCCGGTCGGCGCTAGCCGCGTCCGCGCCGCAGGTCGGTAGGAGCCATGCAGGAGTCGTCCAATTGCGTTTGCTCTCACCCAGAAGTTAGCAAAACCGTACGGCTCGGGGAGCCACTTCGGTCTCACTGGCCGATCCATATCGCCCTGCACGTAACGGTGTGGGGCGTTTGTGGTTTTGGGGTGGGGGTTGGAAGTGAATAGGGGTGCGGGGGATGCGGGTGGTGGCGTTCGGTGCGGAGAGTGGGGGCGTGTACTACGTCGTGGGCGTGGTGGCCTCCCGAGCCGGCGCCAACGGGCCGAGTCTCTCTGAGAGCTCTCGCGCGTGGTTAACAGATCGAGGCAATGTGTTGTCTATTCGAGGATGTCATTGGCCTGTAGGCCATTTGGTAGGCATCGTTCCACGAGCCAATCTGCGAGTCGACGATCGTCAACTTGTGCACGCCGAAGTTCTTCATCGCACGCGCTGCCGAACCGAGGTTGCGCGCCCAGCGCGGGCGTAGCAACACGACGTGCACGTCATCGAGCAGGCTATAGGCGTTGTCCGTCATGGCGGTGAGCAGCGGCAGCTACCAAGGCGTTGGAATCCGAGGTCGGGGTGAGCGCCTGGACGTCTACTGCGGCTGCCAAGCCTGCACTCTGGACAGGCGAATGGATCGCAGGTTGATCGTCATGAACTCTCCAGCGTAGCCAGTGACTTTGCCAATGAGGTCGGGCTTGTTTGGCTCGCCTTCTGGGGAGTGAATCCAGACCATGACCTTGGTGTCCTTTGCCGGGAAGCCCTCGGGGTGAGGTCTCTGAGCCTCCTTCGGATTGCTGCACGCGGCGCCCAGGATCAGAAGGGGGAGCCCGAGGAGTCTTGTCTTCATGCGCAGAAGTCTAGCGTTGTGCTGTCTGCTTCGTAAGAGTGCCTGCCAGTTGCTTCGGTAGAAGCGCGGTCTGACGAAGTTGGCGCGGGGTCTGAAGCGCCGCCGGTAGTGCGGGTGCCGCACCGTCCCGGCAAGTGACGTCGCGCAGTTCGGCGCTACTACACTTTGGCGGAGCCGTGTGCTGTGGGTGGTTCGGGTGGAGATCTTCACGTGCCCAAACTGCGGTGGAGCGCGTCGGCTTCTGGCTGCGATCCAGGACCCTGAGGCAATTGCGCCGGTGCTGCGGTCCGTGGGGTTGCCGTTCGATGCGTCGGAATTGGCGGTGGCGCGGGCTCCGCCGGATGGTGGGGGTGGTTGGCTCGGTGCGGGATCAGTGCGTGTGATGCTCGTTCAGGGGCTCCGCGATCAGCCGGCCATGCCATCTAAGGATGGGTGTCCGGCGTGACTATCGCCGCGACCTTGTCGAGTAGTCGTCTACCGAGTGACTTGCCCTTGGCTGCAAGTCGTCGCCGTTGGCTGTCGCTCAGGCGAGGCCGCGTCTTGCCTCGGAGATCGTGGCGGCGGGGACTCAGGAAGTGCAACCCGGCCCGCCTGGCAAGCCTGGTCCACCGCGAACGATGGCGCCACCGAGAACGACGCATTGGCCTCGGCCGCGGACGTAGCTGCCGCGACGTGCGTCTGCCCGTCGAGGCCGGGTGATCAGGTTTGGTAGCGCACGGCGTTGGTTGCGCCGAAGTAGCCGGCGGGCGCGGTGCTGGAGAGCGTCGGGCTGAAGCTGACATGTTGCAGGAAGAACGTCAGACCTGGCGCGAGCGGAGGGATCGCGAGCGTCCATTCGGTGTCGACCATGGGGAATGGCGGCTGGCCCGAAGCAGTCGTAATGACGTTGCTCAGCACGTCGTCGCAGCCGACGCCAAACGGAATCGTGGCAACCGGTAGTCGAGATGGCTGAGACGCAAGAACGAACACCTGCAGCGGGCCGTAGCCTTGCGCATGCAGCATCGCCGCAGCGCCGCCGCTGCCCGGCTTCACCGAGAGAGCGTAGCTGACGTTGCGGTTCTTGCCGGTGATCCAGCCCGTATGGTTGTGACTACAACCAGTGCCGAGATCGACTGCGTTCGCAGACCAAGGTACGAAGCGCACGTCTACACTCTGATAAAATGAACTGGTCCGTTGGTTGGACGGATGCACGATCCTGATCGGTAGTGGCAATTGTGTTAGCTGCACCGGCACCGACCAGCGACGCGTCTGGCTTCCCGATCCAACGCTGCCGTAGAACGGACCGATGGTTGTCTCGATGCTGCCGTCGTCACCGACGTCAACGGTAGGCAGTGGGTTGTTCGTCGAGGTCATCTCGATTTCGACCGACCCCCAGCGCCCGGTGGGTCCACTGATCGACAGGGTTGTGTCGGACTGGAACGTCGCCGGCCACCAACTACCGGTCAGGGACCCCGTATCCAGAGTCGTCGTGGTTGTGCACGACAGGTCGCTCGCAGTTGGCACGCTCCATGTGAGACTGGCGCTGAGCGTTGTGCCTATGCTGAACGTGTTGGTGATTTCACCGTTGCTGCCAAGGGGGCCAGCCGGGTGGGACTGGATGCCGTTGAAACTGACCTGCATCGGCAGATTGGCCATCAATTGGGCGGTGAAGTTTTGTGCACTGAGGCCGCAGGCGAGGAGGCACAAAACAGCGGAGCGATATCGTGCTATTGGCATGTGTCACCTTCTTCGGGGTTGCATGAACGTGCCAGATTCTACCCAAGGAATCCGGGGGGAGCTAGCGGCGGAGGCCCTGGCTTGCGGCAGAACGCGAGCGGGATCGGCGTTGCACGTTGTCGCTAGCGCAGGAGTCCGAACAAACTTCGGCACGTTCGTCAGAGCGTTCATGCTTGTGCAAGGCCACAGCACACACGTGCTAAGCACGTTATAGATCGGTATTGGCGCAATCAGCCGTTCGCCAGGGTGGTCTACGCCTGGAATTGGTGTTTTGGTTCTCGCGCTCGATCCGTCGCTGGATTCGCGACTGGTTTTGCCGCAGCTGCCGTCGTAGTTTCTTGTTCACTCGAAACGCCCTCCCTGGCGTTTGGTGCCGTTTTCGTCAACAGCACGTACGACCGTCAGAGAGCGGTGTTTCGAGGGTTTTCAGATTCTGAGCGCGCGCTAAGGCGCTTGTTCAAGGGCTAGCAGCACTGATAACTTAGTGACGACTCACGCCACCGGCATAGTCGGCGGGACGTCGCCAACATTCCTTGCCCTTGGCGTCGAACTCCACTACTGCGGAATTGGTCGCGACTAGGGTGTGCCCGTTCGGTAGGCGATCTGCGTCGCTGAACATTTCGCCAATGTCGATCTTCATGACGGTGTTGCCCATGGGGTCCACTTCCCGAACGAGATGTTCCTCGGAGCTGGCAAGCAGCGTATTGCCATTCGCGAGTCGGTCTGCGTCACTGGGCATCTTGAAGCCGGACAGCTTCCATACGACCTTTCCGCTGAGGTCGACCTCGATCACCAGACCTTCCGTATAGTAGCTGATCAAGGTGTTGCCGTTGGCGAGGCGATCGGCGTCCTGCGGTGCTTGGCCCTCGTGCTTGAACGTCCAGACGACGTCCCCCTTCCTCGTCACTTCGATCACCTGCTTGCTTGCGCGCTCCACGATCAGGATGTTGCCGTTGGGCAGTGCATCTGCGTCAAGAGGCTGATTGAGCTTGGTGTATTCCCAGACGAGCTTGCCTTTGGCATCGAGCTCGCACACGCGGTTCGCCCCGTATTCCACGACAAGGTAGTTGTCGTTCGGCAGCAACTCGACGTCGAATGGCTCCTTGAGGCCCTCAAGCTTCGTTGCCTTTCCTGCAGCGTCAATCCGGGTGATCAGGTTGGTGTCTTACTCGGCGATCAGGGTGATCCCGATCGGGCGCACCTTGTGCATCGCCCACGATGCCGCAGTGGTGAGCGGCTTGTCTTTACCACTGGCAAGTTTGTCGAGGCTGGGCAAGGCCGACTCGGCGAGTCCACCTAGGGTGCCAATTGTCGTGAGCGCAATGATCACAGTGGCTTGCAGAGCACGGACTCTGTGCGTTCCTGCGGGTCGTTGCGAACGCGCTTTGGCAGCGTGGCGATTCGATTGGCATATGCCGTCGTCGCGACTCTCTCGGTGGCCTCAAACCGCGTGGTCTCGGTGATTGTGAACAGTTCGCGGGTAGTTTGAAATACTTGACATACTGTTAAGCAGAGTATACATTATGTCAACTCTACTTGCTGGTGATACTGCTATGCCCTACCGAGAAAAAGTCGCCTGGCTGTCGCTGATCGCGATGGCCGTCACCTTTGGTCCCTACTTCACCGTGATGGCGCTCGCGCCGCCGGCCGAGCCGATGCCGGACCTTCGTACGATGGCCTGGTTCGCCGGCACTGCGGTGACTCAGGTGCTGATTCTGGGACTCGGCCACCTCGTGCTGCGCCTCAAATCGCCTGCGGATGCGCGCGTGCCGGCCGACGAACGGGACCGTGCGATTGCCCGTCGATCCATCAGTGCCGCCTACTACGTGCTGATCGTCGGCATGATTCTGGTCGGCATTGTGATGCCGTTCAACAAGGCTGGATGGCAGCTGATCAACGCGGCGATCATGATGATCGTGTTGGCGGAAGTGGTGCACTACGGGGTCTCTGTGTGGAGCTATCGCCGGGGCGTCCATGGCTAAGACCCAGATCAGCAATCAGATCCGCAAGCTACGTTTCCTGAACGGCGAGATGTCGCAAGCCGAACTTGGCGAACGCATTGGTGTGACCCGGCAGACGGTGGCGGCGATTGAGGCCGGCAAGTATTCGCCTTCGCTGGAGGCGGCGTTCCGGATCGCGGCGGTGTTTGGCAAGCAGCTGGAGGAAGTCTTCCAGTGGCAGCCCGGCGAGGGGTTGGTGCAATAACCAAATCACGACAGAGCGCCGCATCAAACGCCTCGCTTTTCATCCTAACCGCGTACGAAGCCGGCATTCCAAGTCCGGCCATGCGGTTGAGGATGTTGCGCGCAAGCCGAGCCTCGACCGACTGCGCATCCGTGTCACGAGCATGCAGTCGATCGCCAAGGATCTTCTTGTAGCGCATGAACGTGTTCTCGGCGCGAGACTGCCGATGGTAGCCAGACTCCTTCTTCCACTGGCGGCGCCCGACCTTGCGAATACGTTTGACGACCCGGTCTCGCACTCGACCTGCGCGACCTCCGGTTTGCGCGGTCTTGACCGGTGGCACAACGACTTTCGCGCCTCGATCGATCACAGCGTCGTACAACGCGCGACTGTCGCAAGCACCGTCGCCGGTAACGCGACGGATCTTGCCTGGCACGTGGTCGACGAAGTCCACGCCGACGTTGCCGTCGTCAACACTCGCACCAGTCAGTCACTGACCGACGATCACGCCATCTTCGTCAACACCGTTGCAGAACACGATCGAATTGATGGGCAAGCTCGACCGCGCCGTCCACCAGGGAGACTCGTTGCAGGCAGCACTGCTGCTCGACAAGGTCGGCAAGGACTTACAAGTCATGCCACCGCGAGTATCGCAACAAGTAGCCCGCATCCCGGTCCGATCCAGTAGATCCGCGGCCGACCAGCGGGGGACTCCCGCTCGTGAGGCTGCCGAAGCTCACCGGTGACCCGGTTTCGCCAAACGCAGGCTCCCTGGAACAGCACTTCAGCTGATCGCAGTGTAAAGATCTGCTGGCGGCAGAGGATTTGTGGGATGGTCGGCCGGGTGCCGTTGTTGCGCAGTGATGATCCGGATCGTTCGACGCCGCTGTGCACCGATGACTCATGAACTGCAGCCGGGGCAACGCGCGTGCTCGCGCATCGGTGTCTCGAGCGAAGTGACGGTGTCGTGACCTTCTCGACGAATCGTATCGTGTCGATATCTTTCGCTGCTGCCGGCGGTCGCTACAGTGCCAACTCCATGGGTGGTCGCATCAACGACAAGGCGGGCAAACCGCTGCTGACTGCAACGATTGTGTTGGCCTTCGCAGCTTGCCACACGCCTCCGTCCCGACCGGATCTACCGCTGCAATCGGCGCCGGCCTTTTCGGCGACCGAAGGAGTCGAGCGAGTTCGAGAATGGTGGCTAGCGCTCGCCGACCCGCAGCTAAACGAACACATCCGACGGAGCCTGTCGACAAACTTCACGCTGCGAGGTGCATTCGAGCGGTTGCGTGCTGCGCGCGCGATCGCACTGCGCGAAGGTGCCGCCCTCGAGCCGACGCTCGATGCGATTGCGGGCGTGACCTACCGCGACATCCGCGGCAACGCGGTGGTCGGCCTCGGCAACCAACAACAGACCCAGCATCGGCTCGGTCTGCAGACTTCGTACGAGCTCGACCTGTGGGGTCGAATCCGCGCGACCGTCGACGCCGCGGAGTTCGAGTTGCGCGCGACAACAGAGGACTTCCAGGCAGCGGCCGTCGGCCTGTCAGCCGACGTTGCGATCACCGCCTACCGACTCACCGAATCTCAGGCACAGCTGGCGCTGATCGAATCGCAGTTGGCGACGAACCGATCGGTGCTCGCCGTGATCGAAAACCGGTTCGCGATCGGACTGTCCAACGGCGCCGATGTGCTGCGCCAGCGGCAGTTGGTCGAGGCAACCCGAGAGCAGCGCATCCTCGAACGTGCGGTCGCCGAGGTGCTCGAGCACCAGCTGGCGGTGCTTATCGGCGAACCACCTCAGGGGCCTGTGCGTCTCGCGCCGCCAGCGAGCTTGCCGCCGTTGCCGGCGCTGCCCGAGATCGGGCTGCCGGCGCAGCTACTGCAGCGGCGACCGGACGTGCGCGCCGCGTTCCTCCGGCTTGAGTCCGCGGACGCCTCGGTCGCCGCGGCGGTCCGGGACCAGTATCCACGTATCGATCTGGCGGCGTCGATCTCGGCGAGCGCTGAGGACGCCTCCGATATACTGTCGGCGTGGATCGGCGAGCTTGCGGCCCAGTTGACGGCGCCGCTGCTCGACGGTGGACGTCGCCGCAACGAAGTCGACCGCACGGTCGCAGTCCGCGGGCAGCGACTCGCCGAGTACGGCGACACGATCTTGTCCGCGTTCCAGGATGTCGAAGATGCGCTCACCGCGGAGCGGCGTCAGATGGAACGCATCGGGAGCCTCGAACGGCAGTCGGAGCTCGCCGCCACCACCTACACCGAACTGCGCAACCAGTACATGAACGGTGCCGCAGACTTCATCGACGTGCTCGTCTCACTGCGGGATCAACAAGGCCTCGAGCGCAACCTGCTCGAAGCGCGCCTGCTGTCGATCGAAGCGCGGATCGCCGTGCACCGCGCCATCGCGGGCGGGTTCCTACAACCGGGCGAAGACCCAGACCAACAAGCGGAGTCTCCATGAGCGACGACCACCGAACGGCTTCCCCCCGCACTAGATCGGGGCTGCGCCGATTCGCGCTGACTTCCCTGGCGATCCTCTTGCTGTTGGGCGGTGCTGCCGTGATCAGCTACTGGATCCAGGCCTCCGAACCGACGGCGCGACGTGAGGCCGCGACGCGACGTTCGGCAGCGCTCGTCGCGACAACGTCGGT
>CAXBFC010000153.1:0-16708 GCA_963974725.1 uncultured bacterium | reverse complement strand
GATGGCCCAGGTCATGGATGCCCTGCAGAAGCGTGATGACTTGCCGTCGTTCACGTTTGGTGAAGTCGCCGTGAACTGCCATCACAACTACGTGCGGCAGGAAGAGCACTTCGGTGCGTCAGTGTTCGTAACGCGCAAGGGTGCGGTGCGAGCAGGACTCGGTGATCTCGGCATCATTCCGGGATCGATGGGTGCCAAGAGCTTCATTGTTCGAGGCAAAGGTAACGCGGACAGCTTCCACTCGTGTAGCCACGGGGCGGGGCGTGTGATGTCGCGTGGTGAGGCGTTCCGACGCTTCTCCGTCGAGGATCACATCGCAGCGACGGAAGGAGTGGAATGCCGCAAGGATGGCAAGGTCATCGATGAAACACCGATGGCCTACAAGGACATCGATGCGGTGATGGAAGCTCAGCGTGACCTGGTTGAAGTGTTGCACACCCTGAAGCAGGTTGTGTGTGTGAAGGGATGAGTGACATGTTGAAGATTGATGGAACGACTGGTGAGGGTGGCGGACAGGTCTTGCGCACAGCGCTCGGCTTGTCCGTCGTGACCCAGACTCCGTTCGTGATCGACAAGATCCGTGCGGGGCGCAAGAAGCCCGGACTGCAGCGCCAGCACTTGACTGCTGTGCTCGCTGCTTCGCGGGTGGGTTGTGCCCACACGGAAGGCGCCGAGATCGGATCGACCTCACTCACCTTCACGCCTTCGACCTGCACGGCCGGCACCTACGAGTTCGCGATCAACAGCGCGGGCAGCACCACTCTGGTTCTCCAGACGGTGTTGCCTGCGTTGTGGGCCGCGAGCGAGTCGTCGACCGTGACGATCACCGGTGGCACGCACAACCCGATGGCGCCGCCGTTCGACTTCTTGAAGAAGACGTTCGCGCCACTGATGCATCGCATGGGTGCGGGTCTCGAATTGCAGCTCGACCGTCACGGGTTCTACCCCGCTGGCGGCGGCAAGATTCGTGCCCGCATTGCACCTGCATCGTGGACCAGGCTCGACCTGCTAGACCCTCCCGGTCCGGCCGAGGTCACCGCCCAGATTCTGTCCAGTGGCCTTCACCCGCGAGTCAGCGATCGTGAGTGCAAGTCCGTTCGCCGCGCCTTTGACCTGCGTCCCAGCCAAGTCGACATCATCGACGTGGACGCCGCCGGTCCGGGCAACGCCGTCATGATCAACGTGCAACTAGGCCGAGTCGAAGAAGTCGTCACCCAGATGGGCGAACGCGGAGTGCTCGCCGAGCACGTCGCCTCACGCGCCGCACAACAGGTCAAAGCCCTACTCGACGCCAAAGTACCCGTCGGCGAACACCTAGCCGACCAACTCTTGATCCCCATGGCCCTGGCCGGCGGCGGCGCCTTCCGCACATCAACACCAAGCCTCCACACCCAAACCAACGCCCACATCATCGAGATGTTCTTGCCCGTCAAGTTCACCATGCGCGAAGACGAATCCGCCGGCAACTGGGTCGTAGAAGTGCGTACGGTGCCAGGACAAAAAAACACATCCTCACCCTCCAACGGTGACACGTAGCCTCGAAGTTCGCGTTCGTCGAAGGAAGCGACTCGAACACCACCACCAGCTCGCCAAGAAGTTACTTCTCTGCCTGACACCGTACTGATGACCTGTTCTCGCTGCTCGACCCCACCGTCGATCCGGCTATGCGTCTGCGCGCACTTCGATCGTTCGTCCCGCTGATCAAGAACGTCATGGCCAAAGTCTGCTCACAACACTTCGGCCACTTGGGCGAAGACGGAGCAAACCCACTGAACGAGGCATGCTAAATATGGTGGGATCGCTTGCCGTTCCCCTGCGCGAGCCGATCGAAGACGGACACAGCGTTCGGACAAACCGGTCTCCAAGTCATGCGCGAGATCCTCGCCATCCCACACCACGCGGTGCGTGAAAGCGCACTGCACGGACCAGGGCATTGGCATGCCTACTACCCGAGAAAATCGCGCCAAATCGTGCAAGCGTTTCGCCACTCGAAACAAGCCCTTCGCGACGACCTTTGCAGCTACGCGAAGAATGCCGCCGACGGACATGTGCAGTAGCCCGCTGTGCGTACGGTGCCAGGACAAGAAAGCACATCCTCACCAACCGACGCTGGCACCTTAAGCTCACACACGGACGCCGCGCGAATGCGTTACTTCTGTGCCTGGCACAGTACCAACATCAAGTAAATCTGTGGTGTGAACCGGGTACGGTACGCAGATCGGGTTAATCGACGGCGTAGTCGTCGCCGTAGAACTTGGCGGTGGTGCGGGTGTGGAAGGTGATGACTTTGATGGGATCGTACTTTGGTTTGCCGGTGCCGGGGAGGACTTCTAGTAGCTCGTTGGGGCGGAGGTAGGCGGCTAGGGGGAAGCTGACGCGGGCCTTTTGGTGGAGTGAGGGGTTGCGGGGGCGGCCGACTCGGTGGGTGGTTGAGGGCAGGATGTCGTTGGATAGGCGCTGTAGATAGTCGCCGGTGTTGAGGATGATGGTGCCCGGCGGTGGCGAGAGGCGGGCCCAACGGCCATCTCGCTTTAGGGCTTGTAGGCCTTCGATGCTCGGAGCGGGAAGCAGGGTGAAGAGGTCGACGTCTTCGTGGCCTAGGAGGCGACTTGCTTGTGCTGGCGCGGCTTGGTCTAGGGGCGGGTAGTAGTTGAGGCGCGAACCTAGGTTGGAGTTGTGGAGCCGCTTGTCGAAGAGATTGGGCTCGAGGCCTAGGCCCATGAGGATGCTGCGCATGATCGGTTGGATCAGGGCGCTCTCGGCTGCGATCAGTTGGCGGAACTTGGGCTCGTACTCGGGGCGGGGCCAGAGGGCCGAGGCGTCGAACGGTTGCTCGTTGCCCGGTAGGTCGAAGGCGCGACGGCCGAAGACCCAACCTTCGACAAGGTCTGGATGGATGTCGCTGGTCTCCTCGATGGGGAAGTAGCCTTCGCTGACAGCGCCGTGGCGCGCTGCTCGGAAGCGCATCTTGTCGGCGAGGTCCGTCGTCGTGAAGAACTGCTCAACCCAGCCATCGGCTTGTTCGAACAGTTTGGCGTCGACCCCGTGGCCTTCGAGAATCGCGAAACCAATGTCGCGCATGGCTTCACTGAGCTCAGCTGCGAACTTGCGCTTGTCGCCAAGATCACCGTGTAGGAAGCGGCCGAGGTCGCAAGTCGCAAACTCAAAGTCCTCGTCGAAGACGTCGGCGCCGTCCGCGGATTCGGCGAGGTGGTAGGTCGGCTTGTTGACCTGGTCGTAGCGCGTGAACTCGGCGCTCGACGCAGACACACCTCGCTGCCGCTTGTCGTCTTTGGAATCGCCGGTCATGGTTGCCTAAAGCATACTAGCAAGAAGAACGTCGCGAGGTGCGCGACAGAATGAGGCCGAGCACGATCCATAGCAGCAGCAGTTCTAGGGTAGTCAGGTCCCCTAGCAGCGGATCCTGCCAGCGCTTCGTGACATCCCCGCCGAACTGGATCGCCAACACGGTCGTCAACGCACCGACCGACAACCATGCTGCCACTACCTGCCACCGTCGCGACAATCGCGTCGACACTTCCGCGAACAACTGCGGATTGCGGCGCGGCAACGCCAGCAGTGCGATGCTGTGAATAACGTAGAGCGCGATCAATGCCGAGGTCGCAATCGCAAGTGCTAGATGGCGTTGACCGGACCACGCCAATGCGGCGACCAGCAGGGCGCTGACGGTGACACCAAATACCGGAATCTGTCGCTGCGCATGCACGCGACCAAACGCCTGCGACAACTTGCCGGCTCGTGCCATCGACCACGCCAATCGCGCGGGCACCAACAGCGTCGCGTTGAGCGAGGTCGCAATCGCCATGATCGCACCGATCGTGACCAACTCGCGTGCGCCGACCGGCAGGTAGACTGCCGCAGCTTCGCTCATCGGCACGCGCGTGGCACCGACCGCTCCGGGTGGCAGCACCCCAAACGCAACCACGGACATGGCGACAAACACCACCGTGGTGATCAGGATGCCGCGCACGAACACCTTGGGCAGGTTGCGCTGGCTGTCGCGCACTTCCCCAGCGCTGTGCGCCAGAGATTCGAAGCCGGCATAGGCGAAGAACAACATTGGCAGCGCAGTCGCAAAACCGCTCCAGCCGGCGGTGAAGAACGGTTGCAGATTCGCGACCTCGATCGCGAACAGGCCCGGCACGATCAACACGCAGAGCGCGACCCCCAACACGGCGCACATCGCAACTTGCAGTCGGCCAAACCAGAGCACGCTGCGCGTGTGCACGAACCAGAAGAACGCAATCATGCCGAGCGTCAGCAACATGTGCGGCGTCGGCTCAAGCTGGACTTCGAACAACTTTTCGAAGTTCAACGCGAGCGCATCTGCCAGGTACGCAGCTGCGCCGAGATACGAAACGAACTTCAACCAGACACTGACGAACGTCAACGTGCCGTTTTGGAACGTGCGCTCGATGTGCAGCACTTCACCACCCGGCTGCAGGCCCAACGACGTCGTCAAGAACACGAGGTAGGCGACGGCCGTTGCCATCACCACCGGCGCGAGCGCGATGTAGCCGAGGATCACGCTCGGTCCCGCGATCGCGCCGGCATCCGAAGTGACGGCGAAGATGCCGGCACCGACCAGGATACCGATCAGAATCGCATAGGACTCGATGGTACCGAGTTCGCGACGCAAGGTTGTGGGCTTGGATTCGCTCACTCGTGTTTATCCTCGTGTCATGCGCAACATCCTAGCGACCGCGTTCGCAGCAGCCGTCGCACTTGCGGCAAACCTCTCCGTAACGACAACGCAACCCGTGCAAGATCCTGCTCCTGGCAAACAGGTCGAGCTCTCCCTCGCGACCAGCGACGGCGGCGCCATCCCTTACCTGCTCTACCAACCGAATCGCTACCGCGACGATGGCGAAAAGGTGCCGCTGATGCTGTTCTTGCACGGCCGTGGCGAGAGCAATGGACCGCTCAGCATCGTCGCCAAGTGGGGTCCACCACGCCGACTCGCAGCCGGCGAACACATGAAGTATCTGGTCGTGTCGCCGCAATGCCCGCCCGAGTCGTTTTGGTCCAAGGACGACCAGCAGACACGGCTGCTGGAATTGCTCGCTCACATCAAGAAAACCTACAACATCGACGAGGACCGCATCTACCTGACCGGCCTCAGCATGGGCGGTTACGGCACGTGGCGTCTGGCCGCAGACCATCCGGACATGTTCGCGGCAGCGGCTCCGGTGTGCGGCAAGGGCGACCCGAAGCACGGCGCAAAGCTGACGCAGCTACCGATATGGGCGTGGCATGGCACCGAGGATCGCGCGGTTCTGTACCAGCATTCGGTCGATATGGTCGACGCCATCAAGAAGGCCGGCGGCACCAAAGTTCGCTTCACCAGCCTCGAACACGTCGGCCATGCATCGTGGCAAGCTGCCTACCAGTCGGATGATCTCTATCGCTGGCTAGACAAGCACAAGGCTTCGACCAACAAGAAGTAGGCGCGCGCGAGAGCTGGCGACTAGTGGTGTGATGCAGACAGTTGCCGTCTTATGAGCGGGTCATCGGCGTCGCTCGTAAGGCGCATTGCCGCAGGCATATTGGTGGATACGTCGAGGACAATGCAACGCCGCGAGCGGCACCGAGGGCCGCTCAGAAGCCGGCAGATTTGTGCATCACACCACTAGAGGCCCGGCAAGCCGTCGAGGCTGGTCGCGTTCTTCTGCTGCCAGTATTCGGCAACGCCTGCTTCGCCCTTCTTGTCGGCCCAGTTGACGAGGGTCTCGCGATCGCGTGCAAACTTGAAGATCGGAACGCCGTAGCCACACGAGTCACTGATCCGCGAAACCTCGATGCGCATGATCGCGCGCACCCCGAGCGAGCGCTGTTCGAAGCGCTGCAACAGATCATCAAACCCATCGTCACCGGGAAGCACGACGTCACCGCGGCCGTGCAGACGCACGATGCGCGGCCCACCTTCGAACGCGCAGAACATCACGACGATTCGGCCGTTGTCCCGAAGGTGGGCAATGGTCTCGACGCCGCTGCCCGTGAAGTCAACGTAGCCAACCGTAGTCGGCCCCAGCACGCGGAACGAATCGCGCCCCTTCGGCGAGCAATTGACGTGGCCGTCATCGCCGGAAGGCGCGGTGGCAACAAAGAAGAGATGCTGCGCTGCCAGCCACTCGGACAACGCATCATCTATGGCACAGAAGGTCTTACCCACGCCATCAACGTAGGCGACACGCCGGCGCTCGCAATGACGCGATCCGAACGGGATCCCAGCCGTAAACCCCAGCCGGAAACCCCAGCATGGAAACCCAGTCGTGTTTTGGCAACTCGCCCACGCTGTGCCTTCGCGACGGATCACCCGTCACCGGCAACCCTGTGCCCAGCAATCTTCCACAACTGCACGCCCAACCACGCCATTCGCGGTCAGCACGCCGGAACCAACAGGTTACTGGCTGCGATCGTGAGGTTTTCTGCCGCGCCCGCTTCGTATTGGCTCATTGATAGTCCGATACTGAGGCATGCAGGCAGCGCCTGAGTGCCCCCCACTCTCGCAATGCGTGACTAGCACAACGCCAGGTGCTATTCACACTCGGGCCAGTCGTCTTCACCTTGGCATCTCTACTAGCAGTTCTCATCTGGCCATCCTCCTTTGGCATCCTAGCTGGCACGACGGCCGACCCGGTCGACCGGCCATTCCCGAGTAACATGCTTCGAGTCACCCAAACTCCCGTAGCAATCGCCATTCTGCTCGCCCTATCCATCAACGGCGCAGCAACCGCGCAAGAGAATGGTGACCCAGAAGACAACGGCTATGCGGCCGCGCTCGAGCGCTACCAGGAATGCATCACCCGATTGCCGTTCTGGTTTCATGTCGAAGGCCGCGAGAAGATCGGCGCAACCCGCGAGGTCGCCGCGCTGACGCAACTATGCAAGGACTACGCCAAGCCCAAGAGCTACCCCGCGTATTCGCGCTACACGATTGCCGAGATCATCTCGCGTAACTTCAAGAGTGACGATTGGGTAGCGCCGATCGCCGAACTGCGCGCCAAGCACGACGATCCCGTCGACACTTGGTTGTGGGTGTGCACCCTCAAGAACGAGATCGATCAAACCGACGACAAGCTCGCGGTCGCCCTGGCTCGCGAAAGCAAGAAGCCACACCTGCGCGCAGCAGCGATCGCGGCGCTCGGCGCATCCAACAACGGCAACATGGACTCCGCCATTCTCGCCAACTGCATCGACTTCCCGCGCAAAGAAGCGGATCGCATGCTGCTTCTCGGCGCGATGACCGGCGCTCTCTACGCCAAGAAACGACGCGTCAACGAACCCGAATACCGCGATGCACTGAAGGCCTACATCAGCCTGCTTGCCAAGAACGTCAAGCTCAGCCACATCGCCAAAGTGCAGATGGCGCGCCACCTGCAGGTGATCCTCAACGGCCCCGCCAAGTTCACGGACCCAGAACCCTGGCTCGAACTGTTGGAGCGCGGCGACGTCAAAAAGGCCAGCAAGAGCCGCACCCGTTCGCAGCCGAGGTTCTTCGGCATCGAAACCGAAGGCGAACGGTTCTGCTACGTGCTCGACATGTCGGACTCGATGCTTGTCGAAGTCGACCGACCCAAGGGCGGGCCGATCACGGGCCCACGGAAGAAGAAGACGAAGAAGAGCATGGTGCTCGATGAGAGCGACCTGCCGTGGCACAACATCATCAGTCGCTGGGACCTCGCGCGTGAGCAACTGCGCATCTCGCTGTCGCGCCTTTCTTCCGACAAGTACTTCTCGATCGTTTGGTTCGGCACCGAAGCCGGCACGCTGAGCTCGACGAAAGGCCTGGTCAAGGCGACCAGCGGCAACATCAAGAAGGCGATGGCCGAACTCGACGCCATCCTGCCCGAGGCCAACAAGAACGGGAAGATGGCCCTGCGCGGGGAGACGAGTCTGCACTACGGCCTCCAGGTCGCCTTCGCACTTGGCAAGCGCGGCGTCAGCAGTGAGCCGGTCTACGTCGGTGCCAAGCCGTTGGTCGGAGGCTGCGACACGATCTTCTTGCTGTCCGACGGCGCGCCCAATTGGGACGGCTTCGACAAGCTCGACAAGAACTACGGCGAGAGCCAAACCTACAAAGACATCGAGGCAGGCATCACGACCGCTGGCACGCCAGAGGTAAATTACCCCGGTCCGTACGCGGGGTTTCCGGAGGTCCGTGGCATGGGCCGCCCAGGCAAGATCGACTGCTGGCTGATCCGCGACGTGGAGCGCATGAACGCCTTTCGCCGCATTCGTTTGCACTGCGTCGGACTCGGCGAAGCCAACGAGCTGTTGCTCAAGAACCTCGCCGCTCTGGGCAATGGCGAGGTCTTCATCGTTGGGAAGAAGAAGTAGACCAGTAACTGCGTTGCGAAATCTGGGTATGGGATTAGAGACGGCGCAGATCCTGCGCCCTGCGAATCATTCGCTATTCTTCCTTGCCCGCTGGGCGGCCGCTCAGCAACGCAACCATGAACTCTACCCTCGCCAAGCTATCCCTCGTTGCGACCGTCATCGCGACCAGCGTCTCGACCGCCGCCGCCCAGAGCACCGTCAGCATCGTCACCAGTAAAGACACGACTCTCTACGAAAGCCCGACCGGCAGCCTCGCCAACGGCGGCGGCCCCGGCATGTTCTGCGGTCGCGTTGGCTTCCAGGGTGGCTTCGGTATCCGTCGCACCATGGTGCAATGGGACGTCGCCGGCTCGATTCCTGCGGGCTCCAAGATCCTGTCGGCTTCGCTCGACATGTGGGTCGACCAGTCCTCCGCGTTCTTGCCGATCACGGCCGAAGCCCACCGGATCACGTCCGACTGGAGCGAAGGCAACAACGTCGCACCCGGCAACGGCGGCGCCGGCGGTCCGGCCGGCGCGGGCGAGTCGACCTGGCTTCATAGCAACTATCCTTCGCAGTTCTGGACGACGCCCGGTGGCGACTTCGGCCCGACGAGCTTCACGTTCGACCTGCCGGGCCTCGGCGCGTTCGTGACCACGTCCAACCCTGCGATCGTTGCCGACGTGCAAGACATGCTCGACAACGCCGGCAGCAACTACGGTTGGTTGCTCAAGACGGACGAAGTGCTCAACTCGACGGCTCGTCGCATCAACACCCGCGAAGCGGCGTCGTTCCAGCCGAAGCTGGTCATCACCTACCTCGCCCCCGGTGAAGTCGGCACGCACGGCGTCGGATGGCCAGTTGGCGCTGGCACCTTCGGTCTGACCATCTCCGGCGTTGCCAACGGTGGCAACGTGCTGACGATCGACTATGTGAATGCCCCATCCCCGAGCTTGGGCGCCAACTTCTACACGATCGGCTACGACCCAGTTGGCACGCTGTTGATCCCGAACGGCTTGCTCTACCTGCCGCTGCTGGCCCCGAAGATCCCCGGCCCGACCCTCGCCACCGTCGGTGGCGCGGCCAGCTCGACCTTCACCGTTCCGGCCGGCTTTCCCGGCTACTTGATCGCCGTGCAAGGTGTTGTGCTCGACACGACGCCGCTCAACATCTCGCTGAGCAACGCCGGCCTGATCTGGACCAACTAGTCGCGCAACTCGCGCCAACAATCTCGACCCATGACCACCCGCATCCTTCGTGCGGCGGCTGCAATTGCAGTCGCTATCCCGTCACTGTCCGCTCAGACGACAACCACCATCGTCGTCGACAAGGACACGGCGCTCTACGAGAGCGCCACGGGCACGCTCGCCAACGGCGGCGGCACGATCTTGTTTGCCGGGCTGACCGGCCAACCTGCGGCTCGCCGCGTATTGCTGCACTTTGATGTCGCCAGCGCGATCCCGGCCGGGGCGCGCGTGCTCTCGGCGCGACTCGAGGTCACGGTGATCAGTTCAACGCTACCCAGTCCGATGGCAACCGCTTACCGGCTGACCCAGTCATGGTCGGAAGGTACCACCGTCGCAGGCGGTGGCCAAGGCTCTGGCGGCACCGCCCAAGCCGGCGACGCAACCTGGCTGCACACCAACTACCCAAACGCATTCTGGAACACACCGGGCGGTGACTTCGCCGCACAGCCGAGCTTCTCGATGCCGCTTGCCGTTGGTTCGAGTGTCAGCAGCCCGCTGCCGGGCCTGATCGACGACGTGCAGGATTGGCTCGACAACCCTGGCAACAACTTTGGCTGGCTGGTGAAGGGCGATGAGACCGTTCCTGGCGGCGCGGTCAGGATGCATTCGCGTGAATCGGCCAACACGACGAACCACAGCCGACTGATCGTCTCCTACCTGACGCCAGGCGAAGTCGGACCATGGGGAATCGGCTGCCCGATCGGCGCCAGCACGATGAACCTCGCCCTCACTGGCGTCGCCAGTGGCGGCACGACGATTCCGCTCAACTACAGTGGCGCACCGCTATCCAGCATCGGCGCGACGTTCTTCTCACTCGACCTGACTCCTGCCGGTGTCGAGCTCAGCCCATCGTGCTCGGCTTACCTTGGCGGCACCCTCGTTCCGGGAACCACGTTCCTCACCGACGGTAGCGGCAGTGGAGCCGCATCGTTCACGGTGCCCGCCGGCTTCCCGGGCTACTTGGTTGCTTGTCAGGGTGCGGTGCTCACTGGCACGTCGATCGTTTTCGCGCTCAGCAATGCCGGCGTGATGCTGACGCAGTAGCGCGTCGCAACCGGGGCGAACGAACGCGCAGCAAGCCCATAAGGCTGCGCATCACCGCCGCAGCAAGCCCCTATGGCTGCGCATCACCGCCGCAGCAAGCCCCTATGGCTGCGCAATCACCGCCGCAGCAGCCCCTAAGGCTGCGCAATCACCAACGTCGCCGGCTCAGCGTCGGCGTTGTATTGGCGGACCAGGCAACTCGCGAAGCTGTCGGCCATACGCACTTCGAACTCGCTCGAGGCACCGACCGGCAGGTTGACGAAACCATCGCTGCCGGACTGATCGACGCCGCGTCGCAAGCCGTGCAGGCTCGACGACACCCAGACGCCAACCGCGATCGCACCGCTCTCATCGACGACACGCACGTTGGCAGCTTCGATCTGGGTCAGGTGCAGGTCGCAAGCAACCACGGCTCGATCAACCTTGACGGCTACCGCTTCGCCAACCGCGCCGCGATAGGCAAACGGTTCCACCATGTAGTCGGCGGGAATCAACCCGCTCAGCACAAACACGCCACCAGCACCCGTGGTCACGCGGCGACGACCACCGGGGCCACGCACTTCGACCGGCAGACCGGCAATCGCTTGACCATCCATCGTGCGGACCGTGCCGCGAATCGAACCGGCGCGCTCACCAACCAACGTCGGTAGCGGCACGATGCCTTGGTCGCGTGGCGAGACGAACGGTGACGACAACCCGGCGAACCCACCAAGGCCGTCTTCGCCACCCGGTCGGTGCACGACAAACCTGCTCGTCGTCGCTGGCAGCGGCAGCTCGAAGCGACCCGTCTCATCGGTCACGCCCCAACAGTCGGTGCCGAGCACGTTGACGAATGCGTTTGCCAACGGACGGCGATCGACGCCTTGCACTTCGCCTTCGCCACGCAGCATCGCAGCTGGCTCAAGCGGTGATGGCAACGCGTCCCACGGAGCGCTCGGATCCATGCAGATCGTCAAGGGATCTGGGCTCAGCGCCGACGTGCGCAGCCATTCGTGTCGGCGACCGTTCGCGCGCACCAGCAAATCACTGGATTGGTAGCGCAAGAGGTCGACCGAGAACGCACCGTCCGCGTCGGTCTTCAGCGATGCACCTTCGGTTGGCACAACCTCGGCACCAACAAGCAGAAAGCCCATGCTGTCGAAAACGCGGCCGCTGCGTTGGGTGCGCGGCAACTCAGGAGTTACGGGGCGCCTTACGACAACGGGCTCAGGCTGCTGGCGAGCAGCGGCGCGTTGGTCGCGTTCTTCGGGAGTGCCAAGACTTAGGTCCCCCCGCCAGGCGAACAAGCCGAGCACCAGGACGGACCAGGTCGCTACAGCTACGGATGGCTTTCTGAGGATCGTGCTCACGTTGGCATCAGTATACGCATAACGACGTGATGTGAGCGAGGTGCGTCGATGGAACTTGGGTTGTCGTGCCCGATCCCGACCCGGGCACAACAGCGGAGTTTCCTGCCGTTCGACACCGGCATCGAGGTTTACGCCCCCACCGCATGAGGGCTTGTACCGAGCCGTCTACTGCGGATCCTGTCCCGGAATCAGCCAACACGAGTCGTGAGGCTGCATGCCAACCCGCGGGTAGTAGTCCCGGGCGGCGGGCGCGGACAACAGGATCAGGGTCGACTGAAGGCCAGCCGCAACGTGCGTTCGCCGAATCAACTCGCGACCAATTCCACGCCGCTGCCAAGCCTCGTCAACCGCTAGATCCGACAAGTAGGTGCAGTAGTGGAAGTCACTAATGGCGCGAGACACACCGATAAGCAGGCCGTCTGGCGAACGCGCCGTGAGGATCACATCGGCGTGTTTGAGCATGCCAGCCAGGCACGCCGCATCTTCCGCCGGGCGGCGAGCGGCCAGTTTTGAGCGATACAACACATCGCGAAACTCCGGCACCGCCAGATTCGGCTCGACCGCGTAAACGACCTTGTCGCTCGTCATGAGCCGACACCGGAATCGCCAATCGCCAGACCTGCCCCGCCAGCATCTCCTGCAGCTGGATCACCCGCAGCTGGATTGCTGGCCGAAAAATGCGCCTTGGTCATCGTTGCGAACAGCGCCGTTACCGGATGGCCAACGGCCAGCTCCGGATGGAAGCAGGCAGCGAGCACATGGCCGCGACGCACCAGCACGGGATCGCCACCACGGCGCGCGAGCACTTCGAGGTCACCATGCACCGCGGTGATGCGTGGCGCGCGGATGAACGTGCCGGTCGTGCCTTTCGGCAAAACCTCCGACTCGAGGTCGAACGTGCCGGAGTGGTATTGACGGCCGTAGCCGTTGCGAACCACGGTCAGCGGCAACACGCCATAGCTCTTCTGCGCCGGGTTCTCGACGTGTTCAGACAGCAAGATCAGGCCAGCGCACGTCGCCAGCACCGGGACGCCGCGCTGCAACGCCTCACCGAGCGGGCCCCACAACTGCTCGACCTCGAGCAACTTGAGCATCGTGGTGCTTTCACCGCCGGGCAGCACCAATGCATCGACTTCGCGCAGTTGGCCAGCGGTGCGCACCTGACACGTGCGCAAACCGCAGGCCGCCAAGGCTTCCTGGTGATGGGCGAAGTCGCCTTGCAGCGCAAGCACACCGACGAGCGGTGCACTGCGGCCAAGCTCACTGTGCGTCACTGGCAAACTCGTTTGGATTAGATGCCGCGCTTGGCGAGCAACTGGTCTTCGGGCAGCGTGCTGATGTTGATGCCAACCATCGGCTCACCGAGGCCCTTCGAGACTTCGACCAGCACACTCGGATCTTGGAAGTGCGTGACCGAGCGAACGATCGCGCGAGCGCGTTCAACCGGGTTGCCCGACTTGAAGATGCCCGAGCCAACGAACACGGCTTCGGCGCCGAGCTGCATCATCAGCGACGCGTCTGCCGGCGTCGCAACGCCACCAGCCGAGAAGTTCGGGACCGGCAGCTTCTGGTTCTCCGCGACCCAGGCGACGAGTTCGGTCGGCACCCGCAGCTCGCGCGCCCGCAGCTCGATCACCTCGGCATCTTGACCACGCAACGAACGGATCTGCGACATCAACGCGCGCATGTGGCGAACCGCTTCGACGACGTTGCCGGTGCCAGCCTCACCCTTGGTGCGGATCATCGCGGCGCCTTCGTGAATGCGACGCAACGCTTCGCCGAGGTCGCGACAACCACAAACGAACGGCGTCTTGAACGGGCGCTTCGCAATGTGGAACTCCTCGTCGGCCGGCGTCAGCACTTCGCTCTCGTCAATGCAGTCGACTTCCATCGACTCCAGCATCTGCGCTTCGACGAAGTGACCGATGCGCACCTTGGCCATCACCGGAATGCTGACGGCCTTTTGGATACCGGCAATCATGTCCGGATCGCTGGCGCGCGAAACGCCCCCATCCCTGCGGATGTCGGCCGGCACGCGCTCGAGCGCCATTACGGCGCAAGCACCCGCTTCTTCGGCGATCTGGGCTTGCTCGACGTTGACGACATCCATGATGACGCCGCCCTTCAGTTGGGCGCAGAAGCCGATCTTGCTGACGAGTTCTTCGGCGGTGAATCCGGGGACCTGTGGGATGGGTTGATTAGTCATGGCAGTAGGTAGTGGGGTGTTTCAGAACGATTGGGTGTAGGTCTCACAAGAAGGTCTGCGCCGGCGCATGCACCTGCAGCAACTCGCGCGCGCAGTCCGCTAGAACGCGCACGCCTTGGTGAATCTGGTCGACACTGGCGCGAGTCAGCGACAGGCGCACGCCGGGTGACGCCGCGCCATCGAGATCAAACGCTCGGCCCGGCACGACGCGCACGCCGCGTTCGACCGCCAACTCGGCCAGTTGGTCGCCCTGCCCCTTGCCTGGCATTTCGAGCCAAGCGACGAAGCCGCCGTCCGGGTTGGTGATGCGGCAACCTTCTGGCAAGTGCTCGGCACAGGCCGATTGCAACGCGAGATGCCGCTTCTGCAGCTCCACGCGCAGCGATCGAAGGTGACGGTCGTAGCCACCGCGGCGCATGAACTCCGCCAACGCAGCCTGCAGCAGTGGGCTGGTTTCGAGATCCATGAAGCGCTTCACGGCGGCCATCGGCTCGAGCATGTGCTCGCTGCCGGCAACCCATCCGATGCGCAAGGCGGGGAACAAGTCCTTCGACACCGTCGACACGGTGACCGTCAAGCCGCGCGCATCCATCGAACGCAAGGTCGGCAACGCGTCCCCGCGACAACGCAGCGAGTGCTGGTATTCGTCTTCGACAACGGCGACATCGGTGTCGGCCAAGGTCGCAGTCAATTGCTGACGCTGTGCGAGGTTCAACGAACGCCCGGTCGGGTTGTGGAACGTCGGCATCAAGTAGCACAGCCGCACCGACGGACGCGACAACACGCGTTGCAGGTGCGCGTGGTCGAGACCATCCGGGCCGAATGGCACCTGCACGACTTGCAAACCGTGGGCGCGCAACAAGCCGTGCATGTGATGGTAGGACGGCGTCGTCACCACCACCGTGTCACCCGGCGAACAAACGGTTCGCAGCACCAGGTCGAGAGCCTGCTGCGCGCCGGCCGTCACCAACAAACTGTCGGCAGACAACTCCGGATCGCTCTCGCGCGAGCGCTCGCCGAGCAGTTCTCGCCCGCGCGTCTCGAGCACCGAATCCATCGCGGCGCGCCACTCATCGATCGGGAAGCGCGCATCGTCCGGCGCCAGTTCGGCGAAGTTGGCGACCAACTGCTGCGCATCGGGCAACGATGGCGCACCGCGCATCGCCCGCGTCCGGCGCAGTGCGGCCTCGGCGTAGGGACTGAGCGAACGGCCCTTCGGGTCGGCAACCGCGCCGCCGACCGCGAGCACAATCGTGCCGCGACCGACGGTGCCTTCGACCAGACCAAGGTCTGCCAGCCGCCGGTAGGCTTCTTGGACCGTGGCGCGGGTCACCTTGCAAGCGGTGGCGACTTCGCGGATCGGCGGCAGACGCTCGCCGACCAGCACCCGCCCATCCTCGATCGCGCTCGCGTAGAAGCGGGCGACCTGCTCCGACAGCGCGGTCGCGCCGGACGGATCTAGCTCGGGGAGGATGTGAACCACACCGGCAGATGTAGCAGACAATGCCTCCCGATCAATTGGGCCAATTTGGCTGGATCTTGGATTTTGGCCGCAGTATGGCGAAACCGGACCCCACTTGAACAATCGCAAAGGATTGTCTCTCTCTCCAACTGCTCATCTTACGGGAGCTTGCGTCCGCCGACCGTTGCATCTTTGGACACCCATCTCAGCGTTCGTCCGATATGGCAGCACCGGAGGTGGGACTTGGACAAATTACCGACAATAGACGTTCGTGGCAGTGTGGCTTTGGCAGGGATGGCCCTGATTGCAGGCGCATGTGACTTCGGGGAGACCCCCGATCCACGTGTGCTCGCCAAAACGAATCCGCCGCCGGTGATCCGGGAGGTAGTGAACGAGATTGAGCCAGCGACCGGCAACCTATATGGCTACGCCAGTCCGCCGCCCGCGCCGATCGGCGAGTCCAGGCGGTCCGCCCGAACCCTCAAGCCGCGCACAGAAGAGTTGATGGTCGCGATTGGGCGCAACGCCCAGCCGAGCTTCGACAAGACGCTGCAAGCAGCCTACGAGGGCACTCTGAACAATCAGACCGTGCGCAACCTGCATAGCTCCGACCGCGAAGTCATCGAACTGCTGATGGGCGGCCGCGCCGACTTCGGTTTGATCGGCGGCTCACTGTCACAGCGAGAGATCCAGAACGGACTGCGGCAGACTCAAGTTGGCGTCGAGCTGTTCGCGCTGTCGATCTCCCCGTTGTCGTCCGTGCGATCGCTCAGTCGCTCGCAAGTCCGCCAGATCTTCACGGGCCAGGTCACCGACTGGCGAGAGCTCGGCTTCAACAGCGGCGCAATCGTGCCGGTGGTGCCGAGTGAAAGCTCGCTGTCGCAGCGTGCGCAGCGCACCCTGATTCCAGGCGACAGGTTTGCGTCGACCTGCGTTCGAGTCAGCAGCGAACGCCACGTGGCCGATCAGATCCTGCAACACGCGGGAGCCATCGGCATCGTGCGCGTCACCGCCGAGCGGCGCGAACCGGGCCAGAAACTGATCCAGATCGATTGGACGC
>CAXBFC010000152.1:0-16723 GCA_963974725.1 uncultured bacterium | reverse complement strand
GACGCGCCATTGGCGATCTGGGCGCGCAGGGCCGTCGCACGTTGCCGCGCGGTTGCTGGCTTCGAGCGTTCGTCGGTGCACAAGATGTGGCGCACGCGAACGCGTACCCCGTCGATGCCGTAGCGGTGGTGGAAACGTGCCAACAGCGACTCGCGGTCGACGCTGCGGCGCGCGCCGACCAATGCCCGCATGCGTTGGTCTCGCAGTTCGTCGGTTGCGTAGCGTGCCAGCGACCCGCCGATCGGCGCGCCGGATGGGCTCTGACTGGACGCGAGCGCGAAGCGCATGGCCATTGCGCGGGCCAAGGTTGGGGCGGTGCGGGCGACGCCTTGGGCATCGCATTCGCGCGCCAGCAAGTAGTCGAAGGCCAGGTTCTCGAGCACGCGTGGGCTCTTGCGATCGCCGGCATAACTCGTGAACGAATCGTTGCTGATGTTGCCACTGGTCGTCGTGGCTGCGGCCGCCAGATCGTCGCCTGCATGCCGGTAGGTGAAAAACGCGCCGCTGGCATCGAGTCGCAGGACTTGTGCGTTCGCCATCCCGGCAAGGAGCGATGCAACCAAGAATGTCAGCGCGGCTTTCATGAGGTGATCTGCACGAAGAGAGAACGGAACGCCGCTTCGTCGACGGGTCGTGGATTGAATTGGGCCGTCCACTGTTCGGCCGCCTCGGCCGACAGCGCGTCGATTGCCGATACGGGGATGTTGGCCGGCGTGCGCTCCAGCCCGGCGACTGCGACCAGTTCGCGCAAACGCACAACGAGCTGCTTGACGGCTGCCTTCGTGGGCGCACTTCGTTCGACGATTCCGGCGTCGTAGGCGAGTTCGGCGTAGCCAAGCGCGGCCTGCTTGTCGTCGGCGTTGAAGCGCACGACGAACGGCAACATTTGGCCGACGGCCTGGCCGTGCGCGATGCCGAACTGTCGCGTCAACGGGTTGGCCATCGAGTGGGCCGCGCCGAGCATGCTGTTTTCGATTGCGATGCCGGCGGCAGCGGATGCGCGCAGCATGGCGCTGCGCGCGTCGACGTCGTCTGGAGTGTTCAGAACGATTTCGAAGTTGCGTTCGACCAGGCGGAATGCTTCGCGCGAGTACATCACCGACGCATCGGTGCGCGCCGAGGTCACGGCGGTCTCGACCGCATGGGCGAGGGTGTCGAGGCCGGCGCAGACCGTAACGAAGCGTGGCTGGCTGCGGGTCAGGTCCGGATCGAGGATCGCGATGCGCGGAGCCTCGCCGCCGCAGGCCATCTTGCGGCCAGTATCGTTGTTGGTGATCAACGCAAACGACTGCACTTCACTGCCCGTGCCGGCCGTCGTTGGAATTGCGAGCACCGGTGGTTGCTGGTGCGGCTTGCTCTTGCGGCCGAGGTAGTCGCGCATGCGGCCGCCGGCGCTGGCGAGCATGGAGCAGCCTTTGGCGACATCAATGCTGCTGCCGCCGCCGAGCGCGACGATCCAATCGGCTCCGTCGTCTCCGAAGGCGCGCTTGTACTCGGCTACGCAGGCGTCGACATTCTCTTCGTCGGGGTTCTCACGCACGGCATCGAAGCGGTGGTAGGTCGTGCCCTTGGCTGCGAACATCGCTTCCAGCCTGGCGACGTGGCCGGCGGCGACGATACCTGGATCGGTGACCAAGAATACGCGCCCGTCGGCGATGTTGGCCGCTTCTGCGAGCGACCCTTGTCCCGAGATCAGGCGGGTGCCTACCGCGCTCGACTCCATCACCAAGCCTTGGCTCGTTGGATGGCGCGCCGTTCGTAGAGGAACTCGAACAGGTTGCCCTCGTGAGGTTGGTCCCACTCGACGTGCGACGTCGGCACCGGGCCAAGGTTGAGGCGGTCGACGTGCTGGGAGCGCGTCAGGGCATCGATGAGTTGTTGGTCGCGCGTGATCGCGGTGACGACGAGGCTCGGGCCCATTGCTGCGACCAACTGGTCGTGGGGGACT
The DNA here is from genome assembly GCA_963974725.1 of uncultured bacterium. Lineage (GTDB taxonomy): Bacteria > Planctomycetota > UBA1135 > UBA1135 > UBA2386. The sequence continues at coordinate 14,775 of CAXBFC010000152.1, read as the reverse complement.
TCGACGACGGAGGCGAACGGAAACAAGAACTCGGTCTTGGCCAACGGGTGCTCGATCGAATCGCAGCGCACGATGGTTGGCAGCAGGTACGGGGCACCGGCCAATTCTTGCGCGCGCGGCATGTCGCGATGTGTTGCGGTCACATCGACGGCGCCGCCAGCCTGCACGTCCGCTGAGATCTTGGCATCGATGAACTCGGCGAACTTGCGGTTGGCGAAGGCCGACAAGGTCGCCTGATCGTCGCCCGGGTCGCACGGTTGGTGTCCGGCGAGTTCTTGCGCCAGCGCCGCAGCGATCTCGTCACCGTGCGAGGGCACCAAGATCGTCGACGCATTGATGCAGCTGCGGCCACCGTTGGCGGCAACCGAATCGAGCAACACCGGCAGGTGTTCACGCCAGTTCTCGATTTCATCTTCGCCAATCAGCACCTTGCTGCGGCCGGGGCCGTGGATCTGCACGCGTTCGTCGTTGGCGTAGGCGTCGGTGACGGTGACGTCGCCGAACAGCAGCGTGCGGCCGCAGCGTTCGAGGATGACGGCCGAACCTTCGTGATCGGTCGGGTAGAAGCTGAATGCTTCCGCCGGGCAACCCGCGGCGATGAACGCCCGCATGATGCGCAGCGGGGTCCACGGTTCTTCGCGGCCGGGCTTGAGCACGACCGGGATGCCGAGCGCGATCGCGGGCATCCAGATCGAATTGACGCCGGGCGAGTTGCTCGGCAGTACGACGCCGAGTGCGCTCGTCGTCGGTGAGTAGTGCACCGGGATGTCGCAGTGTTGGCCAAAGCCCGACTCGACGACGTCTGGAGACATGCCGCGCATCAGGCCGTTGAGGATGCCGGCCATGCCGTCGAAGACCGTGAAGATCTTCTGCATGTTGCGGCGCACCAGCACGTGCGGCAGCCCGCTGGTCCGGCTCAGCGTGGCGATGTATTGCTCGGCCGTCTGCGTATCGCCTTCGCTGTTGAGTGGCAGCTCGGCGTTGAGAAACAGGTCGCCGGCGGTCTTACAGATCTCAAGCAGTTGCGAACTGCTTAGCGCCCGTAACTTCCTGCCCGCGGCATCTTGGCGACGCAGGTCACGCTTGATCATGCCTGCGTTGCATTGGCTGATGCGCGCCAAGATCTCGTCACTACCGATGCCGGTGATGTCCGTCTGGTCGAGGCTGGTGTATTCGACGCCGGCGCGCAGCACGGGAATGTGTGGGGCACTCAATAGACTCCCTCCACAATCGTTGCTGCTTGGGCGCCGAATGGTCGCACCTCGGCGACGCCATCCCACGGATAGGCGTCACACGGCGCGCGGCGCAGCGCTTCGTCGCGCTCGAGGAAGCGTGGCATGAAGAGCTCCTTGGTGAGGGTGGTCAGTTCGACGCGGCCCCACTTCTCGTAGTCGACGACGTTGTCGGTGGCGTCGGGGTCGACGACGCGCAAGACGGCGCGTGGCTGCGGCGCGTAGTAGGTGATCGAATAGTTGTCTTCGCGCAGGGTGCGTCGATGCGCAGCGAGACCCATGAGGGTGTTGCCGTAGGTCGGCACGAACTCGATCTCGCCTTCGAGGATCTCTTCGCAGATGAAGCGCGTGCTCTGCGGCGTCATGGTTGTGCCGCCGCAGAACACCCCTTTGATGCCGATCTCGACCAGCGACATGCGGTCGCCAAGTTCTTCGAGCAGCTTGGGGGTCGTAAACAGCGCGCTGACTTTGCGGTGCTTGAGGATCAGTTCGGCCTGGTCGACGACGTGCGTCATGTAGGCCTTGGCTTGGTCAAACTGCTTCGTCTTGATCAGCTTCTTGACCCAGCGCGGATCGAGGTCGACGAAGTAGCACGACGAGCCGCGGAAGTTGGCGAGGTGCTCGATCGCGAGTCGCAAGCGCCGGGGGCCAGTCGGGCCGACCATCAGCCAGTTGCCACCCGGCGGGAACGACGCGTCGTCCAGCGATGCCGAGAACTGCTCGTAGTCGATCTTGTAGTCGTCCCAGCCGACCCGCTGCTTCGGCATGCCGGTCGTGCCACCCGTTTCGAAGATCGTATACGGGCGGCCTGTATAGGCGCGCGGCACGAATCGTTCGTGTGGCTCGGTGCGCAGCAGTTCGCCGTCGAAGTGCGGGAAGCGCACCAGATCGGCAAACGACGTGACGTCGTTCTTGGGATCCCAGCCGATCGTCTTGGCCCAGTCCAACCAGTAAGGCGTGCCGGTCTCTTCGGAGAAGTGCCAACGCACCATCTCACAGAAGTGCGTGTCGAGGTCGGGACGGTCCCGTTGCGGATCAGTGGTCATGATTTGGAACGAATCAGGAGGCCTTCTGGCCAATGCCGAAGTAGCGGTCAACGGTGGCTGCGGGCAACGGCTTGGTCGCGAGGCTGACGACGATCAGGGTGACGGTCGATGCGACAATCATGAACGCGACCGGCATCATGCCCCAGATCAAGTAGTCCTCTTCGACCCGTTCGTCGGCGAGCGCTGGCGCGATCAGGCCGTCGTAGAACAGCAGGCACCACATGATGCCAGCGACGACCACCGAAGCGATCGCACCAGCACGGGTGGCGCGCTTCCAGTAGACCGCGGCGACCACGAGCGGGAACAAGCTGGCGAAGCCACTGAAGCACCACACTGCGAGGTCGAAGATGTTGGGTGGCGGGAACAGCGACAGCACGTAGGTCAGGGCGACGATGGTGACGATGAACCAGCGGCCGAGGCGTACGCGTTGCACGTCGCTGACCTTCTCTTCGCCCAGCGTATGCACGACGATGTCGTGGGTGAACATCGTGCCGAGGCAGACGAACTGCGAATCGAGCGACGACATGATCGCGGCGAGGATGCCGGCCATCAGCAACCCGGAGACCCAAGGGTTCTTCAGTTGCATGCCGACCATCTTGGCGAGTATGGCGTTGGAGTTGCCGCCGGGCGCTTCGATGCCAGCACCTGCGGCCCAGACGCCGATCAATACACATGGCACCCAGACGATCATGATGAAGATCGGGTGCGCGATGACCGTCATGCGGAACGTCTTGGCGCTGCGTGCGGTCAGCCAGTGCTGGAACAGGTGCGGGAACATGCCGACGGATAGCGGCACGAAGCAGTAGCTGAGGAACTGGAGGTGGCCGATCTCGCCTTCGCGGGACAGCAGTTGCGGGGCGTTGTCGACAACGGCCTGGGTGGCGGCTTCGGTGCCGCCGAGCGAGTTCGAGATCAACACGAACGCCAGCAAGCCGACGGCGTTGGCGAGGGCCGCGGCGCGCACGCCGCCGGTCAGGATGTAGGCCAGCACCACTCCGCAAATCACGGCTCCAGTGAGCCACGTCGGCACATCGGAGACGCCCTTCAGCACCGCGCCGGCACCGAGGATGCCAATCAGCAGGTAGGGGATCACCAGCCCGACCAGCACCGGAAACAGTAGATACCCGAGGGCATTCGAGTCGAAGCGGTTGCGGAAGAACTGGATCTGCGTGACGTAGTTGTAGCGCTTGCCGATCGCCCACAACTTGATGCCGACGAGGAAGAACACCAGCGAGTGCACAATGCCCGACGCGGACGCCATCAGGCCGTAGACGCCGATGCCGTTGTCGTAGGCTTTGCCGGTGGACCCGACCAACGCGAACGCGGTCATGGTCGTGCCGAACACGCTCATCAACAGCAAGAACGGGCCGATCGATCGACTTGCGACGAAGTACTCGCCGGCCGAACCGCGCGGCCGGCGGCTGTTGAGGATGCTGAACGCGAGCAGCAAGACGAGGTAGATGCCAACCACGATGAGCGGGGTCGTGCTCTTCGGTGGCCCCTGCAGCAGGTAGCTGATCATTCGTTGTCTGCCTTATCGTCCGTGCTGCTGTTTGCTACTTGGTCAGCCCACTCTTCGATGTGCGTCGGCCACGCGCACTTGACGACGAGCGCCCACGCGATCGCGGCGCCGATCGAAATCAGTGCCTGGTAGAGCAGTCCGCTCGGCATGAAACCGAACACCAGACTGCGGTCATCCCAGTTCCAGAAGTCGTAGTGCAGGATCGCAAGCAGGGCGACGAGCGCCCATGCGAACTTGCCCGTTGAGGACATTCCGGACGGCGAAGTTTCGCTCGTCTCCGCTCTGTTGTGCATTACTTGGGCTTGTCCGTCTTCGCGATCGCGAACAGGTGCGTGTGGGTCGCGAGGTAGAGCACGTCGTTGGCGGCGATCGGCGACGAATAGATCGGGATGCCGAAGTCGATTTCCTTGACGTTCTTGGGATCGAACTCCTTGGTTGCGGGAGCACTGACCAAGAACCCGTCTTCAATGCCGACGTAGACGCGGCCGTCGGCGACCAGCACCGAACCCCAGATGTGGGCGCTGGTGTCGTACTCCCAGTATTTCTCGCCGGTGTCCTTGTTGAAGCAGTAGAGGTAGCCCGAGTAGTCGGCGGCGAACAGCAGGTCGTCGATCACGGCCATCGTCGACATCGAACGGTTGATCTTGCCGTAGGCCCAAACCTGTTTGCCCTGCGCATCGACGCAGACCAGGTTGCCGATGCCTTCGCCGTGTTCCGGGTCCTGGCCGATCACCGCGTAGGCGCGACCCTTGTGCACGATCGGCGTGCCGAGCACTTCACTCGGCCCCTTGCTGGTCGCGTACTTGATTGGCGTGCCGTCCGGCTTGAATCGGTAGTTCTTCGGGTTGCAGTCGAACTTCCAACTCTGCTTGAGGACCAGGAAGCCGTCTTCATCTTTGACCGGCTTCGGATCGAAGGCGTAGAGCACGCCGTCCGGACCGCCGAAGATCGCCAACTCCGTCTTGTCGGTCTTGAGGTAGGCGGGTGAGGACCAATTGCTGTGGAAGATGTTCTGGCTGAGGCCCGAGGCCTCTTCGCCGATCAGCTTGCCGGTCTTCTTGTCGACGACGATCATCGACGGCGCGTTCGGCGCGGGCGTCTCGACGTGACCGTAGTCGACGCCGTTGCTGGTCGAAGTCCAGATCTGGTCGCCGACGATCATGACCGAGCAGCTGGTGATGTTGTGCGGGAACACGCCGCACTCATCGATCATGTTGAGCTTCCAGATGATGTCGGCGTCGGTGTCCTTGACCGGCACCGGCGGCTTGCCGTTGTCGGCCAGATACTTCGCCTCGTCCTGGAAGCCATCGTTGCCGTTCTTCATGCCCAGCACGTCGAGGCACATGACTTCGCAGCGGTTGGTCATCAAGTAGACGCGGTCACCTTCGATCGCCGGGGACGAGCAGATGCCGAGGAACTCCCAGTCGCTGACCTTGCCGGTGCCGAGCTTGGGCACGTTGAGTTGCCAGATCAGTTCGCCGGTCTTTTCGTCGAGGCAGTAGACGCAACTGCGGTCGCCTTTGAAGCGATCGTCGCGCGGCACGTCGTTGTTGGTGCCGACGTAGACGCGCCCGTTGGCCACCGTTGGGTTGCCATAGCTTTGCGAACCGAGTTTGGCGATCCACTTGACGTTCTTGCTCGTCGTGATGTCGATCTCTTCGGTGTTGTTCTTGTATTCGCCGGGCACGATGTCGATCGGCAAGCCCTTGACGTTGGCGACCATGTTGCGGGTGTAGTCGCGGCCCCACATCGGCCAGTCTTGTGCCGAGGCGCTGGCCGTGATCAGGGCACAGAATGTGGTCGCCAGCAGAGTGGGGGCCAACAGCGCGGGAACCAGTTGAGCAGTCGGGCGGAACAGTTGCATCGTCATGGCCATCAGTGGTCGGGGTGCAGTAGCGGTGGTGTTAGTCATTGGGAGTCACCGTGATGTTGTCGAGGTAAACACGGAAGCGACTCTGCGGCGTGAACCCGTAGAGACCGGGGGAGCCGTTGCGATTGACGTTTGGCACATCGACTTCAATGGTCCAAGCGTCAGGTTCGGGAAGGTCACGCTGCCAGGCCTTGGCGCGTACGACGCCGGATCCGTCAGGGTTGGAGTCGATGCGACTCTTCAAGCGATACCATGTCCCGGCTTTCCAGCGGAACGGCACGCTCTCCTTGATCAGTTCTTCGTTGGAGGTGACCTCCAGTGCCTGGTGGTTGCCCTTGAGGATGATCAGGTAGCGCTGATTGATCATGCCGCCGGCCGACATCGTGCGGCGGTTGCCATCGCTGCGCACGTCGACCGTCATCGTGTAGTTCGACTGGCGCGGGTCGCCGATCATCGAGATCGTGCGCTGGAACAGCGGCTCGTCAAGGGTGCGGGCGAGCACCCGGTGGCCGTCGAGCTCACGCACTTCCCACTTCTTGTTGGCGCCGATCCAATAGGGGCGTGGTGACGCCGACATGACGCCGGCTTCGGTTGCATGCGGCGTAAGCGTGACGTCTTCGAAGTTGTCGCTGAAGGGAACGGTTGGCACGATGCGCAAGCGTGCCGTGCCAGTGAGACCGTTCGCGGTTGCCTTCAATACGGCAACCCCAGGCTGCGCATCGGCGGCGACGTTTAGCATGCCGTTGCTGATCGTTACACCCTTGGGCAGCTTGCCGGTCCAAGTGATGTCCTTCGTTGCCAGGTTGGCGACGGTCGCGCCATACTTGTCCTTCGAACGAACGCGGTAGGGCACCTGTTCCTTCAAGTGGACCAGCGTGTCGGCAGGAATGATCTGCAACGCCGTCGGGGCGCCCGTTTCCATGGCGACGATGGCGCGAGCACTCGACGGCGTGTCGGTGCCGGTGCCAGCAAAGCAGTAGAGCGCTTCGGTGGTATGCACGTAGACGCGGCCATGGCAGATAGCCGGGGCGCCGAGGCAATTGCCATCGAGCTGGGCCTTCTCAAGCACCTTCATGCCTTCGTCGGAAGGCTTGACGATGAAGAACTCGCCGTTGTTCATCGGTACCCAGAGTCGGCCGTCGCCGTAGGCGGGCGAGGCGTGGATCTGGTCGGGCGCGAGCTTGTGTTCCCACAGCACCTTGCCGGTGTCTGCGTCGACGCACGCGAGTTCGCCGGTGGCGATCGTGGTGTAGACGCGATTGCCAACCAGGATCGGTGAGCTGGTGAACGCCGTCAGGTCGTTGCGCCAGACTTCGTGATCCTTGCCGAGCACAAGTTGCGGCTCACCGGGCTTTGGTTCGGCGCCAAGCTTGATCGCGATCATGCGACCGGCGGTCGAGGTGTCGAGGTTCTCCTTGCCGTGGATCGCGATCAGCGTGTCCTTGTAGAGCACCGCACTCGAACTCATGCCGCCCGTGCACATCGGAAAGCGCCACAGTGCCTCGCCGGTGCGTGCATCGACGCAGGCCATGTGGCCACCGGCCAAGCCGGCGTAGGCAACTTGCCGTCCGTTTTGCCACGAGAGGACCGGCATCGAGAACGAGATGTCCTTCGGTGGTCCGCCAGGCGTGGAGACCCAGACACATTCGCCGGTGAGTTTGTCGAACGCGAAGAAGCGATCGCGCGCCGGACCCTGCGGACCCCAACCCGAACTTGTCATGTGCAGGATCGCCAGTTCGTCCGTCAGGGCGACCGAGCCAGTGCGTCCGTTGGGGAACACCAGTCGGCCGAACTCGGAGATCGTCGCGTGTTCCCAGAGCAGGTCACCCGCGTCGCTGAAGCAGCACAGCACACCGGCCGAAGTCATGCAGAAGATGTTGCCGGACGCCGCGTCGATGGTCGGACTGCCGAGCGCGAAGCGGTGGTAGATGATGTCGGTCAGGAAGTGCGGGAAGCGCTTCTCCCAGACAAGCTTGCCGGACTGCTCATCGAGGCAGACCAACAACTCGTCGAGATCCTTGCCCGTTCCTCGGTATCCGAGCGTGTAGACGCGACCGTTGGCGATCACCGGGGTGCCGCGGCCGCGCAGTTCGTAGCGCCACGATTTGGTATCGCCGCCGATCGCGAGCGACGTCGGCAGTCCGGTTTCTGTCGACGAGCCGTTTTGGTCGGGACCGCGCCAGCTCAGCCAGCCGTCAACTTTGGAGGGGGAGTGGCCGGGGGCCTGTGCTGGGCACGCCGCGGTCGTCAGCACAAGGACTGTCGTCAGTGCGGAGAGGAGCCAGGCGGTGCCGGAAGTGATCGATCGGGACATCTTGTTGGTGCGAATGAGGTCGCTGCTACGTCGGCGTCGCGGGTGTTGCGAGCGTGCGGGGGGCGAACGAGTATAGCTACGACCTCGCGGCCGCCAACGTTCGCGCGCGGTGGTGCGGTGGTTCGCACCGCTTCGGATGTCCCATCTTCATACCGGGTGCCAGCCCCGACAGCCTAGCCCCGGCCAATGCTCGCGGCTAAGCTTGTGCTTCATGGCGAAACCCGCCCGTCTGCGTGTGTTGTTGCCGGTCATCTGGGCCGCCGGCTGCGCGATCGGATTCGGTCGTCCTGGTGACGAATATGGCTTGTTCGCACTGGGATCGATACTCGGGACCTGGACCCTGTTCATCGCCGACCAGATCGGCGTGGTGCTGCCGCTGTTGGCCGGCGGCGTGTTGATGTATGGCGCAGGTCGGTTGCTCGAATCGCTGTCCGCAAGCCGGAATCTCTGGCTTGCGACGTGGTTGATCGCCGGTGTTGCCACGTGTGCCTTGTCGCTGGCGCAGTTCGAATCGATCGAAGCGGCAACCGCGAAGAACGGGTCGCTCGGCGCCTACATGGTGTTCGCGTCGCAGGTCGGGACCTACGTCGCGACCGTGCTCACGTTGTTGGTGGCGGCGGTGCGGTCTTGGTTCGGCAAGATTGCCGACGACCTGCGAACCCCAGCGGAAGCCTGATCCGCACGGTATTGTCGCGCCGACCCAGTTACTTCCGGTTGACGCTCTAGCGGGTGGCGGTGGCGCTTGCGGCGGGGATGGGGAGGCGGCTCGTTTGGACCTGAGTCGCGATCTTCCAATCCTCCGCCTTGCGATTGTCGTAGTTCTCGGTGCTCCACCGGATCAGCCAGAACAGTCGGTATTCGCTGCTGTGGAGCCCGTGCTTCACGCCGAACATTCCGAGTGGCAGGATCGAGAGGTCACTCGTTACGACCGGCTGTCGGGACTCCGACTCGTGCACGTCGCTGCTGTAGTTGAAGCCAAACTGGAAGATGAAGTTGAGGAAGCCTACTCGCGAGTTCTGGTCCGAAGTTTCGTAGCCGACCACGATCGGAATGTAGAAGCGGCTGCGTTCGCCGATCATGTCGACGGACATTGTCGCGTTGTGCATGCCCAGCGGGCCATCGACCTGCAGTTGGATGGTGTCGCTGAGGTCCTCGGTATTGAGTGGCCGCTTGAGGTCGCGGGCAAGGTCATAGTGCTCCGCGGTCGGCAGCTGAGTTTTTACTCGCGCTAGAATCGCGGCGCGCACATCTTGCAGCGAAGGGTTCGGTTGCCCGTCGAGCTTCACAATGCGGTCGCCAGCGCGCAACCCGGCGAAGTAGGCCGGGGAGCCGGGCACGATGCCCGTGACCATCGTGACGTCATGGAGGGAGCCGAAGATAGTGTTCGCCAACTCCTGTTTGACCAAAGCAGCTTGCATGCCGGTGTAGAGCTGTACGCCCATCGATGTTTCGAGCCGAATCGAGTCGGTCGTTCCGCGGCTGATCTTGGCGCCATAAGGCGCAACGGCGACTTCGGCCGTTTGCTCGGTGTCGATGGGGTCACCAGGCTTGCGCTTGCTGAGCACAGTGAGTACCAGTGGTTCGCCAGGAACACCGATGCTACTGATCACGTCGCGGAACTGTTCGCTGCCGTTGACGTCTTGTCCGTTGACCTTGAGCACGATCTGCCCAGCAGTGATGCCGGCCAATGCAGCCGGCTTGTCGCTCTCGACGCTCTTGATCCAGACACCGCGGAACGGGGGGGCGCCAAAGGCCTCGGCGCGCTCACGCGTGACTGAGGTGCTGCGGACGCCGAGTTTCGGGACGGTGAAGACTTGGTTTCCCGAGAGTTCGACGCGCGGGTGTGTGTTGTTGCCAGGGTAGGCGCGCCAGGTCTGTTCGGTGCCGTCATCGTCCGAGATGGTTGCTAGCACGACGCCCTTGTGCACGTTGTTCGTCCAGGCGGTCGACGCAGAACTGTAGGGTCCTGCGACGCAGCTGCCGAGGCAGGCGAAGCTTGCGAGGGCGAGTAGTTGAAGCTTGTTCATTGGGTTGTTGGTTCGATGGGTTCGCGGCGGACACGTTCGCCAGCGCGCGCTGGTTCCAGAACTTGTTGAGATTCCTGGAGTCGCCGCGGTTTCGTTAGAGGCTCGCGACTTGCACCAGCAGTTGGCTGTTGGCGTTCCACCATTCCGCCCACGCTACTGCCGGTGCTGGCGTGCGTGCGGGACGCGCAGGGTCGCCGAACAGCGACCGCTCCTGGGTTGGAATCGCTCGTCCCGAAGGCATGTCGGCAAGCTGATCGCGGATGTTGGGATCCTGCGCGGCCTCTTCGTGGATTGCGGCGAGTCGGCGTTGGATCATCGAGCAAAGCTCCGTGTCGGGCGTTTCGAGTTGTGCAAGCAGGGTCGGCACCAATTCTTCGATGGGACCCGAGGTCTGCAGCTGAATACGGCCGTCAGTGCGCTGCACGCGAAGCGCTGAGCCGGGAGCGTAACTAGGTTGCCTCGGTGGGCGCGCAGTCTTCGCGACCGGCGACCGCATGGGGATGCGCGGCGACCGCTGGATGTTCTTGGGTGCTGCGCGGCGAGTGGCAGCAAGCGCTTCCATGCCTGAGCCGAGGCGGGTGCCGGCATCGCGGAGCGCCGTTGCCAGGGACGACGTGTCGATCGTGAACCATGGGCCGCGGTCGACTTCGATGTAGACGGGTTCCTTGACGATGACTTCGACGATGCGTTCGACGGGGACTTCCACTCGCACTTCGACCGGCACCTTGACGATGCGCTCGACTGGGATTTCTACTCGGACCTCGACGGGCACCTCGACAACCTCTGGTTCGGCGGCTTCGGCGCGCACGGTGAGTTGCCCGGAGTTCGAACGGGATAGCAGCAAGCCGTTCTGCGAACGCGATTCGCCGGGTTGCAGGGCGACGACCTCGGAGTCGATGGTGATGTTGAGCGCGTTGTTGCGGAACACTCCGACCACGAGCCAGGCAAGCAATAGGGCTGCAGCGGCACCCAGGAATGCAGCGAGCAGTAGTGGCTTCTTGCGCGACCCCTGGCGGGTCGGAATCATCGCGGCATCGACGGCAGCGAGCGTTGCTGCGTGCAATTCGGGCGACGTCTCTTTGCCACCGCTGGTGCCGAGCATGGCGACGGCCTCTTGGTAGTCGAGCCAGTTGCGGTTGCAGCTGGCGCAGGCCGCGAGGTGCTGGTCGAACGTGTCCTGATCGCGAACGGTCAGCTCGCCATCGAATCGGTCCGAGAACAGATCTTCGATGTGTTCGCAGTTGCTCATTGTGACTTCCTCTGGGTTGTTCCTGCTTCGCCGCAGACCTTCCGCCATTGCTCGCGGAAGGCTGCGCGGCCGCGGGCGACGCGCGACTTCATCGTGCCCAACGCGCAGTCACAGCTCGTGGCTGCTTCCTGGTAGTCGAGGCCTTCGGAGTCGACCAGCACGACGGCGGTTCGATAAGGTTCGGCGATTCCAGCCAGCGCGCGATCAATCGCCTGGCGGTCATCGTGGGCGCGGCTTTCGCTCGCACTATTTTTGTGGGGGACTTCGCCGACGAACTCGACGGGACTGCGTTGCCGGCGTCTGCCTTCATCGCGCGCCGCGTTGAGCGCGATCGCAAACAGCCAGGAGCGAAAGCTCTTGTCGGCGTCGAAGTTCGGCAGCGAACGGAAGACACGGATCCAGGTTTCCTGGCCGACGTCGAGCGCCGCATTGTGATCGCCCAGTCGCCGCTCCAGTGTCGAGACGACCCGTCCGGCGTAGCGGTCGACCAGTCGCGCAAACGCCGCGCGCGAACCGCTTGCCGCAGCGCGGGCAAGGGTCTCGTCTTCGGTCGTGCTTGGTGACGGGAGAATGGACAGGGCGCTGCGGCTACGTCTCGGCCGCATGGATCGTTCCAGAAACTTTGCCGTGTTCTACATGGAGTGGGCTGACGTGCTCACCGCTGGCGCCATCTCTCTGCGAAGACTGGGCTTGCCGGCCGATCCCTGAACCCTGAATGCCGACGTAGGTTGTGCTCGGGAAGTAGGTTAAGAGCTGTTCGGCAGGGCGGCGAGCCGCCCGCTAGCGCGCTGGCGCCACCAAGGTCCCGAGGATGTTGACCTTGTCGACGGCCGCTTCGAAGAACTGCTGCTTGGCGGCGAGGTACGCTGGGTCGACGAAGAACGCAGCCTCGGTCGCTGCGTCGGGAAAGGAGATCAAGAACAGCCGATTGATCGCTGGATCACTCTCGCCTTTGAGCATGGCATCGATGGTGAAGTCGTAGCGAAAGAAGCCGCCGACCGCCTCGAGCAGCGGGGTCATCACCGCGCGGTACTTCGCATAGGTGTCGTCGTCGGTGACGTGCAGGCCAACGAGCGTTTCGTGCCGGGTTGTGTCGGACATGTTCGGTCTCACTGTTCGATACAGTAGAGAGTCTTGTCGGAGCGCAGCAGCAATTGCGTTCCCGACAGCGCTGGCGAGGCGTTGAACTGCGCTTTGTCGCTGAGTTCGTTCTTGGCAAGCAGGTCGAACTTGCCGTCCGTCGAGTAGACGAACGTGCCGTCCGTGCGGCTTACGACGTAGATGCGGTCGTTGGCAACAACCGGGGAGGCGTAGACGCCGCTGGTGCGGCCGGCGAGGCGTTTGTCGCGGAGCACCTTGCCATTGGCCGGGTCGATGCAGAGGCCAAAGCCGTTGGAGCGAACGGCCAGTAACTTGCCTTTGTAGAGGCTTGGCGAGGGGATGGCGACACTCTTGCTCGTCCACAGGATGCGCGGGTCGGTAGCCTCGCCCTCTGGTGCAGCCTTGCCTTCTGGTTTGGGGCCCGAGTCCGGGATGGTGCGCGCCCAGCGAATCGCGTAGCTGATGTCGTCGCCGCCAAAAACGTACGCAGTGTCGCCGTCGGCGATCGGGGTCGACGACATGCCGCCGTTGGTTGCGGTCTTGATCCTCCAGAAGAACTCGCCCGTGTTCGGGTTCATGCCCCAGATTTCGCCGCCGAGCACCATCACGAGCACGGCTTCGTCGCCCGCGCCAAAGACGACCGGCGTGATTGCGGTGCCTTCGAGGTTGGCGGACTCGTGTTTCCAAACCGGTGCTCTGGCGAAGTGCGCGGATCGAGTTGCTCTCTTCGGAGCAGTTCACGATCAACAGGTCGTCGTGAAGGATCGGACTTGCGGCGAATCCCCACTTGAGCGACAGAACCTTGCCGTTGCGGCGGACCTGGTTGCTCGCGATGGCTGCCTTCGGATCGGGTTCTCCCAAATCGGTGCGCCACAGTTGTTCGCCATCCAGCGAAAAGGCGATGACGCCGGCTCGACCGAAGTAGCAGAACACCATTCCATCTCCAACTACTGGAGTCGGCGAAGCGAAGCCGTGCTCGGTGAGCTGCATCTGGCGAGCTTCTTGCTTCAGCGGGCCTGGCACGCCTTTGGACCAGAGTTGCTTGCCGTCTTCTTGTGAGTAGCACGATAGGTGGTGCACAAGCTTCGACTTGTCCCCGCCGTCATCGAGATACTTGCCGTAACCGGAGTAGCTCGCGACGTAGACGCGACCGTCTTTGACCACCGGGCTCGACGAACCCGGGCCTGGCAGATCGACTTGCCAGTTGATGTGTTCGTCGTCACTCCACGTCAGCGGTGGCTTGGCATCGAGGGAGACGCCATCGAGCTTTGGGCCGCGGAAGCCCGGCCAGTTGGGCCCTTGGCAGATCGCGGCAGATACAGGTAGCACAAGGACGAGCACGGTGGGGAGGAGGCTTGGCATTGGATGAATCTACTACGAACACCGTCAGTACGGTGCCAGGCACAGAAACAACTAGTTCGGCAACGCTGGATGTAGCTGTCCGCACGCCTGACTTGCCCAATATTGCCGTGGTCGCGTGGCGACTGGCGGTCCGCGCATTGTTGTCGTGAGGTGCGTGACTAAGATCGGCACCAGTCGTCCCGACCCTCCAGCCCATGCTCGCCATCCCACTCCTTCTCGCCGCAATCGTTGCGGCACCGCAAGAACCGCTTCGCATCGCCGTCATTGGCAAAGAAGACTCGCCCCACAAGGCCTTTGTTCGCGGCGCAAATCGTGCGGTTGAAGCGATCAACAACAAGGGTGAGGTCAAAGTCGAGCTGCTATGGCGAAGCATCGCCGACAAGAAGCAAGCCGCTGCTACCTGTAAGCAACTGCCGGCGGATGGCGTGCACGCAGTAATAGCACCGCTCGAGGTGCACACCGCCGAACTGACGAAGAAGGCGCTCGGTGCGACCTTGCCGTTGTTGTACTTCGATTCCGCGCCGGAGGATGTTGCCAAGGTGTTGGATCGCCTGCTCGAGCAACGCCTCTGCATGACGCGAGTTGGTTTGATCACGGATCGCAGCAGGCCGGCGAAGGCGTTCGCCAAGCTGCTTGAGACGAATGGGCTGACGCGCCCGTCGCAGCTGCTGTGGAAGATGGACGTGTCGACGTCCCAAAAGAAACTCGACAAGAAGCTTGAGAGCGATCGTCCGGAAGTGCTGGTGTTCGACACGGACCCGGTGGAAGCGCGCCGCTTTCTCGAAGAACGACTGAAGGACAACGCCATCCCGATCGTGCTCACGCCGCGCGCCTTTGGTGCTGGCATGCTCAAGCAAACCCGCACGGTGTTCGCGATCCATGGGCTGTCACCGGCGCAGGTTGCCACCGAGAGTGCGTTCCGGCGCGACTACGAAACGAGCCACGGTATTCCTGGCATGGGCGCGGCCGAGGGCTACGAAGCGATCCTTGCGGTCGTGCAGGCGGTCGCCAATGCCGGCAGCCGCGAGCCGTCCACGATTCGTTCGGCACTG
>CAXBFC010000151.1:0-16836 GCA_963974725.1 uncultured bacterium | reverse complement strand
CAGCCAGCAACAGGTAGGTGACCAGCTCTTGATGCTTGAGCAACAAGTAGAGGCATGGCGCCAACACCGCGATGCCGAGGGTGACCAGGCTGATACGCTTGACTTGCTCCTCGGGCTTCGGCGGCTCGCCGTGACCTTCCAAGCGGGCCTTGCCCATGCCGAACGTGAACACGCCCAGCAGCATGCCGATGCCGGCAATGCCAAAGCCGTAGGTGTATCCGTAGTTCTCGCCGATCCAGCCACACAGCAACGTCGACGTCAGGGCGCCGATGTTGATGCCCATGTAGAAGATCGTGAAGCCGGCGTCGCGGCGTGGGTCGCCTTCGGAGTAGAGCTTGCCGACCATCGAGGAGATGTTCGGCTTGAACAAACCGTTGCCACAGATGATCAGCGCCATCCCGGAGTAGACGGCGAACTCCTGTTCGATCAGCAGCGTGAACTCCCCAAGCGCCATCACGATGCCGCCCAGGATGATCGCCATGCGATACCCGAGCACCCGGTCCGCGATGATGCCCCCGATGATCGGCGTCAGGTACACGAGCGCGTTGTAGCTCGCGTAGACGTTGCCGCCGTCCTCATCGGTCATGCTGAGGAAGCCCTTCGTCAGATAGAGCACCAACAGCGCGCGCATTCCGTAGAAGCAGAAACGCTCCCACATCTCCGCGAAGAAGAGCATGTAGAGGCCGGGCGGATGGCCCTTGGACACGGGTACGGCGCTGGCGTCGCTCAAGGCGATGTCTCCTGACTAGAGTGAGGGATCGAGAGGGGTGCAGAAGGCTACCCACGGGGAAGCCCACGGCCACTATGAAGGCGATAACGGGACACCTGTCTCGCCGCCGAGCCGCACGGGCAACCGGCGCGCCCCGCCAGCAAGCCGCGTGCCCGCCCACTCTTCCCCGGCTACGGCCTTGCCTGACCCCGGCCGCTCCGCCATTCTGTTCGCCCCGCAAGATTGACCGTTCCCCCAAAAGGAAGCACCGCATATGGGCCGCCAGTGGCTAGAGAAGAACAAGGCGATCACCGCCAACAAACGGGCCAAGATCACCTCCAAGCTTGGGCGTGAGATCACCGTCGCCGCCAAAATGGGCTCTGCCGACCCGAGCATGAATCCCCGCCTGCAGATGGCGGTCGACGCCGCGCGCAAGCAATCAGTGTCCAGCGACGTCATTGCCCGGGCCATCAAAAAAGGCTCGGGGGAAGGCACCGACAGTGCCGACTACGAGATGATCATCTACGAGGGCATGGCGCCGCACAACGTGCCGGTCCTGGTCGAGTGCATGACCGAGAACCGCAACCGCACTGCGCCCGAGGTGAAGTCGTGCTTCAAGGGCGGCCAGTTCGGCAGCAAGGTCGCCTTCATGTTCGATCACGTCGGCATCATCGAAGCGACCCACGAGGACGGTTCGAAGGACGCCGAAGAAGCTGCAATCGAATGCGGCGCCCAAGACTGCGAAGAGCTCGAGGACACGCCCGAAGATCAAGTCGGCGGCCGCTTCCTGACCGAGGTCCCGGACCTCTACACCGTCGCCGACGAACTGCGCAAGGCCGGCTGGACCATCGCCTCCGCCGAACTCGGCTACAACCCCAAGGACCCGATCGAACTCGAAGGCGAGGCCCTCGAACAAGTCCAGTCGTTCCTAGAACGACTCGACGACCTCGACGACGTCCAAAAACTGCACGTCGCGCTCAAGTAGCCCAGCCGTTCCGCCTGAATCCGTTCCGGTGGTTTGAACCGGGTACGGTACACAGATCCTGCGTACGGTACCCGGTTCACACCGCAGATTTGCCTTTGGCTGGCGTCCTACTTCGCGCCGTCGATCAGTCGCTGGGCGACGGCTAGGAGGTCCGACGGTGAAAAGGGTTTTGACAAGAACTCGGCACTCTCGCGGGACGATTCCTGGTCGCCGAGGCAGGCCGACGTGAAGACTATGGGCACGCCCGGCAGCTCCTCCCGTAGATGGCTGGCCAGCTCGAGGCCGCCCATTTGCGGCATGATGACGTCGGTGATGACGAGATCGATGCTGTCTGTGGTGGCACGAATGCGCGCCAAAGCTTCGACACCGTTCGAAGCCCAGACGATGTCGTAGCCAGCAATTCGCAGCGCCCGGACCATGACCGCGCGCACCTTGCTCTCGTCTTCGACAACCAGGATCCGGCCGCTGACCGGCCGGCGCAACGGACCAATGTCGCCAACATCCGGCGCGATTGCACTGCGTGATTCGGGCACGGCGACGCGGAACGTCGTGCCCACGCCAACCTCACTCTGCACGGCAATGTCGCCGCCCATCTTTTGCACGATGTCCCGCACTAGCGACAGCCCCAAGCCCGCGCCGCCGTCGCCCTTGGTCGTGTAGAAGATCTCGAACATGCGTTCACGGACATCGTCGGGGATGCCCATGCCGGTGTCCGAGACTTCGACCACCAAGGTTCGGCCCGTCAGGCCAGCTTGCGCCGCGGGGTCCACCTGACCTTCAACAGCGAATCGGATCTTGAGCCGACCACCTTCCGGCATCGCATCGCGCGCATTGACGGCGAGGTTCATCAGAACCTGCTCAAACTGCACCCGATCAGTAATGACAACGTCGCCATTGCTCGGAGACTCGACCGTCAGCTCGATCGATTCGGGCAGGACCCGGCGAAACAGGCCGCTCATATCCCGGAGCACATCCGCCGCGTCACACACTTCGTTGCGCGGATCCGACTCCCTCGCAAGCCCGAGCAACTGCCTGGTCAAACCAGCGGCCATCTTGCCGGCGTTGCTGATCTCAGCCAAGGCCGCGCGGGTAGCGGCTGGACTCCTGGTCACATTGAGGCCTGGCCCGGAATAGGCCAGGATGACCGTCAACAGGTTGTTGAAGTCGTGCGCAATGCCGCTGGTCAGCCGACCCAGTGACTGCAGTTGGTAGCCAGCGACGATTTTCGCCTGAACTTCTCGCTCCCGACGCGCCGCCGCAACAACGGCGCGATTCGATCGCCTGGAAGCGAACAGCAGCAACATCATCGCAAACGGAACCAGCACCAGCGCAAT
Source organism: uncultured bacterium (assembly GCA_963974725.1). Classification (GTDB taxonomy): domain Bacteria; phylum Planctomycetota; class UBA1135; order UBA1135; family UBA2386. Next base: position 13,808 of record CAXBFC010000151.1, on the reverse strand, counting down.
GATGCCGAGCGCAAGAATCCACGGTGTCGACTGAGCACGGATCCGCTCGCTTAGCAAGTGACCCGGCAAGTGGATGGCAATCAAGCCGTCCAACGTTGGCGAGTAGCTGTACGCAGTGATCTGGTCCAAACCGCGCAGGTTGAGGTTCTCCCCACCCCAACCCTGTCGCGCCGCGATCAACTCGCGAACGGTTCCGAAACGCGAGTCGGGCACCACCACGTCACCCACGTATTTGCCGACCAGATCGGGGCGCGTCGAGTGATACACCAGATGACTACTCGACCCAATCACCCACAGATCGCGCCCGGACAGCCGCGCCGCCAACTCCGACCACAGTTCGGTCAATTCGTGCAAGGCGGATTCGGCAGCATCTTCATCGGGCTCTGCCGCCGCCGCGGCGACGGACTCGATGCGATCCGTGAGGATCTGCGCCAAACTGAAGTGCGACTCGCCGACCTGCTCAACGACTGCCCGACGGCTAGCACTTGCGGCGAACCAGGCGGCAAGCAGAAGGCCAGCAATGGCGAGACCTCCCGCAACCAACGCCACCCACACGACTCGCTTGGAACGCACGACTTCGTTGAGCGAAATCGGAGGCTCACTGTCGCTGTGGCGATCGACTGCCAGCGATGGGCCCGGAGCAGAACCCTGGCGACTTGGACCTGATGGCGGCAATCTCGTTGCGGCACCCGACATCGAGTTCGTCACTGAAACCTCACCTCAGCGAGCTTCAGACGCGCTGCATGAATCAGATCGTTGGCCTGCACGGCGTGGCCACGCGACGTCGCTGCCAGGCACCGCACAGCATTGCACCGCACGGCAATGCACCTCAAGGGGCGATGGGTCTGATCCGAGATGATGATGCTGTCCTTGGGAAAGTGAAGCGAGCAAGTAAGAATACGAACTCCGCTATGCCTTCGCCTTCGCAGCCAACTTGGCGCGCGCTCCGAACAACATCCATCGCGATTGCATCGCGAGCACAACCGAGCGGCAGTTGGCTGCCATGCTCCATCGCTACTACTGACGCAACACCAACGGCACGGCTGCCTTCTGTGCGACTGCAACCGCGCGCGATAACGCGGCAAAGCCACGGCGAGCCGCCTTCAAGAACGAGCCGCCCGCGTCGGCAGACATCACTTGCCACTCGGCGATTTCTTCGGCGTCCGCCTGGAACGTGCGCTGGTTGAGCCAAAGCAACTGATCGGCGAGGATTTGTATTGAGCCGATTTCAGAGGTTTCCCCATCGGGTCGCGGAGCCCGGATCGTGACCGGAAACGCACCCGGCAGCCACATCTCACAAGCGAGCAATTGGCCGTAGAGCGACTTCGAGAATTTGTCCTCTGCAGCTTCGCGCCAGACGGTGTCGAACTCCGGCAACGCGGGCACCGTATCGGGCCAATCGAGGTCGGAACGCTCGGCATAGAACGCAAACATGCGCAGCGCGATCCAACCGGACTCGCCGAGGTCGCTTTCGAATTGCGTGTCACTCGACTCGTCCCATTCGAGCTGTGTACCGACCTTCTCGGCCACGCTGCTGACGAGGTCTTGCCGCCAAACTTCGACCCCCGCACGCAAGCGCACAGCATCGTCTTCGTCCTTGGCGAAGAACCGCGAGAGCGGCCCTGCAATCACCGTCACCAAGGTTAGAGGTTCTCCTTGAGGAACTTCTCGAACCGCGTGAACAGGTGCACTTGCTGCTGCAGGTCGCCGATGCTGTGACGAACGCGCGGGTAGACCATGAAGTCGCAGTCCTTCTGAGCCTGCTGCAAGGCATGCAAGAACTGGAAGCTGTTCTGCATGTGCACGTTGTCGTCCATCGCGCCAGCGATCAGCATCAGCTTGCCGTGCAGGTTCTTGGCGGCGTTGGTGACACTGCCACGCTCATAACCAACCACGTTGGTCGTCGGCAAGCCGCCGTAGCGCTCGGTGTAGATCGTGTCGTAGAGACGCCAATCGGTGACCGGATTGACGGCGACACCGGCCGCCCACTTCTTGCTGTGGGTCAGGTTGTAGATCGTCTGGTAGCCGCCGTAGCTCCAACCCCAAATAGCCACCCGCTTGCCGTCGACAAACGGCTTCGCTGCCAACCAATCCACCGCGTCCTCAAGATCCGCCAATTCGCTCTGGCCAAGCTTGCGCCAACAAGCCTTCGCGTATTCACGCCCCTTGCCGCTCGCCGAACGGTTGTCACAGACGAACACGATGTAGCCGCGTTGCGCCAGCAATTGGTGCCACAAGAAGTCGCGACTGCCCCACTGGTCCCGCACCCGCGGCGTGTGCGGGCCTGAGTAGGTGTATTGCACGACCGGGTATTGCTGCTTCGGATCGAAGTTCGCCGGCTTGATCATCATCGCTTCCATCGGAAAGCCATCGCGCGTCTCGACCTGGAAGAACTCTGGCTCCGTCACGCCGAACGGCTTCATCAACTGCGGCCGCGACACTGCGATCTCGCGCAAGTTCTTGTTGTCGAGGTCGCGCAGGTAGGTGCACGACGGCGTGTTCGCATCGCTCCATTTCGTCACGAAGGCCTGGTTGCCGGGCACCATCGTCACGTCGTGCGTGCCACGCCCCGTCGTGATGCGCTGCAGTTCGCCGCCAGCAAGCGGCAACCGATACAGGTGCGTCTCGATCGGCGAGTCCTTGTCCGAGGTGACATAGGCGCAGCCTGCTGCCTCGTCGACGGCGACGAGTTCTTTGACCTGCCACCGGCCCTTGGTCAAGCGACCTTGCGGCTTGCCATCGCGACCAAACTTGTAGACGTGCTTGAAGCCATCGCGCTCACTGAGCCACAAGAACGCCTTGCCGCCGTCGAGCCATTCCGGCTCGGCACTCGCCTCAACCCAGCAGTCACTGTCTTCGCGCCACAGCAGCCGCGACTTGCCGGACGCAACACTGCCGGCGCGCATGTCGAGCCAGGTCTGCTCGCGGTTCTGCACCTGAAACAGCACCTCGGCACTGTCCGGCGCCCAGGTCACGCGCACGACCAATCGATCTTCGGCCGGGTAGTCCGACACGTCGAACCACTGCGTCTTGCCATCGGCAATCGTGATCGTGCCAATGTCGACCACCGGGTTCGGCTCGCCAACCTTCGGGTAGTTGGTGCGCTCAACAGTGGGACGCGCCGGCACATCGCTGACCAACACGAACTCTTCGACCGGCGATTCATCGAGCTTCAACAGCGCGATCTGCAAGCTGTCCGGGGACCACCAATAGCCCTGGAAGTTGCCGCGGCCGTAGAGCTCTTCTTGGTAGACCCAATCGAGGCGGCCGTAGAACAAGTCGCTGTGGCCTTCCGTTGTCAGGGCCCGCACCTCACCGCCAATCGCCGGCACCACGTGCAGATTGTAGTTGGCAATGAACGCGACACTGTTGCCGTCCGGCGAGAACCGCACGCCAACTTCTTCTTCCTCCGGCGTCTCCGTTAGCTGCACAGCCTTGCCATCGAGCGCGGATGAGTAGAGGTCACCCCCGACGTTGAGCACAAAGCGCGTGTGCTCGTCATTCCAAAGCCACGCCGCCGGATTCGCCAACGTGCCTGCGTCGATCCCACTACCAAGACTCGCTAGCAACGCCGCCTTGTCGAGATAGCTCTCGCGAGCGCCAGTGCGCGCCGCAACCTTCGACCAACTCGGCGCACCGCGACCGCCCTTGCCGGCGTCGAACACGAGGTAGTTGTCGGCATCGAGCCAGGCAACCGGATCCTCGGCACCAGCGGTCATGAAGAAGTTGAGCCGGAACATGTCCATCGGCTGCAACTGCTGCTGCGCAACGGAGACCGACAGGAGGCCCAAGCTGAATAACGGAATCAAGGCGCGGTTCATCGCGCGCATCGTGCCAGAAGCACGGCCCCGGCTACAGCCCTCTGCCGGACGCACCCCGGAGTTCCCCTGCCGAGGGCACAAAGCAGAATCGGCGCGGAAGGCACTGGAGATCTCGCGGCGCAGGCAGCTACAGCTTCGGGTCCGCCCAGACCGGCTCAAACAAGCCGCGCTCGACCAGCTCCCAGATCACGAGTTTGGGCTTTTGCCCGCTCCGCAACTGCTCGAGCGTTTTCTTGATCGAAGCCAAGCCGTTGGAGCCCCGCACCGAATTGTCGCGCAGCGGTCGTCCGAGCGCGATCGCCACGGCAATCATGCCGTTCTCTTTGCTGAAGCTGGTGCCTGCCAAGTAGATCTCGGCAGCGGCATCCTTGCCGTACATGCCAACCGCACCACCGTTGGTAACGACTTCCGCGCCGAAGTACTGACGCACCTCGGCCAGTTCATCAGTCAGCAAACTCATCGCCATGGGGCGGCGACCGCGGACCGGGTCCGGACGCACAACGGCAAGCATGCCGAGCAAAGAGGTCAGGTCGCCAACCGCTCGCAAGTTGCTAGGGCCTGTCAACCGCATCGGCACGCGCGGTGACAACCGCGTTGCAAACTGCTGTTCTACCGCGACGGCGATGGCCGTTGCACCTGCCAATGCACCCGCAGGCCGCCAATGCGTGTCGCGCGCGTAGTAGAGCTGGTCCTGCGGCTGATCGGATTTGATCGCCGTTCGCGCCGCTGCCATCGATGCGGCCAAATCAACGTGCGCAATGCCGAGCGACTCCAACTCGGCCATGATCGTCGCGTAGTTGTCGATTTTGCGCTCCGGAATGATGCCTCCATCGAAAGCATAGTCCGCGTAGACGCGCGCCTTGTCGGGAACCACCGCGACCAACAACTCCGAGCCAGCCGCACGCACTTCGTCACGAACCTTCGCGAACGCTGCGAGTCGCGTCTCTTTGGTGCGTTCGAAGCGGCGCAGATTTGGCCGCACCGACGAGATACCGAACAGCCACTCGTCCTTGCCAAACAAGACGTGCTCGCTGTGGGGAATGCCGCAGCGATAGCGAAGTTCGTTCCAGTGACCGCGCAACGACCACACCACCGGTGACAGCTCGAGTAGGTTGCGCTCCTTGTCCAGCATCCACTTGCCAGACAGCACGCGATCTGTGGTCGCCGGGGCGAGAGGCTTCTGGGCGTTCGTCACCAACACCGGTTGCTCGTTGCCAAGCACGCCGTGCCAGAACAAGTGCACGACGGGCACACTCGCGCACAAGACCGCAACCATGACGACGGCAAACCACCTCACGGCCCATTGACCTGGGGTTTGTGGATCTGGCAGCGGATTGGAATCGATGGCCGTCACGATCAGAACTGGAAGTAGATGAATGGAACGAAGTCGACCGAGAGCACCTGGCAAACCGCGATAACGAATGCGAACAGCACAGCAAGCATGAGCAATGGATGGCACCGGCGAACCAGCTGATGACTGCGCGGCAGGAAGAAGGCGACAACAATGGCGATGAAGAATCCGCCGATCGCGACCGGTTGCTGCACGCCAATGTCAGGCATCGAACCGAGTCCGCGCAAGCCGATCATGCCGCCGAACATCTCTCCGAGTTCGCCCAGCGTACCGCTGCGGAAGATCACCATGCTCAACGTCCACAGCAAGAACGTCAGGAACACCTGGCCGGCATGCGGCAAGAACTGGTACGGGCTGCCGCGACCGAGCCTGCGTTCGAGCGCCAAGAACAAGCCGTGCCACGCGCCCCACAACAAGAACGTCCAGGCGGCACCGTGCCACAAGCCACCCAGCATCATCGTCGCGAACAGATTGAACTGGGTGCGACCGACGCCGCGACGGTTGCCACCCAGCGGCACATACAGGTAGTCGCGCAACCAAGTGCTCAGACTGATGTGCCAGCGCCGCCAGAACTCGACCATGCTGTGGGCGAGGTATGGCGAGCGGAAGTTCTCGGGAAAGCGGAAGCCAAGTAGCAGCCCGAGCCCGATCGCCATGTCGGAGTAGCCGGAGAAGTCGAAGTAGATCTGGAACGCGTAGGCGAACGCGCCAAACCACGCAGCGAGCAGGCCAGGAGCTGAACCCGCGTAGACGTGATCGACCAGCAACGCCACCGAGTCCGCGATCAATACCTTCTTGGCGAAGCCGATCGCGAACAGCAACACGCCATCGCTCGCCATGCGCAAGTCGACCGTACGTCGAACCAGTGAGCCTTCGATGTCGCGGTAGCGAACGATCGGCCCAGCGACCAATTGCGGAAACATCGACACGAAGCACAGCAAGTTGAGCAGTGACCGCGTCGGTTTGACGTCACCGCGATACACGTCGATCGTGTAGCTCATCGACTGGAACGTGAAGAACGAGATGCCGATCGGCAGCACCACGGCTTCCCACTCGATCGGCCAGGGAGTCGCGTCGTTCCACGTCTCGGCGAACAGATTCGCATACTTGAACCACGCCAGCAGCCCGAGGTTTGCGACAACCGAAACCAACAGCCACCGTTTGCGACGAGCCTTCTGCGCGTCATCCTTCTGCGTGTCGTCCTTCCGCGTGCCGTCGCACTCCCCCATCATGCGCGCCGCGACGAAGTCGATCAGCACGCTGAGCAACATCAACCCGACGTATTGCGGGCGCCACCAACCGTAGAAGCCAAAGCTGCAAACGATCAGCGCGAGATTGCGCAGCCGCGCCGGCGCCGCGTAGTACAGCGGCAACGCTAGCGGCAGGAACCAGAACAGGAAGATGAACGAAGCGAAGACCACGAGGCGTCGAGGATCCTACCCCGCGACCGCTACCTGATGCCCCCGTTTGCTCAGCCTTCCGCTTTGGGATCGCGCTCCATCAACTCCGTCACCGCGTGCTCCGGATTCATGCCCTCATACAGAACACGCCAGACCGCCGTCGCGATGGGCATCTCCACGCCGCGTTTCTCGGCTTCGACGGCCAACACCTTCGCCGTCCAAACGCCCTCCGCAACCTTGGGTGAAGACTTCAGCGCCTGCTCCAAGGTCTCGCCCTTGCCAATGCGCTCGCCAAAGGCGCGATTGCGACCGTGCCGCGAAAACGCCGTCACGGCCAGGTCGCCGACTCCGGCAAGGCCGAAGAACGTGTTCGAATCGGCGCCGCAGGCCAATCCGTAGCGCTGCATCTCGACCAGCCCGCGCGACAGGATCGCCGCCTTGGCGTTGTCGCCGTAGCCAAGGCCATCGGCGATTCCGGCGGCGAGCGCCATGACGTTCTTCAGCGCGCCACACAGTTCGACGCCGAGCAGGTCACTGTTGCGATAGACGCGGAAGCGATCGGTCTGCAACGCCGTCTGCAGGTAGCGCAGCGTGTCGTCGCCGGGCCCCGCGACTACTACCGTGGTCGGCTTGCCGTGCGCGATCTCTTCGGCGTGACTGGGACCACTGAGCACGAACGCGCGTTCGGGGGCGCCAAGCACTTCGGCGATGATCTGTGATGGCCGCTGACCAGTCGACTGCTCAAGTCCCTTGGCCAGCGACACCACTGGCACGTCGGCGGGCATGGTGTCGCCCATGCCCGTGAGCACCGCGCGAATGTGTTGCGTCGGCACGGCGACCAGGATCACCGCGGCGCGATCGAGCACCGATTTCGCTTCGCTGCTGACGCGAATCGAATCGGGCAGCGTCACGTTCGACAAGTAGCGCGGGTTCTGGCGTGAGGCAGCGATCGACGCAGTGTAGATGGCGTCGTGCCCCCACAAGGATACGGCGTGGCCAGCGCGCTCGAGAGTCAGCGCCATCGCAGTTCCGAAACCACCGTTACCTAAGATCGCGATTCTCATGACTGCCTCGATGAGAGGAACTTCTTCAGGTTGCTACGATGGGTCCAAAACAAGAACGCTGCGATCAACACGGTCAAGATCGTCAACGGCAACCGTTCACCAAACGCGTTGGCTGGATCTACGCCGACGGCGGCACCTGCCAAACCAAGTCCGAGCGCGAGGCTGCCAAAGAACACGTGGCCGGTCGTGAAGCGCACCAAGAAGAACACCGCGAGGCCGATCACCGTCACCCGCCAATCGAGTGCGACCAAGGCGCCCGAAGCGGTCGCCACCCCCTTGCCGCCGCGGAACAGCAAGAACGGCGTAAACACGTGGCCGAGAATCGCACACGCGGCACAGACGACGGCGCTGACCAACGATTCTCCGCCCCAACCGATCTGCGTCGCGAAGAAGCCCTTGCTGGCGTCCAACAAGTAGACGGTCAAGAACACACCGATTCGCGCGCCCTTGCCAACGAACGCCCGGCTCGCATTGGTCGCACCGACGTTGCCGCTGCCGAGCGTGCGCACGTCGATGCCCTTGCCCATACGGACGATCAGCCACGCGAACGGAATGGCGCCCAGAACGAACGCCGCGGCGGCGCGCGGAGCCAGGTCCAGGAGATCGATAGCCGACAACATTCGGCGAACAAGCTAAGCCATGCACCGGGTCTGCCGCCAAGGTCGTTCGCAGATCGCGGCCCGAAGGCATCGAATCCGTTGCCTCGGCAGCCACGGATCGGCAACCTCCGTGCGTTAGCAGCCATTCGTGGCTAACGTCCGACGCTCGTGGCAACTCGCATTGGCATCGACACAGGCGGCACCTTCACCGACGTGGTCCGGATCCGCGGCCGCAAGATGATCGTGCACAAGCTGCGATCGACGCCCGATGACCCGTCGCGCGCCGTGCTGGACGGCCTGAGCGCTGTTCGCCAAAGCCCGGACGAGCCCGTCGATCTCGTGCACGGCACCACCGTCGGGCTCAACGCGACCCTGACTGGCAACCTCGCGCGCACGGTGTTCGTCACCAATCGGGGCTACGAGGACCTGATCGAAATCGGCCGCCAGGAACGCGTCGACCTCTACGCCCTCGACCCGCATCGGGCCGTGCCACCGGTGCCGCGACGGCTGCGGGTCGGCGTCCGGTGTCGCCGCGGCGCCGGCGGCCAAGTCGTCGAGGCACTGACCCGCGAAACGATCGCCGACACCGTCGCAGCAGTCCAGAAGCTCCGGCCTGAGGCGATAGCCATCGGCATGCTGCATTCGCCGGCAAACGCCAAGGACGAACACCGACTGCAACAAGCCCTGCAGCGCGCGCTACCGAACGTGCCGATCACCTGCAGCGCCGACTTGCTGCCGGCTTTTGGCGAATATGAACGGTTCAGCGCCACGATTCTGAATGCTGCGATTGCACCGGTCGTAGGCCGCTACACGAGCAAGGTGGCGGATGGAATCGGCAACGGCACGCTGCGCCTGCTGCGCTCGAGCCTTGGCATCTTGCCGCCAGCGGAAGCCGCTCGATTCCCGGCGCGCGCCATGTTCTCGGGACCAGCAGGTGGCGTGCTGGCAACCGGCCAGGTCGCGCGCCGCCTCAAGATGGATCGCGCCGCAGCCTTTGACATGGGCGGCACCTCCGCAGACGTCTGCCTCGTCGAGCGCGAAGCCACGCTGTCAAACGAAGGCAGCATCGCCGGTCTACCACTGCCACTGCCCACGGTGCCCGTGCACACCGTCGCCGCCGGTGGCGGCAGCATCGCCTACGCGGATGCCGGCGGCGCCTTGCGGGTCGGACCACAAAGCGCGGGCGCCGACCCGGGACCGGCGTGCTACGGCAAAGGCAGCGAACCAACCGTCACGGACGCGCACGTCGCCTTGGGCCACCTCGGCCCGGACACCCTGCTAGCGGGCGCGTTCCCAATCGACGTCGACGCCTCGGTGATGGCGATCGAACGGCTCGGCAAACAACTCGGCCTCAAAGCGCGGCAAACGGCGGAAGGCATCCTAACCGTCGCGGACGCCACGATGGCTCGCGCGATCTTGGTCATCACCGCCGAACGCGCCGTCGACCCGGCGCACGTGCCGCTCGTCGCGTACGGCGGCGCCGGCGGACTGCACGCGGCGTCGCTGATGTTGCAGCTCGGCATGCCGAGCGCCGTAATGCCCAGCCATCCCGGCGCGTTCTCCGCCGTTGGTCTGGCGCTGGCCGGCGAAGCTACCGAAGTCACCGAAGCCGTCAGCTCCTTGGTGACCAACAAACAGCTGCCTGAAATCCTCGCACGCGGCCGCGAGTTGTTGTCCCAGGCACAGGAGATGCTCGGCGGCAAGCGCAACCGCGGTCGCGTCGAAGCCATGGTGCGCTACCAGGGCCAGGGCGCGTGCCTGCGACTACCGCTGAGCAACCGCCTCGCCCAGAGCTTCCTCGCCGAACACCAACGCCGCTTCGGCTTCGCGACCGACGCCGCGATCGAGGTGGTGCAACTGCGAGCCCGCGCCGAATGCGCAGCCAGCGCCCTTCCTGCGGCCGATCAGAATGGTCAGCATCGGACTGGCTCAGGGCGAGCCACCAAAGCACGGTCCCCCAAGGACCCCAAGCCGAGCATGACCCGCCGACCGCCACTCGGTGGTCCAGCCCTGCCCATCTACGACCGGCAGAGCATGACGGATCGCCCGCTCAATGGACCGGCAGTCATTGAAGAATCCACTGCGACGACATTGGTGCCGGCTACGTGCCAACTGCGCCTCTCACCGTATGGCTTGCAAATCACCCGGCGCTAGTCAAGAGTGCCCCGACCTCCTGCCTATTCCACCCAAGTAGTTACCCCTAGCAGTCTAGTGAGCTGGCACGACTACCGAGAATCGGCGTTTGACCGCGACCAAATCGTGAGCTATCCTACTTTTGTCGACCCGTGGGTTTGAAGACGATGTTGCCGTAGGAGCAGCAGCGAGCCTAGCTGGTTTGATCATTGACACTCAGAACGAACACGCCTGCACAGCTCTCTCCGTGAGTGGCTGCGTAGGAACCGATACATTGCCGGGGGTTGTCCGCGACGGACGTAAAAACTTGACTCTCCTTCTTCCCCTTTTTCCCGAAGTTTAACCCCCGGCTCCTTTTTTTCGGCCCGCAGCCAAACGTGGCATTCACCACGCTGGCAGCAGCGGCCAACTGGTTTGAACCGTCGCTCAAACCGCTTTCGTTCTGGCCATGTGTGATTCCGGCCGCCTTTGTTCTGGCCGCCTCCATTCGTATTGGCCGCCGTCGTTCGGGTTGTTGTTGCGGTCATCATGGATGGCGTAAAAACTGCCTCGGGCGTACCAAGAAGATCGAAAAACTCTTCTGGATCCTGCCGACAGCAAGCAATGCCCCGCGATCGCGTTCCCTATTCAGAAATCTGAGAACGCGACATCGCCGGCCGCGAGACGCGGACTTGCGGGTGCGGATCCCCGAAGCCCCGATCGCCACACACGGGTCGCCGTTTCGCTCTCGGATGGCGTTGTTGCGCGCAGCCGACGGCTAGCTCTTTTTCTCGGCACGCGACTCAGCCAGCGCCCGGTCCAGCAGCTTTTGCACGACACGATTGCCGGGCTCGATCTCGAGCACACGACGCCAATCCGTGACGGCAGCCGCAACGGACCCCTGCCCGTAGCTCATCAAGGCGCGCTGGTGAAGCAAGCGGCTCAGGCGTCGATTTACCCGCACATCGTCGCGGAAACGACGCGACAGTTCGATCAAGTCACGAACGGCGAGGGCTAGCTCGCCGCGACTCAGTCGTCCTTCGACGGCAACCAAACCCAGTACGACCGGATCTTCTCTAGTCGGCAACCGCTTTGACTTCGCGGCGGACGAAGGCTGGTTCGAGTCGGACGCGACGGTTTCTGGCACCACAGCCGTCACCGCGGACGCCCCGCCACTCGGCAGATCCCCGCCACCTGGCTTGGGCCGCTCAGCTGCTGGATCGACCTGCAACGACGTCGGCTTCGCATCGGCCGACTCGCCGACGGCGACATCGGAGCGCGTCGTCATTGGCTTGCCCGAAGCTCCGGGGAGCATCGGCTGAGGCACGTTGACAGCCGGGATTTCCACCGGATCACGCATGACCACCGGCGCTGGCTCACTGGATTGCGACGGCAACTTGGCCTGATGCGCGCCGCCTGTGGACGACTGCTCCGCGGCTGGATCCGCCACCTCCGCATCCCCGGGCGGCGAACTCACCGGCAACTGCGGGCGGCCAACCCTGGCCACCTCGACCATCGGAGCGGATGGCATCACATCCATTGGCGTGGACGCCGGAGCAGCCCGCTCGGCGAACAATTGCATGCGCTTCTCGGTCGCGGCGATCCAGCTATCCAAACTCGGCTGCTGCGGCCAATGCTGGCGCGCGCGCTGCAGCGCTTCGAGAGCTTCATCATCGCGCCACTCAGAACGCAACCTCAGAGCTTCGAGGATCAGTTCGTGGCAACGCCGCATGCGCTGCTCAACGTCGCCGGCGGCGGCGCGGGCGTCAGGGTAGCGTATGTGCGCCACGGGCACCGCGTCATACGCCTGCAGCGCCTGCAACAGCTCGTTGCGGCGCAAGGCGCGTTCGGCTTCGGCGAAGGGATCCTTTGGTGGGATGTTGCAGGCGGTGCCCAGCAGAAGGGCCGTCAGTGCGATCATCCTCATGGGTTCTCCTCAAACGGGAAGTCGTCGAGCATGACTTCGAGTTCGCTCTGCAACTCGGTCGCGACGTCATCCTCGTCGTCTCCTTCGACGGTGCGCCACGGCAGCGAACCACCCGGAAGAATCGTCACTTCGCGGTCCATCGACGTCGGCGGATCGCGTTCGATCTCTTCCGTGAACAGTTCGACCAACCACGGATCGAACACTTCGCCCTTGGCCTTGTTCAGTTGCTCCAGTGCTTCCGACCATTCAAGTGGCGTGTCTTCGGCGCACGACGTCAGCAGGTCGAAGGCAGACGCAATCGCAAGAATGCGCGAACCGAGCGGCAGGCGATCGCCGCGCAAACCATCCGGCGTGCCGCGGCCATCGTAGCGTTCTTGTTGGTGGCGCAGGATCTTGGCAACGCGCCGCAAAGCCGGCACGCACTCCAACTGCTCCGCAGCGTGCACCGGATGGTGTTCCAACGACCGTGCTTCCGAACTGGACAAGCCATCCTGCTTCTGCAAGATCGAGGCACGCACCGAAGCCTTGCCGAGGTCGACGAGGCGGCACGCGACATCGAGTTCGTTGCGGTCGGCGTCGAGCAACTGCAGTCGCTCGGCAATGCGCGCAGCCAAGCCAGCAGTGCGATCGCCGTGGCCCGGCAGCGCCAAACCGCGCTTTTCCAGTCCTTCGATAACGTGCAACGCCATCGCGACGTAGCCATCGCCAACTCGCTGCAAGCCGTCCTGCATGCCCTTCTCGAGCCCGCGCATGGCCGATCCGAGGTCTTGTAGTTCACACTCCGCGCCATCGGGTGATGTGCCGGCAACTTCCCCGGCAGCCAATCGAATCAGAGCATCGGTCGCGCCGCGAACGCGTGCGGACCAGTAGTGACCGAGCATCGCCGCAACCGCGACAAGGCTCAGGCAGCTCAACAACACGAGACCGAACCAGGTCAGGTCGAAGGTCGAAGAGAACTTGCGCGGCTCACACTGCAAACGAACTTCGCCAATCGTCTCGCCGCCGAAGCGCACGGCCGCGAGGCTCTCACGCATCGGTTCGCCATTGCCAATCGTGGTCGTGCGCTGGAAGGGCGCCGTTGCTGCCAGCAACGACATCTTGCGATCCCCAAGCACCAAAGCCGAATCGATGACGACGTTGCCGGTTCGATCGATCACGAGCACGCGGCCGCCGATCGAATCGCGCACCACCGAAGCCAGCACCGACAGGCGCATGACATCGGAATGGTCGAGCAGCGGCGCGGCGCGTTCGGCCATCGCAATCGCGGCCTCTTGCTCGGCAGCCGCCTGCACTGCGGCCTGGTGCTGGTTGTCGCGGTCGGCGCCCAGGAAGCCCAGGACAACGGCGACGAAGAACGCACCGATCGACAATGCAACGACCAGTCGGCGCGTTAGCGACCATCCGCGCGGGCGGCGTTCAATTCGGGGTGCCATCGTCTACGGCTATCGGCAGAGGGTGTGCTCTGACTTGTGCCGAGTGACTGGTGGCGGCGGTGGTACGGGTCGGTGCGTGGAAAAAGCGGGCTACAGGGGTG
>CAXBFC010000150.1:0-16924 GCA_963974725.1 uncultured bacterium | reverse complement strand
GGTCTCGCCGCACTTGGCGGCCCACGAGAGCCTCGCCGAATCCACCAATTCGCCTGCGTTGTCGCGCACCGCGGGTGGGGGGCGCCGAGGACTCGCTGATAATCCTTCATCCGTCTGAATCTGATCACTAGCCGCCGCGAACGAACCTGACGCGGAAACGATTCGGTCGCTGGAATCGGTTCGGCGAGACCGTATGCTGCGGGCAGCCGACGGGCGGTCAACGCATCATGGGTCAGCATGATGTGGCGGCCATTGGGGCCGCGTCCCTTCGGCAAACGGTCAATTACGGGGGTCGCGCATGCGCGACGTTCGCCAGGGTATTCATGGGCACGGCGGTGTTCGAGGTCGGGGCTGCGCTCTTTGGAGCGTGCATCGGCTCATTCCTGAATGTCGTCATTTGGCGGCTGCCGCAGGAGGATCCTGCACGTCGAAAGCTTGGTGGCAGATCACACTGTCCAAGCTGCGGAGTGCAAATCCGATGGTTCGACAACGTACCCATCTTCGGTTGGTTGTTCCTGCGCGGCAAAGCGCGTTGCTGTGGCACGACGATCTCGCCGCGCTATCCACTGGTCGAACTGCTGACCGCCGCGTTGTTCTACGCGTTGGCTTCGTGGCCGCCGTTTGGCGAAGTCCTGACGATCGATGCTGCGTCGGGCTTGATGTCGATCAACACCGCAGCGATGGGCGCGTTCGTTGCGAGTGTGATCTTTGCATCGATGCTCGTGGCGCTGACATTCATCGACTTCGATACCTACCTGCTGCCCGATGCATTGACCAAGCCAGGCATGGTGCTCGGCTTGATCGCCGGGGTGTGGCCTGGAGTCGCGGGCGTGATCTCCGACGACCCGATGGTGTCTCTCGAACTACGTCAATTGCTGGCGAGCTTGATGGGTCTGTTGGTTGGCGGCGGAGTGACCTGGGGTGTGCGCATCGCCGGCAGCGCTGTCTTCAAGAAGGAGGCCATGGGCTTCGGCGACGTCAAACTGATGGCCATGATCGGCGCGTTTGTCGGCTGGGAAGGCAGCTTGTTGACGTTGTTCCTCGGATGCGTCTTCGGCGCGATCGTCGGCAGCGTGTTGACGCTGCGCAGCGGCAGCGGCGCTCGGATCCCATTTGGTCCGTACTTGGCGATGGGCGCTTTGGTCACCCTGTTTGGCCGCGAAGTCATTCTCACTTGGTTGTTCGTCGACTGGCCCGCGTGGCAGCGCGACAACCCATCGTCCGTCATGGTCGTGCTGGGTATCGGCATGGCCGCACTTGTTGGTCTCTTATGGGTCATCCGCCGGGGGCGTCGTTGATCCATTCTTATTCTTCGCAAGTCTGCGTGGCGCCATTGTGCGCTCGACATTCTTGCCGAGTCATTTGTCCGCTAGTTCTCGACAGCCGGTATTCGACGGCTGCATCCGTTTGGGAGGCATCATGAAGTTCCGTAAGGCATTGCTCATTCTTTCGCTCATTGCTACTTCGTTGGCTACGAGTTGCACGACTCGCTACCAGGACATGCTGAAGGATCGCGACGATCAGATCCGTTCGCTCAACGGCGACCTCGCCCGCATGCGCGGCGAAAACGAGGAGCTGCAGAGTCGCTTGAACTCGGCGCCGCGTCCCGCTGAAGCGACGGCGCGCCCCGAAAATACGAGCTTGCTCAACGACCTGCAGCGTGACCTTGGCAGCGATGCCGACGTCAGCTACCGCCGCGGGCGCATCAGCATCGGCGTCAACAATCGCGTCACGTTCTCATCGGGCAGCACCTTGTTGAAGAACTCGTCGCACCAGGTCCTGCGTGGTGTTGCGAAGGTGTTGAAGTCGCAGTTCGCTGGTCGCCGCTTCTTCGTCGAGGGCCACACCGACACGGACCCGATCAAGAAGACGAAGGACAAGTACTCGAGCAATCGCGACCTCTCGATGCAGCGCGCCGATTCGGTTGCCAAGTACCTGATTTCGCAAGGGGTGCCAGAGTCTTCGATCGTCACGGTTGGCTTCGGCCAATTCGATCCGTTGGATCGCAGCAAGAAGGATGTGAACCGCCGGGTTGAGATTGTCGTCGGCGACATGCTCTAGGCGACTGCCCTTCGGTGACGTGCCTCCGGCGACGTGCTTTCGCGAGCCGCTGGGGGGCGTGGCCTGGCGCGAGTTCCAGCGGGAAACCGCCGCAGCTTCACGCGTGCGGGCGGTCGCTGGCGTCGTGCCCGTGCAGCTGCCGTGGAGGGCGCCGTAAGCATCGCAATTGCGTTGCTTGCAGTTCTTCGGGTGCGCATCGCAAACACCTTTTTTGTCGGGTGTTAGGTGTTGTTGGCGCCGGTCTGCGCCCTTCCCCCGACTTCCTGGGTGGCGCGATCGGTGTATAAACGGGGTGTCCTGGTGCCGCGGGTAACCCGACCGGCCCCCTCCGCTTGAGGAATCCCCGTGGTGTCGGGGTTGCCGTTTTCTCGGCGCCCCTGGCCGATCCCTAGCCATAGGCAGGAGTTGGTTCGCCGCGCCTCAACCACGGAGTACTAACATGCGCGTAGCCTCGGATGACATCCGCAACCTGGCTGTAATTGGCCACGGTCATGCGGGCAAGACCACCCTCGTAGATGCGATCGCCCATCACCTCAAGCTGACCACACGTCTTGGTAGCACCGCTGACGGTACGAGCATCAGCGACACGGACCCGGAAGAGAAGGAACGCCATCAGACACTGGCGTCTCATGTCTTTCGAATGCCTGCTGGCAACGTCGACCTAGAAGTCTTCGACACGCCCGGGCACCCGGACTTTCTGGCCGAAGCCCTCGCATCGATCGATGTGGTGGAGACGGCGGTGCTCGTGGTCAATGCGACCAATCCGTTGACGTTTCATTCGCGGCAACTCTGGGATGCCGCTGGCGGCCTCGGGGTTGGGCGCGCGATCGTCGTTACGCATCTCGACCAGGCCAACACGGACTTCGAGTCGGTGGTCGAGTCACTTCGCTCGGAGTTTGGCCACGCAGTTGTGCCGGTGACCTACCCGAACAAGAGCGGCAGCGAGTTCGATGCAGTGCATGACGTCACGCACGACGAAGGACCCTTGGCGCCAAAATACCACGACATGATCGAGGAGGATGAGGCCGAAGTCGACGACACGTTGATGGAGCACTACCTCGAAGAGGGCCACCTGTCGCACGACGAGTTCGAGCAAAACCTGCGTCGCGCGATCGCGCGTGGCAAGCTCGTGCCGGTGTTTGCAGTCTGTCCGAATCGAGGGCTCGGTATCGAACAGCTGGTTGCGTTCATGCAACAGCACTTCCCGTCGCCGGTTTGCTTCGGTGCCCGCGGCGCAGCCAAGCCTGGCACCGACGTCTATGGCCAGCTGGTCGAGCCGGACCAAGGTCCGTTCGCCGCCAAGGTCTGGAAGGTCGTTTCCGATCCCTACCTGGGTCGCGTGACGTATCTGCGCGCGTATCGCGGTGAGCTGACCAAGGATGAAAACATCGTCGATACACGCACCGGCCAGACCCACAAGGTGGCACACCTACACAGCATTCAGGGCACGGAAATATCGGAGACCGACAAGGTGGTTGCCGGGGACCTGTTCGCAATCAGCAAGATCGAGCAGTTTGGGCTGGGCGACACGCTGACGGCCGAAGGCTCGCTGTTGCAATTCCCGCGTCCGGCCTTCCCACAGCCGACCTACTCGCGCCACATCTGGCCGAAGGCGCGCGGCGACGAACAGAAGATCGGCCACGCGTTGGAGAAGCTGGCGGCCGAGGATGCGACGTTGCAACACGAACGGGATCCGGAGACTGGCGAACTATTGGTCACCGGCATGAGCCCGATCCACCTTGAGATCACCTTCCAGCGGCTGCAACGGCGCCATGGTGTCGACGTCGAGCAAGGGCCACCGACGATTCCATACCGGGAGACCATCACGGCGCCGGCCGAAGGTCACCACAAGCACCGCAAGCAATCCGGTGGTCGCGGCCAGTTCGCCGAGGTGTATCTGCGCCTAGTGCCGCGCGAGCACGGAGCCGGCTATGAGTTCGTCGATGGCGTCGTCGGGGGGGCGATTCCGCGCCAGTTCATTCCGGACACGGACAAGGGCAGTCGCAAGTTCTTGGCGAAGGGGCCGCTGGCCGGATTCCCGGTCGTGGATGTTGGGGTCGAAGTCTACGACGGCAAATACCACGACGTCGACAGCGACTCGCTGAGCTTCCAATTGGCAGCCGAGCGAGCCTGCGTCGATGCCTTCGCGAAGGCTCGTCCCATCCTGCTAGAGCCGTTCGTCAACGTCGTCATCCACGTGCCCGAACGCTTTACTGGTGACGTTGCCGGTAGCCTTTCGACGAACCGAGGACGATTGTCTGGGATGGAAGTGGAGAATGGTATCCAGCGCATCCAGGCGCAGTGTCCATTCTCGACGATGTTGGATTACTCAACACAGTTGCGCTCGATCACGGCCGGCGAGGGGTCGTTCTCGATGCGCCATTCGCACTACGAGCCCGTGCCATCGCACATTCAGGACGCGGTCGTCAAGCGGCAGCTCGCGGTCCACGCCTAACGGTCCGGGCGTTGGACTTGCCGGGTCGGCACGAAGGGGTGCCGCGGGCGGCCACTTGGCACGCCCGGATTGGTGCCAACCAAGCGACTTCCGCAAGACTGTCGGTCGCTGACCTAAATCCCTGCCACCCTGCGCGCCGATAAGCCCTGCGAACAGTCAAGTCGACTGTTCGAGCACAGGAGCGCGACAGCATGGTCTCTATGGAAGAGCTGCTGAACCTAATGGTTCAGCGCGGTGGTTCTGACCTTCATATCTCGGTTGGTTCGCCGCCAAGGATCCGAGTCGACGGCAAGTTAATCGACACCGAGTACGAACCGTTGATGCCCGAGGCGACGAAGAAACTCGTCTACTCGGTGCTAGGTGCCGACCAAGTCGCCAAGTTCGAGAAGAACCTCGAACTCGACTTCTCGTTTGGTGTCGCCAACCTCGGTCGCTTCCGTACCAACGCGTTCATTCAGCGCAGCACCGTCGCCGCTGTCTTGCGGGTGATCCCTTTCGAGGTCTTCGACTTCGAGACGATCGGTCTGCCCAGCGACGTGTGCGAGACGATCTGCAAGTTGCCGCGTGGACTTGTGCTCTGTACGGGTTCGACTGGCTCTGGTAAGTCGACGACGTTGGCCTCGATGGTCAACTACATCAACGAACAGCGGCAGGGTCACATCGTAACGATTGAAGACCCGATCGAGTTCTTGCACCGCAACAAGGGTTGCCTGATCAACCAACGTGAGGTTGGCGGCGATACCCATGCGTTCGGCAAGGCTCTGAAGTCTGTTTTGCGCCAGGACCCGGACGTGGTGCTGGTTGGCGAAATGCGCGACCTCGAGACGATCGAGGCGGCACTGACGCTGGCCGAAACCGGTCACCTGACCTTCGCAACACTGCACACGTCAGACGTAACGCAAACGATCAACCGGATCGTCGATGTGTTCCCGGCGCACCAGCAACAGCAAATCCGAACCATGCTGTCGTTCACGTTGCAGGCAATCGTTTGCCAGCAGCTCGTGCCCAAGCAGCACGGTAAGGGACGAGCACTCGCGGCGGAAGTGATGATCGCTACCCCGGCCATTCGTGCGTTGATCCGCGACAACAAGTCGCACCAGATCATGTCGATCATCCAGACCGGCGCCCAGAGCGGCATGAAGACGATGAATCAGTCGCTGTTCGATCTCTATCGCAACGGCACGGTTTCACATGACGACGCGATTGCGCACACCAGCGACCAGTCAGACTTCCAGCGGTTGATGGAGCGCGCTGGCATCGGCTCGGGCGCCAAGTCCGGCATGGGTAGTGGCGGGAGGCGTGGGCGCTAAGCCATGTCGCAGTTCGCGAAGAAACTCCGCGCCATCCTTGAGAAGGCTGGCAAGCTTGAGGACGGCTCGGGGGACTCCCTGCTCGCCGAGGCACAGGCGCAGAAGCGGCCGTTCACCGAGATCCTCGTCAAGAAGGGTGTCGCCACGGAGCAAGAGCTTGTCGCGTTGATCGCCAAGGCTGCGAATATCCCGCCGATCGACCTGTCGAAGCTGACCCTCAACAAGGAAGTTCTCGAGTCTGTTCCTGAGGATGTCGCGCGTGATTATGGCGTGTTCCCGGTCGACAAGATCGGGTCGATCATCACGATCGCAGTCGCCAATCCGTTCGACGTGCTCAAGCTCGACGACATCCGGATCGTTACCGGTTGTCAGCTGCGCTTGGTTGTTAGTACCGAAGAAGAGATCGAGCGCACTCGCGGCAAGAGCTATCACACCGAGAGCGAGAGCGTTGACGGCATCCTCGATTCATTCGATGACGCCGACGTCTCGCTGAAGGAAGAGGACCTCGAAGAAGACGGCACCGACCTTTCTGCGATCAGCGACGAAGACTCGCCGGTCGTCAAGTTGGTCAACAAGATGATCCTCGATGCCTGCAACCAGGGCGTCTCCGATATCCACATCGAGCCGTTCGAGAAGAAGGTCATCGTTCGTTATCGCAAGGATGGCACGATGGCCGAAGCGATGACGCTGCCGAAGCGGATGCAGAACAACATCACTTCGCGCATCAAGATCATGTCCAAGCTGGACATCGCCGAGAAGCGCAAGCCTCAGGACGGCAAGTTCCAGATGAAGATCGGTCGCAAGGCGATCGACTTCCGCGTGTCGATTCTGCCGGTCGTTTGGGGCGAGAAGACCGTGTTCCGGATTCTCGACTCCAGCAACCTGGCAACCGACATCAAGGCGCTTGGCTTCGAGAAGCAGTCGATGGAAGACTACTTGTGGGCCTGTGCACAGCCTTACGGGATGATCCTCGTTACCGGTCCTACGGGTTCTGGTAAGTCGACGACGCTCTACTCTGCCGTCCGTCACATCGCGTCGCCAGATATCAACCTGGTGACGGTGGAAGACCCGGTCGAGTATCAGCTTGAAGGCATCAACCAGGTTCCCGTCAATCCGAAGGCCGGACTGACGTTTAGTGGCGCGCTGCGATCGATTCTGCGTCAGGACCCTGATGTCGTGCTGCTCGGCGAAATCCGTGATGTCGAGACGCTCGAGATTGCGGTCAAGGCGGCCCTTACGGGTCACTTGGTGCTCAGCACGCTGCACACCAACGATGCGCCTTCGACGATCACGCGGATGGTCGACATGGGCTGTGACCCGTTCATGGTCTCGAGCTCGACGTTGCTGATCTGCGCCCAGCGACTTGGTCGTCGTCTGTGCGTGAACTGTAAGAAGCCCGCCGAGATTTCGAAGGAAGCCCTGATGCGTCTGGGCTTCAAGGAAGAGGACTTCGAGGACCCGGAGATCCCGATGACGTTCTTCGAACCCGTCGGATGTCCGCGATGCAACAATGGCTACAAGGGCCGTTTCGCGCTGCTCGAAACGATGCGCATGACGGAACAAGTCAAGCGCATGGTGGTCGATGGCGCGCACCTCCAAGACATCAAGGCGCAGGCACTGTCGGAAGGCATGTTGACGCTGCGTCGCTGTGGTTTGCTCAACGCCTCGCGTGGCATGACCAGCTTGCAGGAAATCGAAGCGCAAACGATGGCGGACTGACCGGGAAGCAAAGGGTCCGGGTTAGTGAGCTACTGAGAGACAACTAAGGGAATCGGGAATATGGCAACCAAGTTCAAGTTCGAAGCGCGCGACGCGACCGGCAAGATGGTCAAGGGTGCGGTTACGGCGGCTTCTCAGTCGGAAGCGATCGCCGAAGTGCGTAAGCGCAACCTGACACCGCTTGAGGTCAACAAGTCAGCGGGGCTTGGCGGCTTGTTCAGCAAGTCTGGTGGCAACAAGAAGGGACTCGCCAAGAAGGCTTCGGCCAAGAAGGGCGAACTCGAAGTCTTTACGCGGCAGTTGGCGACGATGCTCGGTGCCGGTATCCCGATGCTGGAAGCGCTCGAGATCCTCGCCGACCAGGCTGAGAGTCCTGGGTTTGCATTCTGTCTCGACAAGGTTGTTGAGTCGATTCGCAACGGCTCCGACCTATCGAAGGCCCTGGAGCCGCACAAGAAGGTCTTTAGCCATATCTACTGCAGCATGATCCGCGCCGGTGAAGTGTCCGGCCAGATCGACATCATTCTACAGCGCCTGGCTGAGTACCTCGAAGCTGCAGCGCACTTGCGCAACGAGATCAAGTCAGCCATGACCTACCCGGTCATCTCGCTCGTGCTCGTCATCGGCATCGCATCGTTCTTGATGATCGGCATCGTGCCGTCCTTCAAGCCGGTGTTCGAATCGCTCGAAGTCGAACTGCCACAGCTGACGGTCGTGATCATGGACATCGCGTTCTTCATGCGCGACTACTGGTATGTGATCTTCGGTGGCATTGGCGCGCTGATCTTTGGTTGTGGTGCCGCGATCAAGACGAAGAAGGGTGCCTACGTCAAGGACGTGATCATGCTGCGCATCCCGGTCTTCGGGATCCTGTTCAAGAAGGTCGCGCTGTCACGATTCGCACGCACGTTCTCGACTCTGATCAAGAGTGGTGTGCCGATCCTCGGCGCGATGGAGATTGTCTCCGACACCGCCGGCAACCTGGTGATCTCGGGCATCGTCGACCGAGCGCGCGACAGCGTGCGCAACGGTGACAGCTTGTCGGATCCGTTCTTGGACTCGAAAGTGTTCCCGCCGATGGTCGTCAAGATGATGGCAATTGGTGAGCGCTCGGGTGCCCTCGATGCACTGCTTGAGAAGATCGCCGAGTTCTACGACCAACAGGTCGAGGCGGAGGTCAAGGGACTGACGGCGATGATCGAGCCGATCATGATCGCGGTCATGGGCATCATCGTTGGTGGCATCGTGCTCGCGGTGTTCCTGCCGATCTTCAAGCTGCAAGAGAAGCTGTCGGGCTAACGCTCGGCGCCGCTCGATCGATACGAAGTCAACGCGTGCGCTCAGCCCCATGGTTGCGCGTCACGCCATTCAGGCAAAGGGAAGAAGATGAACGAATCTATGAGTCGTGTGCTGTTGTACGGCGGCGCATTTGTGGCGGTCGCTGGGATTGCCATCGCATGGTCCAACACGTCGACCGACGCCGACGTCATGACGTTGCTGAGCAGTGCGGATTCCCAGTTGCGCATGGCGCACGCGATTCCGCCTGTCGACCTGCAGGGCAAGCGGCTTGATAAGCGCGACGAGATGATCGTGCATGCGATTGAGCAGCTGGGCAAGGTCGAGCGCATCGAGCCGGGTTTGGCTTGCACCGCTGAGTTCCGCGGCTTCGCGCACATGCTGCAAGGCGAGTTCTCAGAAGCAGCTGCTTGCTATCAAGACGCGAGCATGCGCAACGACTGCGGCGATGAACAACGCGACATCCTTGCGTTCAATCAGGCGCGCATGTTGATTCAGGCCGGTGACGCGGAGCGGGCACTGGAGGTCTTCGCGACGAACAAGTTGACACTCGACGCCCGCTACGGCCATCAACGTCGTTTGGAAGAGGCCACGATTTTGCGAGAACTTGGCCGCACCGAAGAGGCGTTTGCTCGCCTCAAAGTGGTCAGCAGCGATGCCGACGCATCCTCGATGGCAAGGCTACAAGCGGGTCGTGAGTACGTCGAACTGGGTGACTTTCCAGCAGCCGAAGAGGCGCTGAGAGGTGCCCAGAATGAGATTCCGATTGCGGATTACTACCTTGCTCAACTCAAGTTGCGTCAGGGGCAGGCCGATATCTGCATCGAGTTGTTGGAGCGCGTTTCTAAGTCGCGGCCGACCGAGGTGAGGCGGATGCTTCGAGAAGAAGCGGAAGCCTGGTCGGCGGTTTCACAGGACGCGCGGTTCCAAGAACTCTCGAAGGTGTTGCCAGCGTCCCCTGGGCGTTGAGAGCGGCTTCGGAGAAGTAAGTGATAGGGGAAACGAAACGCGGCCAGATCGGTCGCACTAATCAAAGGTTGTTCATGGAGAACCAAATGTCTAAGCGGGAACAGGGCTTTACGCTCATCGAACTGATGATCGTCGTTGCGATCATCGCCATCATTGCATCAATCGCAATTCCGAACCTTCTCAGCGCGCGTCTGAACGCAAACGAGTCGGCTGCCATCGCGACCCTGAAGAATATCTCTTCGGGTCAGTCACAGTGCCAAGCATCGGGCGTCATCGACGTCAACAGCAACGGCCAAGGCGAGTACGGCTTCTTCGGGGAGCTGTCGGGCCGCACCGCCATTCGCGGTAGCACCCTGTCGATCACCCCGCCGGTGCTCTCGGCTGCCTTCGGTAACGTTGCCGCCGCTCGCGTTTCGCGCTCGGGTTACATCTTCCAGATGTTCCTCCCGGATGCGGCCGCTGCCGGTATCGCTGAAGACCCGACGGGTGGTGACGTTGACAACGGCCAAGGCGTCGACGCCGGCCAATCCGAAGTGCTCTGGTGCTGCTACGCCTGGCCGGCAACCGCTGGCAACAGTGGCAACCGGACGTTCTTCATCAACCAGACGGGCGACGTGCTCGCCACGAACGGTGCCGCAGTGCGATACAGCAACTCGGTGCCGGTCGTTCCGACCTACGATGTCGCCTTCTCGGGTGCCATCGGCACGACGTCGATGGGCGTCTCGGTCGCAGCGAACACGCTCGGCAAGGACGCCAACACCTGGGTCGTCGTCCAGTAAGACGAGGTTAGAGGGTGTGGTGGTCACCTGACCGCTGCACCAACGAGCAACGCCCGCGTGCAGCTTTGGCTGCGCGCGGGCGTTGTTCGTTGAGGGCCATTTCTTGAGGGCCTGTGCGTTGCCTTGACGCCGCGTTGTCGTGGCGCATGGTCCGCGGATTCGCTTGGGGTCGCTGTCGGCAACACGGGCGCCTTGGAGCTGCCCAACTGGTTGGCGAAACGAGCCTTGCCACGTTGGGGAAACGAGCCCTGTCCCGGTTCGCCACAAGTGGAGGGGCGCGCAATGCCGATAGCATCGACGATGTCGACGCAACTGCAGGGTCCTGAACTAGAAGTCCGTCCGAACGTTCTCGCTTCGCTGATGGCTGAGGGAGACCTGCCATCGCCAGCAACCGAGATCGAGGCCGCGGCGCCGATTGCGGCAAGCAAGCCGGCGACCAAGACCCCGCCCCTGCTGCACGCGAGGCAGTCGTCGCGGATCAAGCGACTCTCGATAGTCGTGCCGGCGCGCAACGAGAGCCTCAACATGGCGGGTCTGATGGATGAGCTCAACGAAGTGTTGGCCGAGCTCGACTTGCCGTTCCACGAAGTGATCGTCGTCAACGATGGCTCCACCGACGACACGCGGCAGCTGGCAAGCGATCGTGATGCCAAGGTCGTGACGCATGCGGTTGGCCTTGGCAACGGCGCGGCGGTCAAGCGCGGCATCCGAGAGGCGAAGGGAGATTGGATCCTGTTGCTCGATGGCGATGGTCAGCATCCGCCGCATGAACTGCCGGCGATGATCCGCGAGGCCGAGTTGCACGACATGGTGGTCGCCTCACGTGGCGGCAGCGGTGGCAGCATCCACCGCAACATTGCCAACCAGGTCTACAACCGATTCGCCAGCTACGTCTCCGGTCGCAAGATTCCGGACCTGACCAGTGGCTATCGGCTGATGCGCGCCGACGTCGCCAAGAGCCTCGTCTGGTTGCTGCCGAACACATTCAGCTATCCAACGACGATCACCATGTCGATGCTTCGCGGTGGTTGGTCGGTTGGCTTCCACCCGTTCCAAGTGCGGCCGCGGCTGGGCAAGAGTCACGTGCGCCTGTTCGCAGACGGCTCACGCTTCTTCGTGATCATTCTGCGCATCGCGACGATGTTCGCGCCGTTGCGCGTCTTCATGCCGGCGGCACTGCTGACCGGTGGTGTGGGGGTGGCGTGGTACCTCAACACGTGGATGTCGGACGGTCGCTTCACCAACATGGCGCTGCTGTTGTTGACGCAGGCGATGTTGTTGTTCGCGTTGGGGCTGATTGCCGAGCAGATCGCCGCGTTGCGATTCCAAGGCTTGGCGCAGGCGGGCACACCAGGGACCAGCCAAGACGAGCAGGAGAACTCGGATGAGTGATCGCGTGCTGTTGTGTGGCGCGTGGGACGAAGGCGCGGGCTATCCGCGCACGCGTTCGTTGCGCCAAGGGCTGGAAGCGGCCGGAATAGAAGTCAGCGAGTGCCGCGTTCCAGGTCTTGGCCAGAAGAAGCAGAGCATGCTGCGCAAACCATGGCGGTGGCCGGTCGTCTGGTGGCAACAGAAGGAACAGCGCGCGACGCTGCTGCACGAACTCGAGGCCAAGGTCGCGGAGATTCGGCCGCACGCAGTGGTCGTGCCTTATCCTGGCCACGGCCTCGTGCGCACGATCAAGGAGCGCGTTGCGGCGCCGGTCGCGTTCGACATGTTCTTGTCCGCGTACGACACCATCGTCGAAGATCGCAAGATGGCGCGGCCCGGTTCGGTGATTGCCAACTACTTGCAGCGCTTGGATACCAAGGCCTGCGCCGCCGCCGACTTCGTGGTCTTGGATACGCCCGAGAACGCGTCCTACGTGCAGTCGTTGACCGGCTTGCCGGCGGAGCACTTCACCTGGTTGCCGGTTCACGATCCGGATGCACCGCAGACAATCGTGCCGTGGCAGGATCCCAAGGATGGCGTCTTGCAGCTGTTGTTCTTTGGCACTGGTGTGCCGCTGCACGGCTTGGAAACCTTGATTGCGGCTGTCGCGCAAGTCGACAACGTCAAGTTGACGTTGGTCGGCGGCACCGATGACCATCGCCGCCTGGCCAAGCGAGAGCTCGGCACACGGGTGCTGATAGGGCCAACGTTTGTCGACAGCGAACGGCTGCGCGAACTGCTCGCGTCGTGTCACCTTGTCGCTGGGGTCTTCGGTGCGAGCAACAAGACCCAGCGCGTCGTGCCGTTCAAACTGGTGCATGCATTGGCGGCAGGTCGTCCGGTCATCACCGCCGATACTCCTGCTGTGGCGCGCTGGCTTGATGGCAGTGGCGTCGTGTTCACCAGTGAGGCGGCAGATGCCGTAGCACTCGCCGACAAACTGCGGCAACTCGCAGCCAACCCGGCGGCGTTGGCTGCCGCTGCAGCAGCTGCCCGCGGGGCATACGATCGTCACTTTGGCACGCCGCGCTTGGCGGCTAGATGGCGCGAGGTGTTGTTGCGCATGAACCCGATCAGGTTCTCGGGCGGCCAGCACGCGGATACAGCATGAGCACTCGGACCGGCACACGTGCGGGTTGGCTGGTCGTGCTGCTCGCGATGTGCGCCTACGGGGCGGCACTGTTCGGCGAGTTTGTCTTCGATGACATCCATTCGGTCTCGGCCAACCCTGCGGTCCACAGTCTGGCCAACTTCGGCCAGTTTTGGACGGATCCGGATGCGTTCAGCGCTGGCCCGGGCCGCATGTACCGACCGGTGTTGTTGACGACGTTCGCGATCAACTGGACGGTCAGCTCGTCCGCCTGGTCGTTGAAGCTTGGCAACTTACTGATCCATGCGGCAGTGTCCGGGATGTTGTTCTGGTGGCTGTGCCGGCTAACGCGTCGCCGTCGCTCGGCGTTCGTGGTTGCCGCGTTGTTTGCCGTGCATCCGCTGGCTTCCGAAGCAGTCAATCTGGTCTCCGCTCGCAGCGAGCTACTGGCTGCGCTCGGGATCGTGATGGCGCTGTTTGCGCACGTCAGCTGGCAACGTCGTCGCGGCCAAATTGCACCGCTTTTGGTGATGCTGCTTGCCACGGTCCTCGCATGTGGTGCGAAGGAAACTGGCGTGGTGATCCCGGGACTGCTGTTGGTGCAAACGTTCTGCCTGCGTCACCGCATGGCGAACGCAGCAGACTGGCGCCGTGCCATCGCCGGGATCGCACCAGTTGTTGCATTGGTGGTCGGCTACTTGATCGTGCGCAAACTGCTTCTAGGGCAAGCCACCGTGCAATTGCTCGGACGCACTGGCGAGGACCCCAGTAGTGGCTACGGCCGCACCCTCGGCATGCAGTTGGCGACGATGGGCACGCTGCTGCCGCGCATGTTGTGGCAGAACGTTGTGCCGACGCCCCTGTCGCTTGATCCGGTGGTCGTCTATCGCGATTCCTTTTTGGATCCTGCGGTGCTGCTCGGCTGGGGCACGATGCTTGGCTTGACGGTAGTGGGGATGTGGCGCGGTCCGCAGGCTCGCTTGCGACGCATTGGCACGGCGATGGCTTGGGCGATCGCGCTGCCTTGGATCGTAGTGCCGCTCAACATGCCGTTCGCCGAACACCGGTTCTACGGCCCGACGCTCGGCCTGGCAGCGATTGCCATGGCTGCGCTACCCCGTTTGCGGGCCTGGACTGCGGCGCTGCCGCGGCCGGCGTTGCGAGGTGCGTTTGCCGTGGTCTTGACGCTGTTTGTGGTGGCCTCGGCGCATCGGTCGCTGCTCTACCAGGACGAACGCGATCTGTGGCAAGCAGAGTTGGCGCAGAATCCGGAGTCGTTCCGCGGTTGGTGGGGCACCGGTGCTTGCCAGATGCGACACGGCAACCATGTGCTGGCGGTGGCGCCGTTGGAGCGCGCGCACGAGCTGTATCCCGAACACCACGACGCGTTGCGCAACCTGCTGGAAGCTTTGGTGGCGTTGCAGGATGAGCAGGCGATGCCCGAACGTTCGATGGCGGTTGGCGCCAAGTTATTGCAGCGATCGCCCGACGATCCATGGGTGCGCACTTTGGTTGTGCAAGCCAAGCTGCAGGCCGCGCGGTTGTCAGGCGACGATGCTCTGTGGAGTTCCGCCGAACAGATGGCGCTCAGCTGCCTGGAGATCGCCAAGCCGAAGGGCTACGTCTACCGGTTGGCCGCGCGTGCGCGGCACGGTTTGGGTGACGTCGAAGGAGCGTTGCAGCACTTGAACACCAGCGTCGAACGCGGTCTGAAGACCATCGACGTTCAGTTCGATCGTGCCCGGTTGTTGCACGAACTGGGGCGCACTCACGAAGCGAGGGGCGTGATCTTCGAGTTGCAGCGCAAGCATCCGACGGACCCGCGCATCATCGGTGCGTTGCGCTTCTTCGCCAAGCCACACGAGCCGAGCAAGGCGGTGGTTCCCTTGGCGCCAGTCGTAGCGCCGCAGCCGGCCGCATCTTCTGCGGCGGCGAATTCGGCCCTGTCGCCGAAGCCAAGTCCGCCGCCGAAGTGAGGCTGCGCAACGGGCGCTAGCCGAACAGTCGAATCGCGTTGTCGTAGGTCGCCTTGGCGGCATCCTCAAGTGACAGCCCGCGTACCTCGGCAAGCTTGGTCAAGGTCTCGATCACCAGCGCCGGTTCGTTGCGTCGGCCGCGGCGCGATTGCGGCGGCAAGAACGGTGCGTCGGTTTCGACTAGCACGCGGTCGATCGGCGTATAGGCGCACGCTTCCCGCAGCACGTCGTTCTTGGGGTAGGTCAGTGGCCCGGCGAACGACAAGTGCAGGCCGAGTTCGAGAGACTTTTTGGCTTCGGGGATGCCGCCCGAGAAGCAGTGCATGACGCCGCGCACGGGCTGTTCGTCATCCAGCACGCGGAACAGCGGTTCGAACGCATCGCGACAGTGGAAGATGACTGGCTTGTCGAGTTCGCGAGCCAACGCCAAGTGTGCGCGCAGCGAATGCTCTTGTTGCGCAAGTGGTGTGCGATCGCGGAAGCAGTCGAGGCCGGTCTCGCCGATCGCGACGCAGCTGGGGTCGCGGGCAAGCTCGTCGATGATCGAGAACTGCTCGTCAAACTTGGTGCTGTCGTTTGGATGCAGACCTGCGCTCCAGCGCACACCCGGCAAGCGCGCGAGTTCGCGGGCGGCCTGGCTGGTCGGAGCGTCGATGCCAACGACCAGAAGCGCGCCGACGGACGCCGCAACCGCTCGTGAGTGGTCATCTTCGGGGGCAACCTTGCCGTCAAGGCCGATGTGGCAGTGGGAGTCGTAGACCTGCATGGGGCACTCTAGAAATAGTCCTGGTGGGTTAGAGTAGTGCCCGCCCGTGCCACGGCGACTGCCGTTTCCTCTCTATGCGCCCATGAATACAGCTGCCATCCTCGTTATCTCCATCCTCGCTGGTTCTGCTGCTGCGGTCGGCGTAACGCTCGCCATGCAACCAGGCGACACGTCCACGGACACGTTGGTCATCGGCCAACTGGAAAGCTCGCTGCAGAAGTTGCAGGCCGACAATCAGGCGCTGACGAAGCGTCTCGATCAGTTGGCGAAGCGGCCGACGAACGCGGTCGCTCCGGCGAGCATCGACCGAAGCGAGGCGCCGAGCGTCTCCTCGGAGCAGATCGCTGCGGCCGTCGAGGCCTACATGAGCAACCTCTCGGGGAAGGCGCTCAACGCATCGGCTGTTGGTTTGGGTGGCGAAGCAGGCGCGGTCGCGTTCGATCTGAAGAAGGACTTGAAGGGGCTGCTTGGGACCAGCTTTTTCGAGGATCCAGAGGGTTGGAAACGCGCGTTCGAAGCCGGCAAGATGGATGAAGTCATCGCCGAAATCGAGGCGTTGGCGGAGGCCAACCCCAACGACCCGCAGTCGCAGATGAATCTGGCCAGTGCCTACATGGCCTACTTGCAGATGGACAACACCAAGTGGGACTTGTCGATGAAGGCCGACGGCCAGTTCGACAAGGTGCTTGCGCTCGATGAGAACCACTGGGAGGCGCGGTTCACGAAGGCTGTCAGCTACACCTTCTGGCCGGCATTCCTCGGCAAGGGCAAGGACGCCATCAGCCACTTCGAAACCTTGGTCAAGCAGCAGGAGAGCATGCCGGCGCAAGAGCACGAGGCGCAGACCTACCTCTATCTCGGCAACATGCTGGCCGAGCGCGATCCGGCGCGTGCCCGTGAGATGTGGCAGAAGGGCATGACGCGGCACCCGAACAGTGCCGAGTTGCGTGAGAAGCTGAAAAACTAACCGCCTGCGCACGGACGGATCCGGCGGCCCGATTGCCCGGATATACGTCTCGTGGGTGTCATACCCGAAAAATACAGACCCGAAACTCGATGCCGTTCGTTGCAG
>CAXBFC010000149.1:0-16953 GCA_963974725.1 uncultured bacterium | reverse complement strand
TGATGGTGCGAGTCGATTTCAACCTGCGCCAATTCGAACGGGTGCTGCTGCACACGCAACTGTTCCAGCAACAGGTCGACATCAAGGATCCGATGCCGGGAACGGCGCCGCTGTTCACCGGCCCGGTGCTGCGTCGCATGAGCGCCCAGCAAGTCTGGGACTCACTGATCACGCTGGTCTACGACGACATCGACGAACGACTGCGAGCGCCGGACAGTCGCGCTGCCCCCGTCTACGCGTCCTACGAGCAAGTCAAGGGCGCCGACAAGGACGAGATCCTGCGAATCGTCAAGGGCGGCCGCGGCATGATGCAGAATCGTGCCAAGGAACGGCGCCAGGAGATGCAGAAGCAAAAGGCCCGCGACCGCAACGCCCGCAAGCGCGCGCAACCGCTGCTTCGCGAACTCGCTGCAGCCCGCCGCGATGGCGACCTGCCTCGCGTCGCCCAGATCCGTAAGCAACTCGAGCAGATGGGCGTCAATCTCGGCGAACGCGCCGCCAAAGGCCAGGAAGTCGACATGCTGCGCGCTAGCGACCTCGCCCAACCAGCGCGCCTCGGCCACATGCTGCGCGAGTTCGGTCAGTCCGATCGCGAAACGATCGACGCGTCTTCGGACGTCGCGACCGTGCCACAGGTGCTGACCCTGATGAACGGGTTCCTCGACCAACGCGTGCTCAACGGCCAATCGGCGCTGCGTCGCGACCTGCAGTTCGCCACCGATGGCGCGCGCCGCATCCGCGTCGCGTTCCTGACCACGCTCAACCGCGAACCGACCCCCGAAGAGCTCGACGATTGGCGTCGACAAGTTGCCATCAACGGCACCAAGACCTTGAACGACCTGGTCTGGGTGCTGTGCAACAGCAACGAGTTCCGCTTCGTGCAATAACCCCCGCCGCAAACCAACCAACCGAAGGCAATCATGTCACTTCGCAAGATCATCCGCGGCGCCGACGAAGGCACTCGTCGCACGTTCCTCACGGGCATCGCCCAATCCATGCTCGGAGTTGGCGCTGCCGCCACCTTCGGCCCCCGTGCCGTCGCGCAATCCCTGTGGCAGGATCCACAGAACCCGACCAAGCCCGTCGTGCTCGGTCGCGCCACTGCCAAGCACGTCATCTACCTGTTCATGCAGGGCGGCATGAGCCACGTCGACTTGCTCGACCCGAAGCCGGGAGCCAAGACCCAAGGGCCGAACACGCCGATTCGCACCCGCGCCGATGGCATCATGCTGGGGCAATACCTACCCAACCTTGCCAACCACATGGACAAGGCGTGCGTCATCAACTCGCTGTCGAGCACGCAGGGCGCACACGCGCAAGCGCAGTATCTGATGCGGACCAGCTACGAATTGCGCGGCACGATCCAACACCCGAGCACCGGTGCGTGGTGCCACCGCATGGCCGGTCGTCACAACGACACTCTGCCGGGTCACGTCATCGTCGGCGGTGGCGCGGACACGCCCGGAGCAGGCTTCTTCCCGGCGGAATACCAGCCGGTCCCGATCGGTGATCCCGACGACGGCCTGAAGAACGCGGCGCGCCCCAACGGCGTCAGCGAGCGTCGCTTCAAGCAGCGCCTGGAGATGCTGAAGAAGCTCGACTCGGGCTTCAGCGACAAGCACAAGCAACTGTCCGTCGGCTCCTACAACCAAGCCTACGCCGATGCCGTCAAGCTGATGCGCAGCAGCGACCTCACGGCGTTCGACATCGATCAGGAAAGCAACAGCATCAAGGAAGCCTACGGCAACACCAAGTTCGGCAGCGGCTGCCTGTTGGCGCGTCGCCTGGTCGAACACGGGGTCCGCTACGTCGAAGTCATGAGCGGTGGCTGGGACACGCACAGCGAAAACTTCGATCGCCTGGAGACACTGGTGCCGGCAATCGATCAAGCCTTGAGCGCACTGCTGGCCGACCTCGACGCCCGCGGCTTGCTCGAAGACACGATGGTCGTGCTCGCCAGCGAGTTTGGTCGTTCGCCCGACATCGATGAAGACAACGGCCGCAACCACTACCCGAAGGCCTTCAGCGCGCTGCTGGCCGGTGGCGGAGTGCAGGGTGGCATGCGCTACGGCAAGACCGACAAGGAAGGCCGCGAAGTCATCAAGGACCCGATGTCGATCCCCGACCTCAACGCCACGATTGCCTACGCGTGTGGCATTCCGACCGATCACGTGCTGACCTCGCCCTCGGGACGACCGTTCAAGATCGCCGACAAGGGCATGCCTGCCACCGAGATCTTTGGCAGTTAGCCGGTTGCTGACAACAGACCAAGCCTCTAGCACTCTGCCGCCCCACCACTCGCTCATGTTGACCCGTCTGTCGCTAATCCTGCTGACCTTGCTTGTGCCGCTCACGGCGCAGAGCAAGGGCAAAGTGATCTTCGAACGCCACATCTTCCCGATCCTCGAGCGCAACTGCATCGAGTGTCACCGGGCAGAATATGTCGACAGCAACGGCCGCAAGAAGCGACCGAAAGGCAAGGTCATGTTCGACACGCTGGCGAACATCCAGAAGAGCAAGCGCGGTCGACTGTTCGTGGCCAAGGACACGGACGCCTCGCTGATCCTCGACTCGATCACGTTGCCGGCCGACGATGAAGATCGCATGCCGCCGGCGAAGTCCGGGGGACCGCTGTCGAAGCGCGAAATCGACTTGATCACCAAGTGGATCGACGAGGGCGCCGACTTCGGCGACTGGACTGGCGAAGCCAAGAAGAGCAGCGGCAAAGCAAAGCCCAGCAAGCCAATCAAGACGACGGCCAAAAAACCCAGCAGGCGGTCCGGTCCATCTCCAGCGGTAACGCTGAGCAAGGGACTGCGCCCGGTTTCGGCCGCAGTGCTACAGAGCTTTGCCGGCTCGGAGTTTCAGGTAAGGAGCATCGGCGACGGCAACCCACTGCTGTCGGTCACATGCTGCGGCAAGACCGAAAACGTCTCGGACGCGACCCTGGCCAAGCTCGGCCCGATCGCCAACAACATCTTTGAACTCGACCTGGCACGCAGCCAAGTCGGCGATGCCGGTTGCCATGAACTGGCCAAGATGTCGCGACTGACCAAGCTCAGCCTTCGGCAAACGCGAGTCGGCAACACGGGCGTCAAAGAACTCGCCGCATGCCAAGAGCTGCGCAGCCTCAACCTGTTTGGCACAGCGACCGGGGACTACGCGTTGACCGCGCTGGCTTCGCTAAAGCACCTGAGAAGTCTCTACCTGTATGAGACCGAGACCACCGCCAAGGCCGTTGTGCGCCTGCGGGAAGCAATCCCAGGCTTGCGCGTCGTCAGCGCACTCGACCTACCCGAGCCCATGAAAGAAGCCGCGAAGCCAAACCGCCGGCGTCGCTAACACTCGGAATCTTGCCCGCGGCATGATCTGCCTGATGTAGCCACGCCCGCAGCAAGGCAGCATCCGGCCACGGCAGCTGCGAACGCTCGGAAGCGTCACCCAACCAGGTTCACGCGCCGCAATCGAGACCGCGAGTATTCGCTGTGCCGCGCCCAAGTGGCAACATGGACGGATGCGCATCACGTTCATCCAGACCGGCGGGACCATCGACAAGGACTATCCGCGCAGCAGCGGTGGCTACGCGTTCGAGTTTGGCGAACCGGCGACCGAACGGCTGCTGCAGCGACTCAATCCGTCGTTCGCATTCGAGCTGCGGACCGCGTTCCAGAAAGACAGCACCGAGATCACAGCAGCAGATCGACAGCTGCTGCTGGCGTGCATTCGCGAAGCTGGCAACGACAAGATCATTGTCACGCACGGCACCGATACGATGCTGGAGACCGCTACGTTCTTGGCGGAACACATCTCGGACAAGCTGATTGTCATCACCGGGGCGATGCGACCCGAGCGATTCTCCGATTCCGACGCGCCGATCAACGTCGGCTGCGCCATCGCAGCAGCCAACCTCGCCCCCAACGGTGTCTACATCGCCATGCACGGCATCGTCAAACGTCACGAGGACATGCAGCGCGACTTGAACACCGGCAAGTACCACTAACCCCACCCCACCAGCCATGCACATTCCAACCGACAAGCGCATCCCCACCCCGGCCGGCCACTACTCCCCGGTCATCGGCCACAACGGCACGTTGTATATCTCGGGCCAGCTTCCGATGGACCCGGAGACCAAGGCGGTGCCAGACTCCATCGAAGAGCAGACCATCGCAGCGCTCAACAACATGGAGAACCTGCTCCACGCCGGCGGCAGCAGACGTGACCACGTGCTTCAGGTCCGCATTTACGTCAGCAACATCGATCACTGGCAGCAGATCAACAAGACCTACGCCGAGTGGTTTGGTGATCACAAGCCGGCGCGCGCGATCATCCCGTGTGGCGGTCTGCACTTCGGTTGCCTGCTCGAATTGGAAGCGACCGCGGCCATCATCGGTAGCTGATGGTCACCGGCACGGTGCCTCGACGCACCTGCAACAAGGCTCGGCTGCTGGTATCCTGCAGGAGAGGCTGCGATGACGACGAAGAGCCAAGCCCTGAGCGCGACGGTATTGCTGATGGCCCTGCTGCTAATGGCACTGTTGCTGGCGCTACTGTTGACTTCCGACACTTGGCTACCCAGCACCCGGGCGCCAGTGGCTACGCCGGGGAGCGATGCCAGAACGAACCACGCAAGCACGCAGCACGGCAACCCGGCAACCGCAACAACGACCGACAACACTCCCACCAGCGAGCGAGATGCCGTTGCCGTTCCACCCGCCGAATCGCACGTCACCGGCGGCACGATTTCGGTGCGCACGGTCTACGCCGACGACCAATCACCGGCGCAGCAAGTCTTGGTGCTCGCGTGGCCCAGCGGCACCGCGGCAGCCTTGACCGCGCGCCGTATGCGGACCACCCTCGACGGCATGGCCGTGTTTGAGGACGTGCCAGCGGGCGGGATGGTGGTGGCTACGTTCCCAAACATCGGTCGAGCCAAGCGAGTCACGGTGCACAACGGGAAGACGACGGACGTGACGTTCGAACTGAGCGGCGTCACGGTTGCTGGCATCGTTGTCGATGCGGCAATGGCACCGATTGCCAATGCCAGCATCGAAGCGAAACCGCCGTTCCGCGGCCAACCCGAGCAAATCGCAAGCTCCGGACCGGATGGCCGCTTTCGCGTTCGCGCCTGCCGCATGCCGCTATCGATCGCCGCGCGAGCGGTTGGCTTCGCCGCATCCGACGCACTCGACGTCGCGCAAGAGGACCAACCCGACGAGTTGGTGATCATGCTGTCCGGGTTCGGCGGCACCGTCTCCGGCATCGTATCGGGCGGCAACGGACCCGTGGCCCAAGCCGTAGTGCAAGTCGGCGAACAGACGCGCTCTTCCCTAAAACGAGAACCTCCGTTTCCGGCGATCACGCGCACAGACCAGGAAGGGCGCTTCCGGGTCGTCGGAGTTCCCGTCGGACAGCAAGCGCTGCGCGTGCGCGCCGCCGGCTTCGCGCCGTTCGCGGACACGTGCGAAGTCACAGCAACGAACAACACGATCGTGCACGTTAGGCTGCAACGCGGCGCGACCATTCGCGGCATCGTGCTTGGCCCGGACGACACTCCTGCGGCAAAGGCAACGATCCGAGTCGGCACCGACACGGAGATCTTGGCAGAACTTGCGACACGATCCGCTGCCGACGGCAGCTTCACCTTGCCGGACCTGCCAGCCGGCGAAACCACCGTGCAAGCGAGTCACCAGCAACTTGGCAAGGTGTCGCGCACCGTCGTCACGACCGCCGCGACCACCACCACCTGCGATCTGCAATTGTCCCGCGGCCTCGAACTACAAGGCCGCGTGCTGCGCGAAGACAACACTCCCGTCGCCGCTGCGCACGTCACCTGTAGCTGGCCGGGCCAGATGATGCTGCGAGTCACCGACGCACTCGGCCGGTTCACGATTTCCAACTGCCCCGAGCAAGCAATCAGCTTCCGCGTGCAAGCGGAAGGCACGCAACTACTGATCCAGCCCGGCATCGATCCGCGCGCCGGCGACGTCACCCTGCGCGTGAAATCGATCGGCCGGCCAAGTGCCAAGCTCACCGGCTCCGTGGTCACGCCCGACAACACACCACTGGCCAACATCGAAGTCCTCGCCGGCCGCGCCGGCCAGTCTGTCCTGAATCGACTCACGGCAACCACCGCCGCCGACGGATCCTTCACCTTCGACCCCCTCGTGCCGGGCAGCTGGTATTTGACGATCGCCACCGAGAACTACCCGCGCTACCAAAGCGGCCCCCACAAGCTTGCCGTAGATGCACACCAAGAACTCGGCACGATCCGCCTGGCCGCTGGTGGCACGCTGCGGGCGCGCATCGAATCCGGCGATGCATCCGGCGTGCAGTTCCGCGCCCGCCGCCAAGACGGTGGCGCCACGCAAGGAGTGCTCGACCTGCGCGCCAACCACGTCGAGAGCCCGCTACTCCGGCCCGGCGCCTACAATTTGTTGATCTATGGCAACGGCTGCGCCGAACAGACCGTGCCGTTCACGATCCGCGCCAACGAACAGACCGACCTGAGTCTGGCTCTGCAATCCGGCGTGCTGCAACGCTTCGAAGTCACCGCGCCAGACCTTGCAACCGACAGCTTGACGGTGCAACTGGTCATCCGCCGAAGTGACCAGTTGGTCCGCGAACTCACCGTTCGCGCCGTGACGCAGAATGGGCGCACGGCCAAGATCTGGCTCACGCCTGGCAGCTACACCTTGGTCGCCAGCAGTGGTACGCGGGTGGCGACCGTTCCGTTCGCGGTTGGTAGCGAAGAGGCGCCAGCGCTACCGGTGCAGGTTCGTTAGCTCACGACAGACCTCGCGGGGTGCTCGCTGGTAGGACTACGTCGCACTCTAGGGCGATCCAGCGGCGGGACTTGGCCGTTGTGTAGCCGCGATCCAGACAGGGCTAACGATCGACGTGCTTGCTCGCGCCGCGCCACAGTCGAAACCCGAGCCAGGCCGCCAGCAGGTAGCCCAGTAGACCCAACAAGGAAACCTCGCCAATGCGAGGCGGCGCAGAACTCGCCCACAACGCCGACGACGCCAGGATCAGCGACGCAACGAGCATCGCGAGCGTCAGGCGATTGACGCTCGCTTCAATCTTGCGGTGCTCAAACTGCACCCGCAACGTGCCAGCGCGCAGCTGTTCGAGCAGCTGCTGCAGGTCGTTGGGCAGCTCCACCAGCAATCGCTCCCAGTCGCGTCCGGAGCGCATTACCCGCCGCCAGATCCGCCGCGGGGCGAAGCGGCGCCGCACGGCCCGGCGATAGAACGGTACGAACAGCTCGGCAATGCTGAAGTCACGGTCAAGCGCTCTCGACGTGCCTTCGAGCACGATGATGGTACGCAGCAACAGAGACAGTTTGGACGGCAGGGCAATCTGGTAGCGGCGAATGATGCCGAACAGCCTGCGGAGCGCAGTGCCGACTTCGAGATCTGCCAGATCGCGTTGCACATAGTCACCGAGGAACTCCTCGATCTCATCCTGCAGCGCCCGACGATCGATGTTGGCGGGCACCGTGGCGATGCGGAACACCATCTCACACAGCTCGCGGCCATCGCGCTCGACGGCCGCGAGCAGCATCGCCTCCACGTTCGCGCGCAGCTCATCGTCGACCCTCCCAACCATGCCGCAGTCAAGCACACCGACGCGGCCGTCTCCCAGCACCAGGAGATTCCCGGGGTGCGGATCGGCATGATAGAACCCGTCGCGGAAGATCATCTCCAGGTAGACGTTCGCGCCCCGTCGAGCAAACTCGGAGGGCGCGATACCGGTTGCCCGCACCGCATCGGCGTCGGCTGCGGACACGCCGTCGAGATACTGCATCGTGAGCACGCGTTCGGTGCAGAACTCGCCGTAAACCTTGGGGAACCGAACGGTCGGGTCGCCCGCAAACGAACGCTCGAACTGCTCAAGGTTGCGGCGCTCATGGGTAAACCGCAACTCGTTGCGCAGCGTGTGCTGAAACTCCCGAACCAACTTCGTGGGCTGGTATGGGCGCAGCAGCGTCGTGCGTTCTTCCAGCAGATGCGCGAGCACGGCAAGGATTTCGAGATCCGTTTCGGCCTGCTGCTTGACGCCTGCGCGCATCAGCTTGAGCACGACAGTCTCGCCGCTGTGCAACGTTGCGCGGTGCACCTGTGCAATCGACGCCGAGGCGAACGCCTCGCTCTCGAAGCTCGCAAACAACTCTTCCGGCGGCCCACCGAGTTCGGCAATCAGCGCCGCCCTGGCCACGGCCGGAGCATCGGCAAGCGTGTTTGCCTGCAGGTGGCTGAGTTCTTCGGCGAGCGCAGGGCCGACCACATCGGGGCGCGTGCTCAAGACCTGGCCGAGCTTGGTGTAGGTCGTGCCCAGCTCCATCAACGCAAGTCGAACCCGCGCTTCAAAACTGTGATCGTGAAGTCGCGACCCGTCGGAACTGCGCAGACGGTTCTGGATCCAATCGACCTTGAGCCAGGTCAGCCAGTCAGCGAGCCCGTACTTGACGAGCACGCTGGCGACTTCGCCAACCCGCTTGGCATGCCGCTTCAGATGGCCGATCGCGTCCGTCAACATAGATCAGGACTTCGGTTCGCGCGGCGGGGTGATCCTGTCGCCCGCCGCAGCCAACCTCGAGGCGATGGCCGTGAACAGTGCGCCGGTCGCGCCACGAGCCGCCGCGACGGCGCCGTCCAGCGCCCCCTTCACCAACCCCGCAGGATCATCGCGCGCCGCACCGACCGCCGCCTTCACGGACGGCTCGATCCGACGCAAGGTTGCCGAGGCATGCTGACCGAGTTCATCCACCTGGGCGCGACCTTGGTCTCGCACCAGGCGTGCTCCCGTTGCGACACTGTCGACGAACTGCCGCGACATCGATTCGAAGGCGGTCGCCAACCGGTCACGATCTTCGCGCGCGAAGTTCATCAGCTTCGTGCGTGCTTCGCGAAGGGTCAACTCCGCTGCCTGAGCGGCGGTCTCGAGCCCATCCCCGAGCCCTTCGACCACTTCGCGCAGCGTCTTCTCCCGTTCGTCGGCAACGACGTCGGCCAACGCTTCGGAAGCTCCGCGCGTGGTCGTGTGCACGACATCGACCAGATCGTGCACACCATCGAGTGCGACCCGAGCAGCGGACGCAGTGGCAGCCGCGACCTTCTGCCGCACGGCATCGCCGCCTTTCACAATGGCTTTGATTCGGTTCTGCAAGTCGGTTGCTGCATCCATGGTTCCGGCCTCGTGCTGGTTCGGGGTTCCCCATCCTCCATCAATATCGTCCAACAATGCCGCCCACAGACCATAGGTCATAGTGAGTAGCACCGACCGCAAACAAACCCAGGCACCGACCTACTCGTGCCACAGTTGCGCCTCCGCCTCGGCCATGCGGTGCTTGCCGGCAATCACGCTGCTCGGCACCAAGGAAACCAAGTCGATATCCGTCTCGAGCAGAAACGCCACAACACAGGTTTGCCGCTCGGCGCCAACCGCTATTCTCGCCTCACATGCCCGACGCAACGCTCCTCCTGATACTGGGGATGTTGTTCCTACTGGGACTGCTCGCCGACCTGATTGGTCGGCGCACATTCTTACCGCGCGTCACCCTGCTGCTGCTCGGCGGCATCGCCGTCGGCCCACACGGGTTCGGCACGGTCCCCGGCGAGTTCGTCGCGAAGTTGTTCACGCTGTTGACCAGCATTGCACTGGGCATGGTCGGCTTTCTGCTCGGCGAGAAGTTCCACCCCAAGGCCATGCGAGAACGCGGCAAGATCGTGTTCGGCCTGTCCATCGGCAAGGTCCTGTGCGCGTCGCTGTTCGTCATCACGGCGCTGCTGCTGTTTGGAGTGGATCTACCCATCGCGCTGCTACTTGGCGGGATTGCGCCAGCGACCGCTCCGGCGGCAACCTTTGACGTGGTCCGCGAGACCAACGCCAAAGGTGAGTTCCCCGAGACCTTGCTGAGCGTCGCCGCTCTCGACGACGCCTGGGGCCTATTGCTGTTCACGCTCCTGATGACCACCGCTGGCGTCGTGCTCGGTCATGGCGAACTCGGCGACGGACTATTCGCCGGAGCCAGCGAAGTCGGAAGCAGCCTGCTGATCGGCTGCGGCCTCGGTGCACCGATGGCCTACCTGACCGGCCGAATCCGCGAAGGCGAACCAACCCTTGCCGAAGCACTCGGCATGGTTCTGTTGTGCACGGGGGCCGCGACCTGGCTTGGCGTCTCTCCGATTCTCGCTGCCATGGCCATGGGCAGCACCGTCTCGAGCCTGGCCAAGCACCATCAGCGACCGTTCCACGCCATCGAAGGTATTGAGTGGCCGTTCCTGATCCTGTTCTTCGTGCTCGCGGGAGCATCCCTCGACGTCTCGCGCCTCGCAGAACTCGGCTGGATTGGAGCCATCTACGTGGCCGCGCGTAGCGTTGGCATCTACGTCGGCATCCGCTGTACCGGCGTGCTCGTCGCAGCACCGGTGCTGGTGCGGCGGTGGCTCGGACTCGCGCTGTTGCCACAAGCCGGCGTTGCGATTGGCATGGCGCTGCTCGCATCGCAACGCTTCCCTGACCTGGCCGACCAAATCTTACCGATCGTATTGGCGTCGACCGTGCTCTTTGAACTTACGGCGCCGATCATCACCCGTCGCGTTCTGCAACTTGCTGGCGCCACGAACAAGCAGCCTGAGGCGTGAGCTGTTCGACGAGCAACGATGTGGTCTGTTGGAAGTAGCCTTGGTCGATCCGCAACCCGAACAGGGAGTGTGCCCCGAACGGTTAGGATTGACCGACATGGGTCGACCTGTTCTGCTCGCTGACAACTCACGCTACACAGCATGATCTTGCCTAGGCAACGCCACGACACGGCGCCTGGCCGGTCCCCAATATGGTAACTCGTACCGAGCTGCGCGCAGCCGCCCCAGCCTTGTCGTCACCCTGGAGCATGCCAGGCGATTCCGTGGTCGCCGCGCTGGGATCTGCGAGTGCTCAAGGTCTCACCAAGCAGGAGGCCAAACAACGCCTGCTTCGCTACGGTCCTAACAGGCTGCGCCAGACTCAGCACCGCAGCACCTGGCGCATCTTGTGGGAC
This sequence comes from uncultured bacterium, assembly GCA_963974725.1. Lineage (GTDB taxonomy): Bacteria > Planctomycetota > UBA1135 > UBA1135 > UBA2386. The sequence continues at coordinate 5,912 of CAXBFC010000149.1, read as the reverse complement.
CAGTTCGCCAGCATGATCGCCTTGCTGCTCGTAGCGGCTGCGACGGCCGCTTTCGCCTATGGCGAAAACGTCGAAGGCTTCGCGATCCTAGCAGTCATCCTGCTCAACGCGGGGATCGGGTTCGCAACCGAGCGACGCGCGCTGCGTTCGATGGAATCGCTGCGCGAACTCGGTGATGCGAAGGCCATCGTGCGACGTGACGGCGTCGCACAGGCCGTTCCTGCAAGCGTGCTGGTGCCCGGCGACATCGTGATTCTGGATGCCGGTGACGTGCTGTGTGCCGACGTGCGCATCGTTACGGCGTCCGATCTCCAGGCCGACGAATCCCCGCTGACCGGCGAATCGCTGCCAGTAAGCAAGGGCACCGATCCAGTTACCAGCGAGACCGTCGTCGCCGAACGCTCCTCGATGCTCTTCAAGGGAACGGCGATCACTCGAGGCACAGGCGTTGGCATCATCGTCGCCACCGGCATGGCCACCGAGCTTGGACTGATCTCATCGCTGGTCGACGAAGCGGAGAGCAACATCACGCCGCTCGAGAAGCGACTCAACCGGCTCGCGCGACGGCTGATCGTCCTGACGCTGTTCATCACCGCGCTGATCGCTAGCGTGTTCGTAGCGTCCGGCCGCGACCTGACGCTGGCCATCGAACTAGGAGTTGCACTGGCCATCGCAACGTTCCCCGAAGGACTGCCGATCGTGGCGACCGTGGCCCTCGCGCGCGGCATGTGGCGCATGGCGCGCCGCAACGCCCTCGTCGAGCAACTGGCCGCGGTCGAAACCCTCGGGTCGACCACCGTCATCCTGACCGACAAGACGGGAACACTGACCGAAAACCGCATGACCGTGGTCGAGCTACTGCTCGCAAGTGGCAAGGTCCAGGTCGGCGGCACCGGCCTTGCAACCGCAGGGGAGTTGCAACGCAGCGGCGAGCACATCGACGCCAACGGCGATGCCGAACTGCTCGAGGCGCTCCGGATCGCGGTTCTCTGCAACAACGCCAACCTGAACATCAGTTCGTCCGCACCGGCCACCGCAACCGGCGACCCTACTGAGGTCGCGCTGCTGGTTGCTGGTGCCAAGGCGGGCCTCACCCGCGACGAGCTACTTCGCGACTCACCCTTGGTCAGGGAACTGGCCTTCGACTCCGACACCAAACGCATGGCAACGCTGCACGAGCAAGGCGGCGCCGTCGTAGCTGCGGTCAAAGGCGCACCCGAGAGCGTGCTCGAGAGCTGCATCTCGATCCGAACGCCAGACGGACCGCGAACGCTCTGCAGGGTCGGCCCTGCCAGCCTCAGCATGCTGGCGGCGACAACCGACGGTTGGCGTCTCGGGCTGTTCGGCATGCTCCGGGGAATCGTTGTGGCTCGCGCTTCTGATCCGGCCGCACAGTTCCTGAAGCCTGTGTTCCGTCCCGGAATCAGGTAGCGCGCTGTTGTGCGAATCGGTTGCGGTATGCAACCTGTCAGCCTCCGATGATCCACCCGACTCCTCGCCTGCGTTTTGCGCCATCTCCGACTGGTTCGCTGCACCTCGGTGGTGCCAGAACGGCGATGTACAATTGGGCCCTGGCCCGCAGTCTCGGCGGCACGTTTGTGCTGCGCATCGAAGACACCGACCGTGCGCGCAGCACCGATGAGTCGCTGAAGATCATCTTCGGTGGCCTCGCGTGGCTTGGCATCGATTGGGACGAGGGGCCAGACTTCGAAGTCGCGGGCAAACAGTGCGGCGGCGGCGACTACGGGCCGTATTTCCAGATGGAGCGCCTAGATCGTTACGAGGTCGTGGCCGAGCAGCTGCTCGCTGCGGGCCATGCATACCGTTGCTTTTGCACGCCGGAACGCATGGATGAAGTGCGCGCCAAGCAGAAGGCCAACAAGAGCGCGTTCCTCGGCTATGACGGGCATTGTCGCAACCTGACGGATGCGGACCGTGCTGCGTTGGATGCGAAGGGTGTGAGCAGCAATCTACGGTTCCGCATGCCAAGGGATCGCGTCGTCAAGGTCACCGACTTGATTCGCGGAGAGGTCGAGGTCAACACCAAGCAGCTCGACGATTGGGTGATGGTGAGGCCCGATGGTGTGCCGCTCTACAACTTCGCGTGTGTCGTCGACGACCTCGACATGAAGATCACGCACGTCGTGCGCGGCGAAGAACACTTCCTCAACGGCATCAAACAGACGGTGTTGTTCGAAGCGCTCGGCCACGAGAGCCCGCAGTTCGCGCACATCCCGCTAATCTTCAACCAGAAGGGTGCCAAGCTCAGCAAGCGGGATCCCGGCGTGAAGAGCACGCTCGAGTATCGCGACCTCGGCTACCCGCCCGAGGCCGTCTTCAACTACATCGCGCTACTTGGCTGGGGCTTCTCGGCCGATCGCGACGTGTTCACCAAAGAAGAGATGGTGGCCGCGTTCAAGATCAGCAGCGTTGGCAAAGCCCCTGCGAAGTTCGACTCCGACAAGCTGCACTGGATGTGCGGTGAGTACATCCGCAAGTGGTCTGTCGATGAGTGTCTGCCGCGCAGTCGGCAGTGGCTCGAAGCCGCGCTGCCGCGTGGCTCGTGGGATTCCCATCAAGGCTTCTTGCGCAACGTGGTCGCGTGCTACCAGGAACGCGTCGTCGTGCTGTCGGAGTTCCCCGACAAAGCCCAGTGGTTGTTCGCCGATCCCGAGCTGGATGAGCAAGCAGCCAAGGCCATCAAGAAGCGCCCCGAGTGCAAGGCATGGTTCACTGGCTTCGCGGATGTGCTCGAGGCGTTGCCGATGGCGAGCAGCTTCCCCGCTGCGCGAGGCGACGCGGATGAAGCAGTGCGCCTACCGACGGCAGAAGACGCTGATGAGCCGGCGTCGACGTTTGCAACGCCAGCCGCGCTTGAGCGTGCGGCACGTGCCTACACTGAAGCGAACGACATCAAGTTCGGCCACTTCGTCGGTCCGGTTCGCGCCGCTTTGACCGGCACCAACAAGGGGCCGGGCTTCTTCGATGTGGTGTTCTTGCTCGGCAAGGAAGCGTGCTTGCGGCGCTTGCGCAAGCTCGCGCACACCTAGCAGGCGTCCGCCAATCCCCTGTTCGGTCTTGGGTTCCCTGTTCGGTCTTGGGCGTCGCGCGCGTGCCCTACGCACGAATCCGTGCCGATTGGCGCGATCGACAAGAGATAAAACTGGTCGGGGCGAGAGGATTCGAACCTCCGACCTCTGCGTCCCGAACGCAGCGCTCTACCAAGCTGAGCCACGCCCCGACCATGATCCGCTGGACATTGCTGCCGCGAATCGAGCGAGAACCCTAGCCACCTGTTTGGCCACGGTCAAGGGCAGTCACACGCACTATTTGAACATGCCCACAACAAGGGGACCACACTGGGACTGCTCGGCAAGTGCATGTCGGGGCCCGAGTCGGTAACGTCCCTGCGCAGGTTTCTGCGGCAACGGCCGAAACCCGGTGGCGCCGCTCAGCCCACCCGACTCCGCCACTCCAGCCGGTGGCTGGCAATCGCCCCGAGAGCCTGCGTTTCGCCCCCAATCGTCCGTTCCCGCCATGCGCTTCCACCTGCTGACCCCGGAGATTCGAGAATTGCTGGCCGACGGCCAGCATGCCGAACTTGTCGAGGTGCTGCAGGAGATGCACCCGAGCGACGCTGCCTCGATCCTGGGCGCCCTCGAGGTTGAGGAAATCGCGACGATCCTGGGCCACCTGCCGCAGGATTTCGAACGGGACATCTTCTGGTATCTCGACCCCGAGGTGCAAGAGCACTACGTCGATGGCGTCGGGCGCGATCGCGTGCAGCAGGTCGTGCAGGCGATGCTCAGTGATGACCGCGCCGAGTTCTTCGACCGACTCGAGGAGAGTGTGCGCAAGCGGCTGATGCCGATGCTGTCGACGGCGGCGCGCGAAGACTTGCTGCGTCGCGGCACATTCGATGAAGACCAGGTCGGCTCGATCCTGATCACCGAGTATGCCGTGCTGGGCGCCAAGGCGACGGCGCAGAGCGCGATCGCTTCGCTGCGGCGTCAGGCGCCGAGCAAAGAAACGATCTACTACAGCTACGTGCTCGATCGCGGCGGCAAGCTGGTCGGGTTCGTATCGCTGCGGGACCTGATCCTAGCCGACGACGACCAGACTGTCGAAGAGCTGATGAAGACCGACTTGGTGTCGATCTCCGCCGACGCCGACCAGGAAGAAGCCGCACGCCTGATCCGCGACTACGACTTGATCGCGCTGCCGGTCGTCGACTCGGTTGGCAAGCTCGTCGGCATCGTCACGCACGATGACGCCGTCGACATCGTCGAAGAAGAAGCACAGGAAGACTTCGAGAAGATGGCCGGTATCACCGGTCACGGCATCGAGGTCGGTGACTACGACTACATGGACGAGCCGGTGCTGCGCCAGGTCCGGCGTCGCGCTCCCGTGCTGTGTCTGCTGGCAGTGCTTTGGGTGATCACGTCGACGGTGATCACCCGCTTCCATGGCTCACTGACGTCGGCGACGTTGATCGCGATGCTGCCGATGGTCATGGCAACCGGCGGCATGGTCGGCACGCAAGCCAGTGCGCTGGTGATTCGCGCGTTGACGATCGGCGATGTCGCCAAAGCGACGATCTCGCGCGTGCTGTGGAAGGAACTGCGCGTTGCGGGCTTCATGGGCGCGCTGCTCGGGGCCATCGCTCTGATGGATACCGTGCTCGTCAGCTTGTTCCCGTCAGAAGCGCCGGACACGATCATCATCCCGGACGTGAACGCGCCCAGCGTGGCCTTCGTTGGCCTTGCGATCGGCATCGCGATGATCGGACACGTTTTGACAGCGGCGTTGCTCGGTGCGATCACGCCGATCGTCGTCAAGAAGCTACGTGGCGACCCGGCGATGATCAGCACGCCTGCCGTCACGGCGATCGCCGACTTGACCGGCGTCGTGATCTACTTCGTCACCGTGACGCTGATGCTGTCCGCTTGATGCGTGCGCGGATCAGTTGGCACTCGAACCCGCGGGTGTCAGAGTGTGATTCACGGGGCTTTGGGTCGCGTGAACCTGGGTCGCGAGGAGGAACTTGTGGCGGGAGGAGCTTGTCGCGGGAAGACTGCGCCCCGGGAAGAACTGGGCTGCGGCGAGACTGGGCTACGGCGAGACTGGGCTACGGCGAAATCAGGGCCCCGGGAGCCAGATGGAACGGGTGCGCAAGCTAGGCTGACACTGGCGGCGACTCACCCAGCGGCACGACGCAGGCCACGGTTCCTTCGTGAACGGTGATCGCCCACCGCGCGAACTCGAAGCGGGTGTTGTCGCCCAGTTGCACGCAGCGCTGCGGCTTGCCCAAACGCGGCAAGACAACCTCCACGGGCCAACCAACCATCTCCTGGCCGCTGCCGTGGTGACGCGACCCTTCGAGTTCCCCCGCCACCGAAACGACTACCCCATCCGCCAACTCGACCGAACCGTGCGACGGGTGTGCGTCGTCGCCTTCATACAAAAGGCGAAGCACGCCTCGTTCGTGTTCGCAGCGGATCGGGGCGCCGTAGCGCGCGCAAATGGCTGCCAGGTCGGATCCAAGCAGCGTGTCCTCGGTTGGGTTGGTCATTGTCTCTCCTGCGGCTTGGCCATCGGCACCAAGATGTGCGAAGGCTGGGCGAACTCCCAACCAAGGCACGTCTTTGTTGGCGGCTTCGCCTCACGCGATTCGACGCGACGGGTTCCTGGCTATTCCCGATGCCCGGCGACTCGCCGGGAGAACTGCACACCGTGCGGCAGATCGCCCGAGAAGAACTCGAAGTGCACGATGCGGCGATGACTCGATGGCACCGGGGGTGGCGGTTGCTGCGCATCGATGCGGCGCGAACTGTGCAGCAACAACGGACGCATGCGAACGGCCCCGCCTGCAACAACGTTGGGACAGACGCAACGAGTCGAACGCCGCGACC
>CAXBFC010000148.1:0-16988 GCA_963974725.1 uncultured bacterium | reverse complement strand
CAACAACGAGACCGCGATCGTGCGCACCAGCGAGTCGCGCCAGACGCAGACGCAGAATCAAGGCACCGCCACCACGCAAAGTGGTGTTGGCACGCCGCGTGATGCAGGCATCACCCTTGAGATCTCCCCGACGATCTCGCCGAACAACTACCTGCGCCTCGGCATCAGCCTCGAAGTCAGTCGCTTTGTCGGCGCCTTCGACCCGAACTCGGTGACTGGTGGTGGTATCACCTTGAGCCGCTTCATCCAGACGCAAGTTACGATGCCGAGCGACGCAACGATGGTCATCGGCGGGGTCATCGAAGACTCGGAGTCGGAAAGCGATGGCGGCATCCCGTTCCTGAAGGACATCCCGATCCTCGGCATTCTGTTCCGTCGCAGTGAGGAAACGTCCAACAAGACGAACCTCTACTTCTTCGTGACGCCGACGATCCTCGACGAGGACAGCTTCCAAGACCTCTACCACGTCAGCCTCAACAAGAAGCTTGAGGCCGAGCAATACATCGGCACCCGCCGCTTGCGCATCATCGACCGGCGCTGGTCGGGCTTGCCGTCGGGCCAGGCCCGCACGCTCGAAGACATGGGATCGACGATCGAGGACCTCGACGCGCAAGGCGAATACGAGATGCCGACTTACAGTCGCAAGCGCAACACCCCCGGCCCGGCATCGCCCGACGCTGTGCCACAAGACGCGCAGCGTTAGGTCCGCGATCGTTTCAACGGGGGTGGCGTGGCACTTTGGCACGCACCCCGTTTTGCACAACCAGCCAGTTTGTAGAGCAGCCAGGCACCCAGTAGGCAGATCACGATGACCGACACCTTGCCACCCGAAGGCGCTGAGCCGAAGCCCGCGAAGAGCTACCCGAAAGACCGTTTGCGCGAGAGCCTCTTGCGCAAGGCAGGCCTGACCCCCGCGCAGATCCAAGAGGCCTTGCTGGCCGAGCACGAAACCGACCAGCAACTCGACCAGATCCTGGTCGCGAAGAACTTCCTCACGGAGGCGCAGTGCCTCGAGCTGTTCAGCGACATGCTGGGCCTCGAAGTCGTCACCAGCCTCGAAGGCGTCAACGTCCCCGATGCATTCATTCAGGGGGTGCCGGTGCAGTTCGCGCGAACGCACGCCTTGGTCGCGATCAGTGACGAAGACGACATCGTGCGTGTCGCCACCCACCGACCGCTCGACGTGCAGCCGATGGATGACCTGTCGACGCTGATGGGTCGCGAAGTGGAAGCGGTACTCGCGCCGCGCACCCAGATCGGCAATCTGATCAACCGCGCCTATCGCCACAAGGCCGACGGCGTCGACGAAGCACTGCAGGATGTCAAAGACACGGACATCATGAGCATTGCGGAGAACATCCAGGAGTCAGAAGACCTCCTGGACTCCAACAAGGCACCAGTCATCAAGCTGGTCAACATGCTGCTGTTCCAAGCGCTCAAGCTGCGCGCTTCGGACATCCACCTGCAGCCCTACGCCGACCGCCTGCAAGTTCGCATGCGTATCGACGGCGTGCTCTACGACATGGAGTCGGTGCCCCGCCGCGCGCAGGAGGCCATCGTGTCTCGCGTCAAAGTCATGGGCCAGATGGACATCGCCGAGCGGCGGCTACCGCAAGATGGCCGCGCTTCGATCCGCATTGGCGACGGTGACGTCGACGTTCGTATCAGCACCGTGCCGGTCGCTGGCGGCGAACGCATCGTGTTCCGGATCCTCGACAAGACCACCAAGATCTACTCGCTCGATGACATCGGCCTCGAAGACGACGCCGAGCGCACGATCCGCCGCTACATCAACTACAGCCACGGCATCATCTTCGTCACCGGCCCAACCGGTTCGGGTAAGACGACGACGCTGTATGCCTGCCTCGATGCGATCAATGCACCGAGCCTCAACATCCTGACGATCGAAGACCCGGTCGAATACAACCTCGACGGTATCTCGCAGGTGCAGGTCAACACCAAGAAGGGCCTGACCTTCGCGGCCGGCCTGCGCTCGTTCTTGCGTCAAGACCCCGACGTCATGATGGTCGGTGAGGTTCGCGATGGTGAGACCGCCGACATCGCGATTCGCGCGGCGTTGACGGGTCACCTGGTGTTCTCAACCGTTCACACCAACGACTCGGCGTCGACGATTTCTCGCCTGATCGACATCGGCGTCGAGCCCTACCTGGCGTCGTCGTCGATGCTCTGCATCATCGCGCAACGCCTGTTGCGCACGCTCTGCCCGAACTGCAAGGAATTGGTCGAACCCAACGAGCAACAGCGCTTCTTCCTCGAAGATCTGAAGCTAACCCAAGACATGTTCCCGGACGGCAAGCTGGCGATCGGCAAAGGCTGCGACGAGTGCTTCCGCTCGGGCTTCGCTGGCCGAACCGCTATCTATGAAGTCATGCCGATCGATACGGTCGTGCAGGAACAGATCATCGACAAGTCGACCGCCAGCCAGATCAAGCGGGCCGCGCTCGAACGCGGTTTGGTGACGCTGCGCATGAACGGCGTCTCCAAGTTGATTTCCGGCCAAACAACGCCAGAAGAAGTGCTGCGCGTCACCCAACTGGACATCACGTAGTTCCCCGAAGTTATTCCCCCGAGCTGCTTCCCGAGCTCCCCAAGCAGCCAACCGCTTAGCAGAACTACAGAATGCCGATCTTCGAATACAAAGCGATCGACGGGAACAACCGCGTCAAGAAGGGCATCATCGATGCCGACACGCCGCGCGAAGCGCGCGTCAAGCTCAAGAAGGACTCCCTTTTCGTCACCGACATCAAGGAGTCGCGAGGCAAGAAGAAGTCCGCCGTCGCGATCCGCGGCGTCACCGGCGTCGAAACGCCCAACAAACTGCGCAACGAGCAGATCGCCGCGGTGACACGCCAGATGGCAGCGCTGCTGCAAGCCGGCATCCCGCTGGCGGAAGCCCTGCGCATGATCATTGAGCAGGCGCCGGACAAGAAGATCGAGAGTGTCTTCCGCGACATCCGCGAGAAGGTCACGCAAGGCATGACGTTCGCCGATGCGACGCTGCAACATCCCGGCTACTTCAACGACCTCTACGCCAACATGGTGCGCGCCGGCGAATCCTCCGGCGCCCTCGACGCCGTGCTGGTTCGCCTTGCGCAATTCTTGCAGGCCCAGACGCGCCTGAAGAACAAGGTCGGCGCTGCGATGATCTACCCGGTGATCATGATGATCGTCGGTGTCATCGTCGTCGCCATCCTGATGACCTTGGTCGTGCCACGCGTCACGCAGCTGATCAAGGGCCGCGGCCAAGACCTGCCGCTGCCGACCGAGATCCTGATCACCTGCTCCGACTTCCTGGTCAACTACTGGCTTCTGGTCGCGATCGGCATCCTGGCGATTGCCGTCGCATTCCAGATGTTCGTCAACTCGGAGAAGGGCCGCTTCGCCTTCGACAACTTCAAGCTGAAGCTGCCGGTGTTCGGCGACCTCGCCAAGAAGCAGGCGATGGCACGCTTCTCGATCACCTTTGCGACGCTGCTGCGTTCGGGTGTTCCGGCCCTGCAAGCGATCCAAGTCACCAAGATGGTGCTCGACAACGTCGTGCTGCAGGGCGCCCTGCAAACGGTTCACGACCGCGTCGTTGAGGGCACGGACATCGCCACCCCGATGAAGTTGTCGGGCGTGTTCCCCCCCACGATCTCCTACATGGTTGGTGTCGGCGAACAGGCCGGCAACCTCGAAGAGATGCTCGAGCGGATCTCGGCGACCTACGATGAAGAAGTCGACCTCGCGACCCAGAAGCTGACCTCGATCCTCGAACCGGTGATCATCGTCATGCTCGCCGTCGTCGTCGCCGGCATCGTCATCGCGATCGTGCTACCGCTGCTGCAGCTGCAGAAGGCGAACTAGCGCGCCAGCGGCACGACTTGGTCGTGGCCGAGCTGATCGCGGCGGAATGTGCGCGCGCCTTACTGAGTCAGGCCGGCTGAATCAATAAGGCTGGGTCAGGCCGGCCGGCGCGGAATCAGAATCCAGCGCGTTGCGCGACATGTCGATCTCGAACCGCGCGCCACCGGACGCCGCATCCGTGACCGTGATGCGGCCGCCGTGGGCATCGACGACCTTCTTGGTCATCGCGAGTCCCAGGCCGTAACCAATTCGCCGGGCACCTGCTGCCGGCCCTTGGAAGAATGGTTCGAACACCCTCTCGCGCAACTCGACGGGCAAGCCCGGCCCGCCATCTTCGACTCGGATGTGCACCCCAGCATCGTCACCGAAGATCTCGATCGTGACCGCGCCGCCCGACGGCGTCCAATCCACTGCGTTGGCAACCACGTTGCGAACGCCCCGCATCACCGCCTCGCGATCCCCACACATTCGGGTATCGCCTCGGTGCGATAGCGAGACAGCAACCTGCTTGCGCTCGCCGCGTTGCTGCTCGCGGCGCACCCTGATCTGCGCCTCGTCGACCAGATCGAACTGTTCGTAGCGCTCGACGCGAGCCTGCGCCTTGGTGCAATAGGTCAGCAAGTTGTCGAGCGCGTCACTGAAGTTCACCAACTCTGCCAGATGTGCTGACAACGTACTCTCGTAGGAAGCAACATCGCGCGTCCTCATCAACGCGACTTCGGATTGCCCGATCAGGTTCTGCACCGGCGACCGCAATTCGTGAGCGAGGCTCATGGTGAACACACGAGCCTCCTCCGAAGCAGCCCGAGTCTGCTGCAACACCACCTGAAGTTGCCCGGCGACATCGCGAATCTCATCCGGTAGCAGCTCGCCCTGTTCTGACTCGCCCTGGTCTGGGTCACCCTGGTCTGGGTCACCCAGCCCTACGGCGCCCACGCCACTCACCCGTTGCGCGACCCTCGCGAACATGCGGCGAATGCGCCGAGCCATGAAGCCACCGGCAGCCACCGCGAGCACAACGCAAAACGCGACCGTGATCGACGAAGCCAACAGGTAGGTCTGGGCGCTGCCGTCAAGAACGGAACCATCGATCAGCAGCTGCAAAGACCGCTCCTCATCGACGACCACTACCTTGCCGCCAATCGAGCCGCCAAAGTCGACGACGCCCTCGGCCAGGCCAGGCACGTCCTCGACTCGCCGCAACAAGGACACCTGACCCAACTCCTCGAGCACCCGGCCGGAAGCGGTCTCGATGACCCGCCACGCCATCGGAAACTCGGGATGCTCCGACTGGCAGCGCTGCGCGACAGCCTCGAAGCTGTCGGCGACCGTCCACGCCACGGGCAACCGCAGCGTCGCCTCACTGAGTTCTTCTTCAACCAAGGCATGCAACTCGTGCTTGGCCGATCCAACCAAGAAAGTGTACCCCAAGAGCACCGCCAGCAACGCTGGCAGAGCAGCGGCGACGACTACCTGCAGACGCAACCTGCTGCTGAGCGACCATGGGCGTGCCGCACCGCTCACGGCTCACTCCGCATGCGGTACCCCTTGCCTCGCTCGGTCACGATTTCGGGGCCGTCGGCCGTTGCCAACTTGCGACGAACACGCGCCACATGAACTTCAACCACGTTGGTCTCCGGATCGTGATCGGTCTGCCAAACGCGCCGGAGCAACTCCATGCGTGAGAGCACCGTGCCCGACTCCACCAGCGCAAACAGCAAACCGAACTCACGCGCAGTCAGGTTGAGCACCGCTTCGCCAACGCACGCCTCGCGAGCCAACAGATCCAGACGAAGGTTGCCACACGTTACTCTGGTAGTCCGCCTGCGACGCAATGCGGCCTCGATGCGCGCGAGCAGCTCCACAAACGCGAACGGCTTGATGATGTAGTCGTCCGCCCCCATACGCAAACCTCGGACCCCCTCGTCGACGCCTTCGCGGGCCGTAACGAACACCACCGATGCATCCCGACCGGAGTCCCGGACCTCGCGCAACACTTGCCAGCCATCAATCTCCGGCATCATGACGTCGAGCAGGATCAGGTCTGGCTGCAGCTCTGGGGCGGCGAGCGCGGCAATGGCTTCTGCACCATTCATCTGCATGGTGCAATTCGCACCGTGTTCACGCAGTCCATCACAAACGAACTCGCGGAACGTCGGATCATCGTCAACCACGAGAATCTCAATGCCGTCCAGAGAGGTCTTGCTGTCCATCGGAGATATGGGATTACTTCGGTAGGCGGTGTCGCGACTGTGAGTAGAGCATCCACGGCACCAAAGCGTGTGCCAATCCATCCAATTCGAACTCGCGGTCGAGTTCGGCAGGCACCAACCGCCGGTCCACAAATTCGAACTGCAACGCCTCGGTCAAGGGTCGATGCACGACGACACGATTGCCAACCATCAACGCGTGCGTATCGAATTGCTGCATCACGGCGCGCCCAGGCACATCCTCCGGCACCGACAAGACGTCGCGTCCGAGCATCGGGTGCTCCAAGTCCAAACCCAACAGGGGCAACACCGTCGGCATCAAGTCCACTTGACTGGCCACCTTGTCGTAGGTCCCCGGGGCAATGCCAGGCCCGATGATCAACGCCGGGATGTGGAACTTGTCGACCGGGATCAGGTCGTCGCCAAACGTCTTCATGTTGTGATCCGCAACGATGATCCAGATCGTGTCGCGGAAGTAGGCTTCCTGCTTCGCCATGCGAAACAGCTCGCCAATCGCATGATCCGCGTACTTGACGGAGTTGTTGCGGGTCGCCTGCGGCTGCTCATACAGATCGATGCGCCCCTGTGGGAACTCATACGGGGTGTGGTTCGAGGTGCTCAGGATCAACGCGAAGAACGGTTGTTCACCGTGGGCAACGAAGCTCGCGTTCGCCTCCCGCATCAGGTCTTCGTCGCTGACCCCCCAGGTCCCGCGAAACTCCGGCGACTTGAACGTCGTCTGGTCCATCACATTCTGAAAGCCATTGCCCAGCAGGAAGGCGCGCATGTTGTCGAAGTGGCTCTCGCCGCCATAGACGAAGTCCGTCGCGTAGCCGTGCTCCTTCAGCATCTGCGCCACCGTGAAGAAGCCGCTCTGCGAACGTTCAAGCTTCACGACGCTGCGGCCGGGAGTCGGCAAGAAGCCTGAGATCGCCGCCTCCATGCCGCGGACCGTGCGCGTGCCCGTGCTGTACATCTGGCGAAACAACAGCCCTTCCTTGCTCAGCCGATCGAGGTTCGGAGTCAGCGGCAAACCGCCCAGGCAACCGCAGAACATCGCGCCAAGGCTCTCCTCCAGGATCAACACGACGTTGGCGGGGCGCTTGCGTTGCACTCTGGCCGGCTGGCAGCGAAGGAAGGGAAACTCCCTCGACGTGAACTCGGCTGGCCCCGCGAGCATGTACTTGCGCACGCGCGCCACGATCTCCTGCTCATCCATCTTGCCATACAGCTTGATCGGCGAGGATTCGTGACGTCGCCGATACGCGGCGTAGGCAGCGCTGTAGATCGAGTTCAGCGACAGCTCGTTGACCAGTCGGTCGGTCGAGAAGAACGCCGAGCTGACGTTGAGCGGCCGATGGTCGAGACCGCGGATCCCCCAAACAAGCACGGCCATGACCACCAGCGCGACGCCCACCTGACGAAGCTTGGGCCACATCGTCACTCGTGTGGCAAAGGCATTGGAGAGTCGCCAACAAAGCCACAGAGCCCCAGACAGGACCACGCCAATGCCGAGCAAGACATACTTGTAGTCCGCCCAGATGGTTGCCCGCAGCTCGGCATTGGGCACCAGGTTCTCGATGAACAAGCGATTCGGGCGCGCGTCGTATTCGTTGATGAACGAGATGCTCATCAACTCCATCGTGGCCACCAGCAGCACCGCAACGCAGAAGTAGAGGCGCCAGACCGACCGGAACTTCACTGCGTTGCCGCCAACGGCCAAGAATGCCACAGGCAAGATCAATGCCGAGCAGACCACAATGGCATCCATGCGCAGGCCGTACAGGAACATCCAGCCAAACCCCTCCACAGGGTGAATGCGCTCGAAGTAGTAGACGGCAAATAGCCCTCGAGACAGGCTCAGCACCACAAACATGCAGACGGCGAAACCAACGACGTAGCCGTAGGGGCCCAGTAGTCGAGGGATCCAACCGGGATGCCGCTGCTCTGTTTCAAGATCTGTCACGGCAAGACACTAAGAACGCATGGCTACTCGCCAGCATTACGACCTGTTAATGAAGCATCCCGGGGCGCGGCCATATCGTGTCTGCAACGATGGACTCCCTGATCGCAACCTACGGCGTCCTGGCTGTGATGCTAGGCACGCTGGCCGAAGGCGAAACGGCACTCATAGCCGGAGGCTATGCCGCCCATCATGGCTGGCTCGGATTGTTCCCGATGATGGTTGCGGCATTTGCCGGGGCCTTTGGAGGAGACCAACTGTTCTTCTATGTCGGCCGGCGTCACGGTCGCAGTCTTGTCGCCCGCCGCCTCGGCTGGGCCGACCCCGCCGAACGCATCCAAGCGCTCCTGAAGAAGCACGAGGCCGCCGTCGTCATCAGTTTCCGGTTCCTCTACGGACTGCGAGTCGTGACGCCCATGGCGCTGGGCATCGCCGGGGTGCACTACCACAAGTATCTGCTACTGACCCTGATCAGCGGCGTCGCCTGGACCCTACTCTACGGCATGGGCGGCTTCTACCTCGGGGAAGCGATGACCCACCTGCTCGGCGACATCGAACGGCTGGAACTCTACGGTCTTGGCGCCATCCTGCTGGTGGGCGGCGGGGTTTGCGCCATTCGATACGCGTGCAACAAGCCCGATCGAGAATCCACGAATGACTAAGACGGCCCTACTGATTGCCAACCCGACCGCCAAGCGCGGGGAACCGGCCGTGCGCAACGTGATCACGAAGCTGTCGAAGGGCTACGCAGATCAGGGGTGGCAGACCATCGCGCAATTCACCGAACGCAACGGACCTCGCGAACGCCAGATCGTGGCGCAGCATGCGGACCAGGTCGACACGGTGGTCGCAATCGGCGGCGATGGCACCGTGCGCGAAACGGTGCTTGGCCTGAGCGACGCACAACGCAGCCGGCTTGCGATTGGCTTCGTGCCGATGGGCAACGCCAACGTGCTCGCCCGCGAAGTCGGCATTGCTTGTGACGACCACGACCAAGCCATCGCGCAAGTGTTCGCGGGCACCCCGCGAGCCATGGATGTCGGCGCGATCGACGGCCAGCCGACGTTCTTGCTGATGCTCGATATCGGCTACTTCGCGCAGGTGGTGCATTCGGTGTCTGGTCTGCGTGGCCGAGCAGCGACGAACTGGATGTATTCCCTCGGCGGCGACCTGCTCTATGGCGGCGTCGGCCTGATCAAGTTGCTGACACCCAAGCGCCCAGAGTTCGTTGTTCAGGCGGACGATCAAGAACCGTTCACCACCAGTTCGTTGGCGATCGCGAACGCCGCGACCTACGCCAAGACTGGCTCGTTCTGTCCGGATGCGGATCCGAGCGACGGGCTGCTGAACTTCAACGGGGTACGCCGCGGCAAGACGCTGCGCTATTCGCTGGCGGCCATGAGCGGTAAACCCGACGACGCTGTCAGTTTCACAGGATCCGCCAAGCGAATCACCGTGCGCGCCACCGACGAGAAGTTCGTGTGCCAGGTCGACGGAGACCCGTTACCAGCGGGCCCGTTTGCCGAATTGAACGTGCAAGTGCTACCGAGCTACTACTCGTTGATTGCGCCACCAGCAGCGCTGCCAGCCACCGTCAAGAACCCGAGCGACGCGCCATGAGCAAACCCGCACTCGCGCTGATGGCCGTGTTGGCGGCCTGTGGCACCAACAGTGAGCACCTTGGCAACTCGCAAGTATCCCGGATGCTCGAAGAACGCACTGGGCACAAGCTCGGCCCAACCACGGCCGCCGGCACCACCAGCATTCCCGAGACGGTCACGCTCGACGACGGCGTCACGATCGACGAAGCGATTGCGATCGCGCTGTGGAACAACCCCAGTTTTCTCACCGCGCTGTCCGAGCTCGGCCTGCGCCGCGCCGACGTGGTGCAAGCGGGCCTGTTGCAGAACCCACAATTCAACCTGCTGTTTCCGGTCGCCGCGAAGGAAGTGGCGAGCACGGTCGTCGCGCCACTCGAAGACCTGTGGCTGCGAGGCAAACGCATCAAGATCGCCGAGCTCGCCTGGGAACAAGTTTCCGAACTACTCGTGCAGGGCGGCCTCAACCTGGTACGCGACGTGCAAGTTGCCGCGGCCGAACTCAGGATCGCGCGCGAGCGAACCCAACTCGCACAAGACCGTCACGACCTGCAAGTTCGCATCCATGACTTCTATGCAGCGCGCCTGCGATCCGGCGCGGCCAGCAAACTTGAGGTCGACAGCGCGCTGGTGCAGTCGCTATCGGCCGATCAGCTTGCCAGGCAAGCACAACAAGCCGCCGAGCTCGCCGAACAGCGGATGCGCACCGTGCTCGGCATCGACCTCGAATCGCGCGAGCTCACGTTCCCCACTACGCACGACCCCGTAGCCCTAATCGAGATTGACGAAGCACAACTACTGCATGACGCCATGACGTCGCGCCCCGAACTCCGGGCCGCGCAACTCTTGCTCGAACAAGAAGGCGAACGCGTAGGCCTCGCCAAACTAGAGGTGCTGCGCATCTCAGGCATCTGGGAGTTCTATGAAGAGGGGCGCTCCGGCTTTGAGAGCGGTCCTGGTATCCGCATCTATCTCCCCCTGTTCGACTGGGGGCAAGGCCGCAGTGCCGCAGCAAAGGCCAGGCTCGACCGCGCAGCCCGGCTCTTCTGGGAAACCCGACAGCGCATCGTGCAGCAGGTGACCGATGCGTGCATGCAAGTCCGTCACGCGAAGAACAACCTGCAGCACTGGCGAGACGATGTCGCGCCGGCCTTGCAAGCCGCACGCACCACCGCGGCCCGCGCACATGCCCGCGGGCACACGACCCTGCTCCCGGTCCTCGACCAAGATGCCGCGCTACTCGGCGTGCGAGACAACATCCTGCAGGCGAAGGCCGCGTTGATGACCACCACCGCGCAGCTCGAGTGGAGCGTTGGTCGCAAGCTCACGAACCCCATCACGCCATGATTGATCTACGTGCGCTCGCCATTCTGGTGCTGCTCGCGGCCCACGGCTGCAGCAACAAGGCGCCTTCCAGGGCCCCCACCAAGTCTTCCCCCGCCACGGTGACCAAAATCACCGAGCAAAACCTCAATGACATCACCCTGACGCCAAAGGCCAGAGAACGGCTGGGCATCCGCACCGAGGCAACCCGCATGGAGACATCTGCGCATACGCGCACCATGGGTGGAGAAGTTGTTTTGCCACCCAACGCGGATCTCGCGGTCGCGGCACCCTTTGCCGGAACGATCTCGGTCACGGGGACAACACCACAACCAGGAACACAGCTCACGCGCGGCCAGACGATCTTCAGGCTTACACCACTTCCCGACCCAGTCACGGTGATGACGATGGCCAAGAGCCTGGCCGACGCGCGCGGCGCGACCGCTGCCGCTAAGACTCGCAAGAAGGCCGCTGGCATCGCCCACCAGCGCGCCGTCGACATGCTGACAGACGGTGCCGGCAGCCAGCTTGCGGTTGACGTCGCGGTCGCCGAACTCGACGCGTCCAACACAGCACTGCAGGTCGCCAATGAAACGCTGCAGGCCATCGAGACTGGCATGGCCGACATCGACGCTGGCACCAGAAAGCCGATCGAGATCCGTTCGCCAATCGCCGGCATCCTCACCAATCTGCAGGCCACCGATGGCCAACCGGTCGCGGCAGGCGCCGCGCTGTTTCGAGTCACGAATACCAAGCGCATCTGGATTCGGGTGCCCATCTACCTTGGCGCTCTCGAAGACTTGGATGCCAGCTTGCCCGTCGCGATCGGAAGCCTGTCGACCGAAGCCACCCCGACGACCCGGCTGGCAACCCCGATCACCGCGCCACCGAGTGCCAACGCAAACGCTGCGACCGTCGACTGGTACTACGCCATGGACAACTCAGACCCCGCGCTGCGACCAGGAACTCGAGTTGGCGTCACCCTGACCCAGAAGACCAGTAAAGAGAACCTGACCGCACCCTGGAACGCCGTCGTGCACGACATCAACGGCGGCACCTGGGTCTACGTCGAAACCGAGCCAATGACCTACCGGCGCAGCCGCATCGAGGTCGAACGCGTCGATCGCGACCGAGCGGTTCTGAAGCGTGGCCCCAAGGCAGGCACCCTGGTTGTCACCGATGGCGCCGCCGAACTGTTCGGCACAGAGTTCGGGGTCGGCAAGTGAAGGCACCACGATGAAGTGGCTATTGACTACAGCGCTGCGCCTGCGGGTGCTCGTGTTGGCCTTGGCCGCCGCAAGCATCCTGTGGGGTATCCAGATCGCCCGGCAGATGCCGCACGATGTCTTCCCCGAGTTCGCACTGCCGCGCGTCGAGGTGCAAACCGAAGGCCCGGGCCTGTCCGCAGAGGAAGTCGAAGCGCTGATTTCGGTGCCACTGGAGAACGCGCTCAACGGCACGTCTGGGCTGCAGACGATCCGCTCCAAATCGGTGCTCGGATTGTCATCCGTGCAGCTGTTGTTTGCGTCGGGCACGGACCTGCTGGCGGCGCGCAACCTCGTGCAAGAACGCGTCGCGTTCGCCACCGAAAACCTCCCGGCCGTCGCCGGCCGTCCCGTCATTCTACAGCCGCTTTCCTCGACCAGTCGCGCCCTCAAGATCGGCGTCTGGTCGGACACCGTCTCGCAGATGGATCTGTCCGAGCTGGCGAAGTGGACGATTCGGCCCCGCTTGATGGCAATCCAAGGTGTCGCCAACGTCGCCATCTGGGGCCAAAAGGACCGCCAGTTCCAGGTGCTGGTCGATCCCGAACACCTGCGAGCGCACAACGTGCCCCTCAGCAGCCTCGGCCAAGCAGTAGCCAACGCCACCGAAGTTGGCTCGGGGGCTTCCTCGACACCCCAAACCAACGCCTGCCGATTCAGCACAATTCGCCGATCACTGAACCAGCCGACCTCGCCCGAACACCCGTCGCGTTTCGCGATGGCAACTCCTTGCTAATTGGAGACGTCGCGCACGTAGCGATCGGTCACGCTCCCCCGATTGGCGACGCCATCATCAACGACCGACTGGGATTGCTGCTGATCGTCGAAAAGTTGCCCTGGGGCAACACCCTCGAAGTCACTCGCGAAGTCGAACGCGCCATGGAGCTGCTGCGGCCAGCACTGACCGGCGTCGAGTTCGATACCACGGTGTTTCGACCGGCAACGTTCATCGAACGGTCGCTCGAGAACCTCGGCTTCGCGATGTTGATCGGCTGCGCCCTGGTCGCGCTGATCCTGCTTTTGTTCTTGTTCGAGTGGCGTACCGCGGCGATCAGCATGACCGCGATCCCGCTGTCAGTGGCGTGCGCCGTGATCGTGCTGCACTTCCTCGAAGGCACGGTCAACACGATGATCCTGGCCGGCCTGGTCATCGCAATCGGAGAAGTCGTCGACGACGCCGTCATCGACGTCGAGAACATCTCGCGTCGCCTCCGCCTCAACCGCCTGGCCGAGTCGCCCAAGTCTGCATTCCGTGTTGTACTCAGCGCGTCGCTCGAAGTGCGCAGCGCCGTCGTCTACGCCAGCCTGATCGTCGCGCTCGTGTTTGTGCCGATCTTCTTCCTCGATGGCCTGGCAGGATCATTTTTCCGACCGCTCGCCATGGCCTACGTGCTGGCGATCATGGCCTCGCTGCTCGTAGCCCTGACCGTAACCCCCGCGCTCAGCTTGCTGATGCTGCCGAACGCGCGGACACGCGACCACGAAAGCCCGATCGTGCGGGCCCTCAAGTCCGTCTATCGCGGCGTGCTGACTCCGATCATTGCGCGACCACGCACGGTCGTCGCCGGACTGCTGCTCGCCTTCGTCGCAACCGGCCTGGCGGTCACCAAACTTGGCGAAGGCCTGCTGCCCAGCTTCAAGGAGTACGACTTCCTGATGCACTGGGTTGAGAAACCCGGGACCTCGATCGATGCCATGAATCGCATCACGACGCGCGCCAGTGTCGAACTGCGTGCCATCCCGGGCGTGCGCAACTTCGGCTCTCACATCGGGCGCGCCGAGGTGGCCGACGAGGTGGTCGGTCCCAACTTCACCGAACTCTGGATCAGCATCGATGAATCCGCCGACTACAACGGCACGATCGCCAAGGTCCAAGAAGTCGTCGACGGCTATCCCGGTTTGCAACGAGACCTGCTGACCTACTTGAAGGAACGCATCAAGGAAGTGCTGACCGGCACCAGCGCCAGCATCGTAGTTCGCATCTTCGGCCCCGATCTTGAAGGCTTGCGCACGCACGCCGCGGCGGTCGAGGCCGCGATCGCTCCCATTCTGGGTGTCGTCGACCTGCACGTCGAGCAACAGGTATTAGTGCCCATGGTGCAAGTGCGCACTCGCCCCGAGGCGCTCGCCCTCTACGGCCTGACTCCCGGCGAAGTCCGGCGCAGCACCGTGACCATGATCAACGGCACCAAGTTCGGCGAGGTGTTCGACGGCCAGAAGGTCTACGACGCCGTCGTCTGGGGCCAGCAGCACACCCGCACCGACCTCGCGTCGCTGCGCAAGTTGTTGATCGAAACCCCTGCTGGCGGCCACGTGCCGCTCAGCGATGTCGCCGATGTCTACATCACCCCAACTCCGAACGCGATCAAGCGTGAAGGAGCGTCGCGACGCATCGACGTGACCTGCAACGTGCAAGGCGTGGATTTGGGCACGGTCGCGCGAGCGATCGAAACCAACCTTGCGACCGTGCCGTTCGCCCGCGAATACCACCCGGAGATTCTCGGTGAGTCGGCCGAGCGCGCAAAATCCCAGCAGCAACTGCTGACGATGTCGCTGCTGGCATTGGTGGGAATCGTGCTGCTGCTCTACACCGACTTTCGATCGGTTCGCCTGACGGCACTCGTCGCCATGACGTTGCCCTTCGCACTGATCGGCGGGGTGGTCGGCGCGATCCTCGACGGCGGCGTGTTGTCGCTGGGCTCGTTGGTCGGGTTCATCACGGTGCTCGGCATCGCCGCACGCAACGGCATCATGCTGGTCAGCCACTACCGCCACCTGCAACAAACCGAAGGCGTGCCCTTCGGTCTCGACCTGGTGATGCGAGGCGCCGCCGAACGCCTGGTGCCGATCTTGATGACCGCTGCATGTGCGGGACTCGCACTGTTGCCGCTCGTCATGGCTGGCAACCAACCAGGCCACGAGATCGAACACCCGATGGCGCTGGTGATCCTCGGCGGCCTGGTCACCTCGACCCTGCTCAATTTGTTGGTCTTGCCGACGCTGTATCTGGCGTACGGGCCGAAGATCGTGCCAGCAAGCGACGAGACCTAGCCCAGCTGACCACGGCTCCGAGGCATTCGGGCGTGCTTGCCAAGATACTGATGAGATATGCGGGCTAAGCAGGCAGTGGCCTAGAGGTCGACTGCGAACCCGCCCCAGATGCGCGCTTCGTTCTGGCTCGGGTTGCGATCATTCTGGGGACCCAACGCGTTCGAGATGTGGTGGTAGAACGCGCCAGCCTGAAACCAAGTGCGGTCCGAAATCGGCACCTCGGTACCAAAACCGAACCCAAACGAGAAGTTCCAAACCGTGCCACCTGGCGGGATCTGGTCATTCGCCAGCTGATACCCCGCCGAGCCGTCGATAAACACCGGGATGTCATCGAACGGATGGATGCGCAGCAAGGCTTCCAACTCGACACTGTAGACGTCCCGCCCAGGCGTCCACCACGTGGCGGCATTCAGGCCAGGCCCAATGGCGACGCCGTCCGCAACGTAGTGCAACCAGTGAACTCCGAAGCCAGAGTTGTCGACCTCGCCATTGCCATCCCAGTAGAAGGACTTCTGCAAGATGGGAATGCCGTAGAACACCTGGGACGTCAGCGCATCGGAACCCTGCTTACGCGCGTTCGGGTTCTGCGTCGCGGCACACAGCGCCGGAGATGACAAGGCGGAAGCCGAGGCTGCGCTTGAGGAAACGGGGCTTGAAGAGACTTGCTGTGAAGCCACTGCGTCGAAAGACACAGCTGAAGAAGACTCCGCGACGCGATGCACGGCGGGACGGCGAGGCACGTGGACGCAACCAACCAACGCCGAACCGACACTCAGCAGGAGCACGCGATGCAAGCCAACCACTAGCACCGCCTCAGTGGGCCTCGATAGTGCCGGCAGACGTAGATATCGACTTCCATGAGATTGATACCGAATTGGCTTACCGGGATGTGATCTACCTTTTCCATCGCTTCGAAGTGCCTGCCAATCTCCGCTATGATCTCCGTGCGACGCTGCGGCCGAGGCAAGACGAAGATCGCGTCTTGCCCGACGCGTGATTCGGGGCGCACCCAGTGATCAAACTGCAGGGCGGGGCGACTGAACACGTTTTGCGCCATGACAGGTTCGCCACAATCAGGATGATCACTGGGCACTTGATGCACTCCCTGCTCTCGCCAAAGCAACAGCAGGCTGCGACCCAACTGCGACGCGTCGCGATAGTCGGCCGCAAAGAAGAACACGTTGCCCTCGCGGCCGTCCTCGGCATCGATCTTGTCTTCCCATCGCTCGGCGCACTCTGCGACCTCACTCCAACCGGCCCAAGAAGAACCGCGCCCGGCTGGCACCAACCGCACCAGCGGAGCCGCCAACGCGAGCAACTGCACCCAGACGAGAGCCGCAGCAACGACTGGCGCCAGCTTCGGCCGCCTGATCGAGAAGTGGCTTCGCGCCCACCACAATGTGACCCCGAGCAGCAATGGCACGTAGGCAGGCGTCATCCAGTTGATCTTGACCTGTATCCACAGCGACTGCGCCAACATGTACAGCGGCAGCGGCAACGCAAAGGCCAGTAGGAAACCTGCGGCAGAATCGACGCGCCGGCGACGAAACAGCCACAACACCGCGGCAGGAACGACGAGCGCGAGCAACGGATTCAGCAGGCCAATCTGGCCCAAGCTCAGTTGCCCGAGCCAACGAAGCTGCAACGCTGCGTCCTTCCACCGGCCCTCGGTCTGGAATCGGAACGATTCAAAGTCGTTGCCGAAGTTCCA
>CAXBFC010000147.1:0-17017 GCA_963974725.1 uncultured bacterium | reverse complement strand
TGCTGCTGATCGGTGTCGCCGTGGGCGCGGCCACCCTGGTGGCGAAACTACGCAGCGAACGTCAACCTTGGGCTACCGCTGGCGGCATCGCCGTGTTCGTCGCAGCGGCGGTGGTCGCCGGCGTCGACTTCCATCGCCAGAAGACACCGACCGGCCTGGGCGACAAGCGAGCGCCGACCAGCTACTGGCACGCGTTCTCGGGCGAACTGTCCGCAATGCGAGACCTATCGAAGCGTGACGACGTGCTCGGCGTCGCGGTTGCAGACATCGACTGGCAATACAGCGGTGGCTACAGCTGGTTGCACCACGATGTGCCCATCTACTTCTTGAATCGACCCAAGACGCCCACGCCGGCCTGGCCGCACGTCAACTACGTCGTGAGCCGCAGCGCCTCGACACCAGCGGCGTTCGTCGAAGTCGCTCGCTACGGCGAAGTGCGCTTGTTGCGCCGCGAGGGCACGGTGGTCGATCGACCGGACTACGATCTCAACGCGATCCTGGATGGGCGCTGACCCAGAGCCAAGACCACGCAACCCAACTGATCACTTGGTTGTTGGCGGCAAAAACGTTGCCACCGCTAGCGATTGCGGAGCCCTTATCTACTGCCGGAATGGTCCGGCAGGAGATTGCCGATGTCGTTCCGCCCGCCGCTTTGCCCGAACCAGAATTGCTCCACTCACGCCGACCCGGCAGCGCCGCGCTTTGTCCGATGGGGCTACTTCCAGGCGCGTTGCCGGGAACGTCGCGAGCAGCGTTTCCGCTGCGTTGCGTGCCGCAAGACCTTCTCTCGCCAGACGTTTCGACACGACTACCGCGACCGGCGACCAGACTGCAACGACCGACTGTTCGAGTTGTTGACGAGTGGCGTTGGGCTGCGCCAAGCCGCCCGCCTGGTGAAAGTCGCTGCGACGACCGCGCAAAAGAAGATGCGCAAGTTGTCGCGCACGTGCGAGCTGCTGCATCAAAACCTCAGCACTTCGCTGCCTCAGGGTCGCGTCTATTTGATGGACGAAGAGGAATCCTACGAGAATGCTTCGATCCGACCTCTGACGGTGCCGATCCTGATGGAGAGCAAGACTTGGTTCGTCGTCGCGACCGACGTTGGCTCGATTCGACGGCTCGCACCAGCCGGCACCGCGCGCCGCAGGCGGCAGCACCGCGATGAGCAGAAGCACGGCAAGAGGGCCGATGAGAGTCGCGAGTGCGTCGGCCGCGTTCTCGAGGAGCTGCAACGACGCAATCCTGGCAAGGTCCAGTTGCTAACCGATCAGAAGCCGAGCTACGCAACCTTGGCGTGCGAAGTGCTTGGCGCCGACGTGACACATTCGACAACGGCCGGTTCAGCGCCACGAACGACGCACAATCCACTGTTTCCGATCAACAGCATGATTGCGATGAGCCGCGACGGCTGTGGCAGGCTGCGTCGCAATTCGTGGCTGGTGTCGAAGCTGGCTAAATGGCTTCGCGGCCAACTCGCGATCTTCACGGTGTTTCGAAACTACGTGCGGCGCCGGTTCAACAAAGACGAACCGCACGAAACACCCGCCTTCCTCTTGGGCCTCTTGCCGCGGCAGCTGCAGCCATTCGAAGTCGTTCGGTGGCGGCAGGACTGGGGCAAGAAGAGCCCGCATCCGACCAGCCTGACCGGCATGGCAACTGTGCCTGCAGGAGGCGTGATGATGTAGCCAGCACGATGTTCTGACCGGTATCAAGCCAACTGCTCTACGAGCGCGCCCGCCACCAACAACCAAGGCATCAGTTCGGGTTAGGTGCGAATCCAGCGCAGGCAGTAGACCGGCGGCAGGTTGGCTTCGAGTTCGTGCCATTGCTCGCCCCCGTCTTCGCCTATCCAGACACGGCCGGAGGTAGCCCCCATCGCCAAGGTCTTGTGGTCGTCACTGAGGTCCATGCCGTGGCGCAGCACCAGGTCATAGGCGTCGCGCTGCGGCAAGCCGCGCGTCAACACCTCGAACGACTTCCCTGCATTGCTGGTGCGCAGAACCACCACCTTGCCATCGACCGGCACACGGCATTCATCTTTCTGAGCTGGCACAAACCACGCGGTATCCGGATCTCGCTGGTGCGCCGCGACCGCGAAGCCAAAACGACTTGGCGCCTTGGCTTTGACTTCGCGCCAGCTGGTCCCATCACGCTTGGTCACGAAGATGCCGTTGTGGTGTTGGCACCAGATACGATCAGGATTTGCCGCGCTGATTGCGAGCCGGTGCGGATCCTGAGCATCCAGGTCATAGGCGAGATCCTTGGGCATGTAGGCGGCGCGCATGCCATGCGACATATTGCGCCACGTGCGCCCGGCGTCCTCCGTCCGCCAAACGCCGGCGACCGAGATGCCGACGGTCACAACATTGGCATCGCGAGGATCCACGACCACGCTGTGGATGCCAGGTTGGTCAAAGCCACCACCCGACCACTTCTTGCGCGCCTTCTGATTCCACAAACCATCGTTGAACTGCCAACTTTCGCCGCGATCCGGCGAATGGAACAGCCCTCCCGGAATCGTTCCGCACCACAAGCCACCGGGCTGGCTAGGATCGATTTCCAACGACCAGACCAACTTCAACGAGCGCGGCCACGGCAATCCAAAGTTCGTCTTCTCCGGCCGGCCCTTCTTCTGCGGGTAGACCGGCACCGCCAATTCGCGCCAACGCTTGCCAACGCGTCGCTGCAGTTTGCACCCGAAGTGGCCGTGGTCCAGTCCGGCATACAACGCGCCATCGCGCCGGTCGAACAGCACCATCGACACGGGCACGCCGAGGAAGTCCGGCTGGTTGACGCGCCACTTGCGACCCTTCTTGGTGGCCGTGAACAGACCCTTGCGGGTTCCGATCAGTAGTTTGCGAGGCATGGGCAGGCGGAACGGTGAAGTCAGCCACCAGACAGGGCCTGCAGAACATCCATGCGGGCACCGCTAGCAACCGTCGTACGCAGTTTCTCACGATCGGTGACGACTTGGCCATCGACGAAGATGGTCACATGAGAACGCAAGCCACCGCCGTCTTCGAGCAGGTAGCTGCGCACGGCTGGATATATCTCGAACGCGTTCTCGAGCACCTCTCTCACGGTACTTCCGCCAACCTCAACCGGCGGACAGGCAATATGGCGCTGGAGGACTTGCGGGAACGAGACGCGAGGCATGGCGGTAGTTTCGCCTGCGGCGTCCGTGATTGCTTCGCGGAGCTACAAGAATCACGATTCAGGGACCTCGCAGCCACCGTTGGCCGGGTCGACGCTCTTGTGACGCGTCGCCAGCCACGTGTTTCGGCCGGCACACCGCGACGTCCGGGCACTCATCAGGCACGACGATCATGCCTTGACGCAAACGGCCACAGACCTGGGCATGTGCCACCGGCAATCTGCCGGTGACGCGCACAGCAACTACTGGTTCAAGTAGTTGCCAGGGATGCAGTAGACCCACTTGCTCCAAAGAGCATCGTCATCCACATTGCCGAGCAGCACCGCGCCGTACTGCAGCGCCTTGCTACGAACCGTGCTGTCTGCCGTGAAGTCCGCGAGCAGGTAGAGGCTGGCCGTCAAGAACGTATGAGCGCCACCGAGCGGCGAATCTCCGAAGTGTGCGCCGATCGACAGGTTGTCCCAGTTGGTCACCGGAACCGGCGCGCCGTTGTAGGTCACCGGCGCGTAGTAGCGCAGCCCCTGACTGACGAACCCGAAGTTCGGATGGTTCATGTTCGTGACCCAGGCGTATTCGACGGTCTCGACCACGTCCTCGGCGATATCCAGCAGCAGCGGCTCGTTGAACGAGCGGTAGGCACCGAGGAAGCCGTAGATCACGGGGCCATGCTGCCACGGCATGAAGAACTCGTGATTGAGTGGGTATTGCGTCGTCGAGTAGTTCGGCTGGAACGACAGTGCCCGACTCGGATGCTCCTTGTGACGCTGCGGCTCGATGATCTCGTTGACGCGACGCATCGCATACTGCTTGATCGACTCATCGCGAGTCGCTTGGTAGACCTGGGCGAAGCCCTGCATGCACCAACCTTCGGCGCGCGCGGCCTGCAGCAACTGCGTGTAGTAGTAGGTGAGACGCATCGTGCCCTTCAGGCTCTGGCCGAGGTTGCGCATCTCTTCCTTGGCCCACTCGTCGCCACTGATCGTCCAGTAGTCGAACAGCAAGTCGGTCGACCAGTGCTCATTGTCGAAGTGAAACCAACCATGAGCACGGTCCTGGCCGGCGCTCAGCGTGCGATACGCAGGGTAGGGATCGTTGTCTCGCAAGATCTTGCGACCAAGGTGTTCGCCTGACACATTCAGGAACGGCGTGCCGTCCCACAACAGGATCTGCTCTTCGGCGCCAACTTCGAGGTCCCACAGGTGGTAGGGACGCATCGCCTGCGCCCAAGCCTTCTGCTCAAGTGCTTCGAGCAAACGATGATGCTGGCCTTGGATCGCGTGAGCGAGCTCAGGACTGAGCGGATGATTCCGCGGCGTGCCGGTTTGAGCTGTCCCGAGCGCATCGCCGCGACGGCCCCAGGTGCCAAACCACGAGTAGTTGTTCCAACTCTCGTAGGCACCATAAGCCCGCGCATTGGCGTCTTCCGGACCTGGCGAAGGACCACCGAGCAAGCCCGCCGCGGCGGTTAGCTCCCAAGCTTGCTGGCTCGCAAGGGGGAAGATCGGCTTCTCGATCATGCCGGTCGCCGTGTCTTGCCATCGATCCTTGTCAGCTTGGGACGCACCACTTGGCTCAAAGCGGATGATGAAGCGATAACGACGCGTCTGCGCATCCCACAGGTAGGTGTCCTGCATGACGCGGAAGCCGTTGAAGCCGCCCGACAAGGACACCGAAGATTCGATCTCTTCACTAGCCGCGCGATACGGCATGCACTGCGACGCGCCCTTGCACAGGAAGTAGGCGGCGCGCACATCGGCGTTGCCGAGCGCGACCAGGTTCGGATCCGTGTTTCCGGACGGCACGTTGTCGGCACCGAGATAATCGTTGCCCAGAACCCAATCGACGACCACAAACGGCATGTCGCGGAACTCGGTAACGTAGTACGTCGAGCTCAGATAATCCCGGCCAATGCCCGGCGCCGAGACCGGCATGTGGTAGGTGCGGTGCCGGCGCGTCTCAACTAGCGGCGAGGTGCTCAGCACTTCGCCAGGACCGGTCGCAAAGCTTCGGTACGGCACCTGGAACGTGTCGCGAACTTCCGCGCCAAACTCGAGGTTTGGGAACTGCTGGACCCAAGCATTGCGGGTGAACGCACCGGTCAGCGCCGGCTCGTCGCGGGCGACTACGTATTGCTTCGTTTCGCCGGCCTCAAACTCATCCGTGAACTGCGCCTGCGCAACCTTGACCCGGCCGTCCGCCCACAGCTGCAGCGGCTTCCAAGCGGTCTGATGACCGCTGACGACCATGTTCTCAAGGTCCGCCGGCAAATAACCACCTTGCGGAAACGGCACGGAAGCACGCACGGTCTCGGTGCGGGCCTCGCTAGAATCGTTGACCACCGAGAAGTCAAGCACGATGGAGAGCGGATTGCCCGAGCCGCCTGGGCCGCCGGGGCCGCCGCCGCCGCCCGGATCGGCACCACCGCCACCGCCGCTGCCGCCACCACCGCCGCCGCCAGGATTCCCAGAACCACCGGTCTCCCCCGAGCCAGCGCCACAAGCTGCAAATGCGAGCAAAGCACACACCGCAAAGCGGTGGCGAAGACCAGTTACGGTCGAGCTAGAATAATGATGATTGGTGCGTGTCATGGTTGTCTCGCGAACACGCGTCCTCTACGCAGAGATGCCCCGTGCTGGTTTGGAGATCGTCATCGAATCCATCGACCTGAACCGAGACCCGCAAGGGGTTTCAAAGTGAGCTTGGCGTAACCACCCGCACGGGCTAGCTTGACGGCACGCGAGTGTGGCGGAATTGGCAGACGCACGGGCTTTAGGTGCCCGCGAGGTAAAACTCATCAGGGTTCAAGTCCCTGCACTCGCACCATGTTTCCTTGTTTCCTTGCAGCTGAGTTTCTTGCAGAAAGAGCTTTCGGCAAGGCGACGACCCCAGAACAAACTTTCGGTCCAGCGAGCGCGGTGACAACGGCACATCCGGCCGCTAACGTCCCTGCTCGCCCCACCGAGATCTCCCCACCCCTTCGAAGCCCTTCTGAGAACCCATGACCCACGTCATCGCCGAACCCTGCATCAACGTTAAGGACAAGGCCTGCGTCGACGTCTGCCCAGTGGATTGCATCCACGGAAAGGACGACGACGTCCAACTCTTCATCAACCCAGCGGACTGCATCGACTGCACCCTGTGTGTCGACGCCTGCCCGGTGACAGCGATCTTTGCCGAAGAAGACCTGCCCGCAGAGTGGTCGAAGTACACCAAAGAGAACGCCGATTTCTTCGCCTAGTCGCGCACCGGCTAGCCGCGAATCGCTGCTGATGCGAGTCGCCTAGCCGCCCAAAGCCGGGCTGGCCAAAGTGGTCAGCCGGGCAATCTGGACTTCGCATGCCCCCCGATCGCTACAGCCGGCAGACTCGCGTCCAAGGCATCGGGGCAGCCGGTCAGCAAAAGCTCGGCAAGGCCACGGTTCTGATCGTCGGCTGCGGGGCTCTCGGCACGCATCTCGCCGATACGCTGGCCCGGGCTGGCGTCGGCAGCCTGCATCTGGTCGACCGCGACATCGTCGAATGGTCCAACTTGCAGCGCCAGGTCCTGTTCACCGAACACGACGCCGAGCAGGAATTGCCCAAGGCGATCGCCGCCCGGGACCGCTTGCGCGCCATCAATAGCACGATCCAAACCACCGCCCACGTCGCAGATTGCTCGCCGGACTTCCTGGCCAACTTCCCAGCGCGGCCGGATCTCGTTCTCGATGGCACCGACAACTTCCCGACGCGCTACCTGATCAACGACTGGTGTCGCCAACAAGGCTTGCCGTGGATCTATGCTGGAGCGGTTGGCACCGAAGGCGCCAGCATGGTCGTGACCAAAGAGTC
This sequence comes from uncultured bacterium, assembly GCA_963974725.1. Classification (GTDB taxonomy): domain Bacteria; phylum Planctomycetota; class UBA1135; order UBA1135; family UBA2386. The sequence goes on along the minus strand of CAXBFC010000147.1, from coordinate 10,036 downwards.
GGCCTGCCTGCGTTGCCTATGGCCGACGGCACCAGCCCAGAGCGATGTCGGCAACTGCGAGACGACTGGCATTGTCGCACCAGCCATTGCTGCCGTAACCGCGTTCCAATCCGCCGAGGCCCTCAAGGTCTTGCTCGGGCAACCGTCGACCAAGGGCGTCTTCACCTGCGATGTGTTCCGTGGCAGCTACAGCGTCTTGCCGGTCGCCGACCACCCCGCCGAAGACTGCGTCGCTTGCGCCGCCGGCACCTATCCCGCGCTGACGGACGAGCCCGCCCAAGCGGTCACCTTGTGCGGCCGCGACGCCATCCAGATCGATCCGCCCGACCGCCCACCGATCGATCTGACAGCCTTGGCAAAACATCTCAAGGGCAGTGTCGAGCGCCTGGCGCAGACGCCGCACCTGCTGCGCTTCGAAGTCGATGGCTGCCGCTTCACCGTGTTTCCCGGCGGGCGCGCGTTGTTGTTCGGGGTTCACGATCCGTTGCGCGCACGGGCGTTGTACGATCGCTGGTTGGCATGATCTACCTCGACCACGCGGCAACCAGCTACCCCAAGCCCCCCGAGGTCGTTGCCGCCGTGCTGCACTGGTACCAAGACATCGGCGTCAGCGCCGACCGTGGCGAAGGTCCTCGCACGCGGGAAGCGGCCAGTGTCGTGCAGCGCGTGCGCCAAGGCATCGCCGCGATGACTGGCCACACTGCCGACCGCGTAGCCTGCAACTCGGGTGCGACCGAAGGCCTCAACATGGTGCTGCGCGCGCTGCTGGACCGCGGCGATCGCGTGGTCACGACGCCGTTCGAACACTCGTCGGTGGTGCGACCGCTGCTCGCCTTGCGTGACGAACGGGCCCTGCAACTCGACGTGCCAACGGACGGTAAAAGCAACGGGCCAACAGGGGACGCAAGCGCCGGGCCGACAAATGATGCGGTGTGCGCCGCCATCGCGCAGCATCGCCCCAAGGTGGTCGTGTTCTCGCACGCTAGCAACGTCACCGGCGCGGTCTTCGATGCCGAGCGTATCTGCACAGTGGCCCGCGAACATGGCACCATCTCCGTTCTCGATGCCAGCCAAACGGCAGGCTACCTATCGCTCGACGTTGGCGCCGACGTCGTCGTCGGCAGCGGCCACAAGGCGATGCACGGACCGCCAGGGACCGGCTTCGTCTCGGTGCACAGGGATCTGGAAATGGCGCCGCAAAAACACGGCGGCACCGGCAGTAGCGTGGCGCTCGAACGTCACCCGACCGAATGGCCGCAAGCGTTCGAGGCAGGCACCCCCAACACCCCCGGCATCTTCGGACTCGCAGCGGCCATGGACTGGCTCGCAGTTGCGGGCGAAGCCAACCTGCTGCAGAGGTCAATGCATCGCTTGCGCGAGGTGGCTGCAGGACTGCAGCGCCTGGACGGATTCCGCGTTTTCGAACCGGGCACGCAAGTTCGCACGCCGGTGCTCAGCTTCGTGCATGCAGACTACGACCCTCTTGAGATCGGTGCGATCCTGGCTGCGAACGAGATCCATGCGCGCGCCGGTTTCCACTGCGCACCGTGGATCCACGAGCACCTCGGCACCAAAGCCGCCGGCACCGTGCGCATCGCAACCGGACCGGAGACCTCGCCCGCCGACGTCGAAGCATTGCTGTCGGTTCTGGCGAGCTTGTAGGTGATCCGCAACCGCACGGCGAGTTGACGGTAGCGCAACGGGCCGTAGGACAACGGGCCGGAGAGCGATGGGACCGCAGGACGGGACCCGCAGGACAATCGGGCGTGTTCTCTACTGACGGGCGCGTGCTCTACTGAACCGTGATTTCCAGCGGCAGGCGAGACCGGTTGCCAGCGCGATCGACCACGTCCAGGTAGAGCGTCGTGGAGGCCTGCAAGCCGGGATGCTTGACGCTCCATGTCCCATTCTTGTCGACACCACGCGGCGACAGGCGAACCTTCAACTCGCCGACCTTGCTGCCGTTTCGCTTGAGGCCACCTTGGTCTTCCCAGACGCCGCTCAACGCAAACGGTTGGCCGCGCGCGACCGTCTTTGACGCGGGCTGCAACCACTGCACACTCGGCTTGTCCTCATCCAACCAGGCGATGAAGCGGAACTCTTCGGAGCGACCCATGCCGTTCTCCAGCACGATGGAGATCTTCGAAGCCTTCTCCTTGGTCAGACAACCCGCCAACGAGATCGTGCCGTCGGCGCTGCGCGCCACCGGCTCGTCGTTGATGCGCACGGTCGCAGCGCCATCGTTGGTGTCGATGACCAACGAGCCGACGGCGGTCAAGAAGGCCTGACGACCATTGCGAACTTCGATCTGCTCGCCGGCCACCCGGATCCTGACACCGCGCACTTCCGGCACCGCCACGGCCGTCGCCATGGTGATGTTCAGTTCGAGACGCGACTCCTTGCCGAGCACGTTCTTGGCGCGAGCCACCAAGCGGTTCGCACCAGCTTTCAGTGGCACCCGACCGCGGAACCGTTGTGTGTTCGGATCACGCACCAATCGCAGCGTTTGCGTGCCGTTGACCACTTCGACCGATGTGGTCCACTTGTCGACGTCCAACACCACGGCATACGCCGGGCTGCCAACGCTCGCTTTGCTGCGAGTGTCTTCGGCCACGTTCAGGCTCGGCGTGTTGATCTGCTCGACCACCAACGCCTGTTCGATCGACTCATAGAGGCGACGTTCGGCCAGCAGCGTGATCGCATTGACCCCAGCCTTGACCGGCGCGCGCAACGTGAATTGGCGCCCCTTCCAAACCAAGCCATCGGCAGGCTTGCCGTTGACCAGAATGCGATCGGCGACGAAGTTGAGTTCGCCCGTCACCGTGACGTTGCTGCCGTCCGTCGCCCACGTGTTGTCCCGCGCGTAGCGCAAACCAGCGAACTGCGCCTTCGCCACGAACTTCAGCGCCGTCGCGACCCGCGAGACCGGCACCGATCGCTTCGTTTCCTGACTGCCGCGACTGACGAGGACTTCCACCGCCGCCGGTCGATCCAGCGTCGAGACAACCTGGTGCAAATAGGTATCGGATTGTGAATCGCGCTCGACGACCGCGCCATCGATGCGGATGACGGCATCCTTGGGGGCACGAATCGTCAGAACCGAGGCAAGGTCTCCGCTGACTTCGATGCGCTCCGGCTCGACCGCGAAGGCCAGTTCCGGCACCGTTGGCGACGCGACCTGCAGAGGCTCGACGGTGTCCGTGCCAACCCCAGCAGCACCAACCCCAGCAGCACCAGCCTCCCCGGCACTATCAGCAGCTAGTGGCTCAACGCTCGCCTGCTCGTCCTCACCCGGCTGCTTGGCGATCGGCCGTGGTGTCGAACTCGCGGCGGACGGCGTCGACGTCGGCTTCTCGTAGGTGAACGTCCAAGGAGCCAACGTGATCGAATCGCCACTTACCAGAACGACGGCAACCGGCGCACTGAGGCGACCAGACATCATGCGTTCGGCACGGAACAAGCCATCGGCTTGCAACTCGACCGGAGCGCCGGCGATCGACAGCTCGCGACCAATGGCAGATGCGAAGCGACCGCGAAACACTACCGGTTCGTCGCGCGGGACCGCGGTGCTTGTTGGCGCCGTGCGCTGCAACTCGGCATCGACCGCGATGGCGGCTTTGGCGAGCATCGAACGCTTCAGGTTGCTGGCTGCCGTCGTTGCTGCGGCTGCCTGACTCGCGGCGATCTGTTCGAAGGCACCGCGCAGGTCCTCGCGATCGCGCAACTGCTTGGCCCATTCCAGGTGCAAGCTAGCCAAACGCTCCTGTTTGCCCGTCAGGGTGGGATCTTCGACGAACGCTTGTTCGGTCGCCGACACAGCGGCAGCGAACTGTTCGGCACGCTGGTAGGCGTCGGCGGCCGCGAACGGCGAGACCACCGCCGGACGCCACGGCTGCCAGAGGCCTACGATCACGGCCGCTGCCGCGGCAATCGACAGCAGCACCACCGGCACCACCCAACTCTTCTTGGCGGCAGTCGTCGCGGGCTGACGCGAATCGCTTGCGCGGCGCGACCGCGGCGTCACGATCGTCTGTCCTTCGTCGTCAGGTTTTGCGAAGCCGCCTTGCGACTGCTCATCAAGCCAGAACTTGATCTTGGCCAAGGTCTTGGCTGGCGGCGGTGACAGCAGGCTATTGGGGTCTTGCTCAGAAACCGCCGCGTTGTCCTGCAACGTTTGCCGGCGCGTTGCTAGTTGCTCGATCGCCAACGCCATTTCGTTGGCATCCGCAAAGCGATCTGCTGGGTCTTTCTGGGTCGCATGCTGGATGAACTCGGCGACATCATCCGGAACATCATCACGCTTCTCGCGCACGTCGGGGAAATCCTTCAGCACGATTCGCTGCATGATCGCGGGCAACGACTTCTCGCCAACCGCCTCGCCGCCGACCAGCAAGTAGTAGAGCGTCGCACCGAGCGCCCAAACGTCGGCCGCCGCAGTCACGGTCGCCGTGTTCTCCCATTGTTCGGGCGGCATGTAGTGCGGCGTGCCCATCACCAGGTTGGTGCCCGACAACATCGACATGTTGCTCTGACCGGACGGCTTCGCCAAGCCGAGGTCCGCCACCTTGACGGCGCCGTTCGATGCAATCATCACGTTGTCAGGCTTGATGTCGCGGTGGATGAAGCCCTTGCTGTGCGCTTCGCCGAGACCCGACGCGGCGCCGTAGATGATCTCAAGTGCTTCGCCGACAGTCAGCGTGCCTTTGCGCTTGACGCGCTGCCGCGCGGTCTCGCCTTGCACCAACTCCATGACGATGTAGTGCAAGCCTTCCTCTTCGGAAACGTCGAACACGCGCACGACGTTCTGATGGTTGATCCGGGCGGCGGACCGTGCCTCACGTCGAAAGCGCACCACGAACTGTTCGTCTTCCCCGGTCAGGTCCGGCTTCAAGCACTTGACCGCGACATCGATATCCAGATTCAGGTGGCGGCCGCGGTAGACGGCCCCCATGCCACCCTGCCCGATCTTCCCGTAGAGCACGCACGGAGGCAGGACCTTGTAGCCCTCTACTTCCTTCACGCTGCTGAGGTTTGCGTCGGCTTCGAGCATTGGATTCGTTTGCGATTCGTAGTCGGCCCCAGAGGAGCGATTCAGGTCCTGGCTTGGGGTGGCATTCATCGGCAGACACAACGACCCGGCTGCCAATCCGTTGCATGCCAGTCCACCCAGCTGGTGCGATCCTCCCAAGCGCCGCCTACCGGTGCAAGCTCGCGCTGGGCCGCAATCCGTCCGCGAGCCGGGATTCTCGGCCCATCCATAGAGGGCTGCCACCACCCATAGCCCCGCAACCAAGGCCAGATCAGGTCACCGGCTGAGCCGAGCCACGATTTGCGCGCCCAGTCGATTCGAGCAGATGTCGATTTGAGCGGATGTCGATTCGAGCAGATGTCGAGTTGAGCAGATACTGACTATTTTAGCAGATACTGGGCCGGCACGGGCGCGACCGGTCGCTGCAAGAACTCATACATCTCGACCGCAATCGAGAAGAACGTGTCGCTGCGATCGAGGCCAGTCGCCACGTAGCGGTGCTCCGGCCGAATGTGCGACTGGTATTCGCCACCGCCGCGCTTGCTGCCGACCAGCATCAGATCGCGAATCAGCAGCCGTTCTTGTTGCCAGGGACCAATGCCGGGGTGACTGCCCCAGCGCCACAGTGCCTCTTCCAGCGTTGCACGCACCACGCTGCGACTGACGCGACCGGCTCGAATCAGGTTCGCCAACTGCTCAAGCTGCGGGTCCGCACATCTGGGCCCGTCGACAAACTCCCCACCGCTCGCCCAAATGGCAAAGCCGAACTCGGGCACGTCGGGCAACGAAAGCGTGATGATATCGACTCCCGCCGATGAGGATGTCCCCTGGTCGACCCCACCGCGTTCCAGATCGCCCTTCGCCAAACGAACCGCCAGAGCCACCGCGATGTGGCGCCGAATGTTCTTGTCCGCGCTCCATTCACGAAGCGCCTTGACCGTTTGGTCGACCGGTTGATACAGCGCGTGCGCAACCGCCAAGCGCTGTGGTTCTTCCTCGCGGGCCAATGGGTTCGGGGACAACCATGCTTGCAACGCCCGGCCGCTCGCCGGCTGGCTCGCCACCAATTGCAACAAGCGCCAATCGGGCCGGTCACCTTTCGGATCCAAGACGCCCGCCCGTGCCTGCAACAGGATCGCGGCGGCCCGCACCGCCTGATACCGTTCGTCGCGGTTTGCCAACATGTCGTTGGCACGATCCAACAGGGTCGGCGGCACCTTGTAGATGTCGTGGCGCCAACCCTCACCTAGTAGCGCACCACGAAAGAACAGCTGCGCGTGCCGCCGCTCACTGCGCCACAGCTTCTTCTGCATCTGTGGCGACATCCGCAACCCGGCGAACGCGGCCGCGGCGACCATGCCTGGATCATCATCCTGGGTTGTCGGGGCCCCCTTGGCCGCATCCGGGAAGCGGGCACAGGCGATGCGAACAGCCAGCCCCAACAAGGGCTCCGGCTCGACGTTGGGACCGATGCAACGTGACCAGAAATTCGGCATCGCCCGCGTGCGGTGCGGACCTAGCGCAATCAACATTGCTGCGAGAATTCGCTCTTGCAGCATCGGCCGACGCTGATCTAGCAGTTCGAATAGCCGAGAATCTTTACCGGGCCCTTCCGCCAGCACTGCTGCGATAAGCAACACCAGTCGCCGATCCACATTTGAGCGCTCCGCCGACAGCATCTGCCAAAGCACCGGTGCGACGGGCCGACCGAGATCCCGCGCCAGCTGCCAACCGGCATGCAAGTCCCGGCCTGAGACCGTCAGCAGCAATTCTCTGAATCGCTTTTGGTAAACGGCATTGCGCGCCGTGACCACGCCGACCTCTTCTGTGCGGACTTGTCCGGAGACAGGTTGAGCCAGCACACAAAGGAGTCCGATAAGCCCGGTCAATGCTAGCTGCATGGACCACTCGCACGGATGGCGGGTGGGCTGTCGGCGTAGCAATCTGTGATTTGGCATGACGGAAAACCAGGACATTCTGAACGAAGCGGAAGTCGACTTTTTGCTCACGGGAGCAGAAGAGGACGCGGCCGCCGAACACACCTCGCTCGATGACGGTAACCAAACCGTCACGATGCATGGGGATCTGGATCAGATCTGTCTTGCCGACATCTTCCAAACCTTGGCCATGTCCAAGATGGAAGGCGTGCTCCGGGTGCGCAACCCCCTGGAAGAACGCCAGATTTTCTGCCACGGGGGCTACGTCCGCATCCTCGTACCGACCCGCCTGACGTTGCGCCGCCTCGGCCAACGACTGATCCAAGCCGGTCTGCTGCAGCCAGAAGAGCTGCGCTCGGCACTGCTCGAACAACGCAAGGCAAAGATCCCTCTCGGGCAATTGCTGGTTCGCGATGAGCTGATCACCCAAGACGCGCTCGACGACATCGTCGGCATGCAGGTCGCCGAGGACTTGTTCGCGCTGTTCACCTGGCGCCACGGCACGTTCGAGTTCTTCAAAGGGGACCCCGCCAACAAGGTGCTGCGCTCGCAGTTCGAGCAGTGCCCGGAGTATGAGGTCAACAGCCTGCTGCTCGAAGTCGCGCGGCGGTCTGACGAATGGGAGAGCATCCTAGATGCGGTCGGCAGCCTCGACGAAGTGCCGCGCCAGATCGCGCAACCGGCCAACCCCGACGAACTCGACGAAACCCACCTTGCGGTGCTCAACGGCATCGATTCCCGCAGCACCTACCGGCAACTCTCCGATCATACCACGATTGGACTGTTCGCCTTCTCACGTGCCGCGCGTGACCTGGTCAGCGGTGGCATTCTCGGACTGGTCGACGACACCGGTCTGATCCAAATCGCTACCGAGCTCGCCGAAGAAGGCGAGCCGAAGCGAGCGATCTTGTTGCTGCAGTCGCTCCGCGATCGCAAGGGCGACCGCAGTCTCGGTGTCATCAAGGGCATGGCCGAAGTGCTCCAGCTGGTCGGCGAACGTCGCTTCGCCAGCTCGCTGCTACTCGAAGCCGCCCAGCGTTCGCCGGTTGCCGAGGATGCACTCGATCTCGCCCGCACGGCGCGCGATCTGGTTCCCTACGACCCGGGCACGCTCAGCTTCTTGCGCACGGTCTTGGTCGCGCACTCGCCACCAGATTCTCCGGAGCTGGAGAAGTGCACCATCGACTTGCTCGATGCGCTGATCGACGGCGACCTGGTGCCAACCGCGCTCGAGATCATCGACGACGCGCGCCGCACCAATACGATGCAGCCGCAGATCCTGATGCGCGAAGCGCGCGCCAGGCAGAAAGCCAAGGATGTTGAAGGTGCCATCACCACGCTGCTGGAGTTGGCGGCGCACTATGAGTCGGAGGGCAACCGCCCGAAAACGGTCGAAGCCTACGAAGCCATTCAACGCCTGGACCGCTCGCGCAAAGACATCCAACGCCTGCTGACTAGTCTGCGCCGAACCCGCGCTGGCCGACTGATTCAAGTCGCCGCGGCGATCGCCGTAATCGGACTGATTGGTGCGATGGGCTTTGTTTGGTGGCAGCAACAGGCATTGGAAAAGTCCACCGAGCTGGCCATCAGCGAAGTACAGGCGCTGCTCGACCAAGGCGATCGAGTAAGCGCCCGCCAGAAGCTAAACGGCTGGCGCGAGCAACTCGGCGATTGCGAGTCCATCCAGGATCTCTCAAGCCGCGTCGCCTTCGCAGAGTCGTCCGAGAAGAATCGCTTGGCCAAGCTGCAACGCACCCGCCTGAACGAGGAACTGACCAAGGCTGCTACAGCCCTCGGCCGCGGCGAGTTGACTGCCGCCCTAAGCATCTACGTGGATGTGCACGGGGAGCTTGGCATGGAGAAGGAAGTGCAGGAAGTGGTCGAGACCCGCATGAGTGCGCTCGCCGACGAACTTGCTCGCGCTAGCAAGGTGCTGCGCAACCGCATGCCGCCCGATCCAAACCAACTGTTCGAACGCAGCGAAGTGACGGCCAACCTCGACTCCTTACAGAGGTCATGTTCGCCGGAACTAGCCCGCAGCTTCGACGAACTGGCGGAGCTGACCGAGCAATCGCGCCTGCCGGAGTTCCTATCAACCGAGATCAAGACGCGCCTGGTTGAATCGGTAGCGGCTTCGCGTCCCGACATTGAAGCCTATCGCCGGCTGACCCAGGCCTACACCGAAGCCCTCGAAACCAACGACACGCAACGGCGCCTCGACCCGATGTTCAAGGCGGCCGTCGAGAAGGAAGCCCGCTACGACTTCGCTGGCGCCCTGAAGCTGTATCGCGTATTGGAGTCACAGCCAACGGGCGACGCCGAACTGCGCACGCACTTCCGCGACCGAGTCACGCGCAACGCAACGATCACGCGCCTATTGGAGGCCATGACCAAGGCGACCAAAGCCGGCGACTTCGGCACGGCACAGCAACAACTGCGGGCCTTGCGCGTGTCGTTCCCCGAAGTTCCGTTTGACGGTCTGGTGCGATTGCCGCTGAAGATCACCAGCGAACCGGCCAAGGCCAAGGTCCTGGTCAACGACATCGAGGTCGGCGTAACCCCGCTCTTGTTGTCGCGGGTGCCATCCGACAAGACCAAGATTGCCGTGATCAGCGAAGGCTTCCGCACCGTCGAAACCGAGGTCGTTGGCGATGGCGAAGCAGAATGGCCTGCCCGCCTGCTGCTGGTTCCCGAATCCACCTGGGAACACAACAGCGCCATCGACAGACCGCCGGCCTTCACCACAGATCAAGAGTGCATTTTCGTCGACCGCAGCGGCAAGGTGCACAAGGTGCCAGGATCGCTCGGCGACCCGTCGTGGACCTTCTCCAGCGGCGACTTGTCCGGCTGGTTGACGACGCCGCTCCTAGACCAGGAGCTGGTCTTGATTGGCTCGCTGGACGGCAAGCTGCGGGCACTGCAACTTGCCGACGGCGAGCTCTCCTGGAGCCTCGACGAACTGCCGACCGACGTGCACCCAGTGCTGGTGGACCGCGCGCTGGTGCTGGCGACCACCGACCGCCGGCTGCACACCATTGACCTGGCCGAACGGCGCCGGCAAAGCGTCGAT
>CAXBFC010000146.1:0-17055 GCA_963974725.1 uncultured bacterium | reverse complement strand
CGTCACCGCGTACTCGCCAGCACGAGCGAACGGCGCGCGCGTGCGGCCCAAGCAGTCACGGCGCGTTCGCACAGCACGCGCTGGCTCACCGCTGCGATGGTGTTGATTGGCATCGCGACCGTGATCGGCGTGATCCAGTTTGCGAATATAGAAGCGAAGCCCATCAACTCTCACCTCCAGGATCCGAAGCCCGCGCCGAAGTCGGACCAAGCTCCGCAGGAGTTGCTGGCGAAGAGCCTCAAGCAGTTCCAACAGCATGCCGCGACCGCAACGGGTATCTCCATCGAGGCCGGTCTCTTGGGACTTCCCAATTCCGTCAAGTGTCTGAGGTATGTCGATGCAGCAGTTGCCAGCTCCATGCTGACCGAGCTGCAAACGCTCAAGCAACTGCCCTCCGCTGGCTGGAAGTGGTCGAACAGCATCTACCTCGACCTACCTGACGGACGATTCATGACCTGTGCGGTCTACCAAACGGACAAGCACCGCCTCGGCATTCGCGGTCTCGGCGACTTCGAAATGACCGAGCGACTACGCGCCCTGTTGGCACCCTTGATCGAAGCGACTGCGCTCAAGACACGACTCGTCAATGGCATCGTCACGTCGCCCGAGGACCTACTACCGGGCCGCCCGGAACCCATCCCCCAAGACATCGAACGCCTGACCTGCCACAACCTCGCGGACAAGGACCTGGCGCTGTTCGCTCGCTTCAAGAAGCTGAAGACACTCGACCTATCAGGGTGTGCCAAGACGATCCGCGGGGAAGGGCTTTCGAACCTATTGCTGCTGACGAACCTCGAAACACTGAAGCTGCGCTACACCAAAGTAGCCGACAAGCACCTGGCAACCGTCGGCATGCACGGCGCGCTGCGGCACCTCGACGTATCGAGTCATGAGCAGCTGACCGGAACCTTCCTGACGACGTTCTCCGCGACCAACAAGCTGCAGAGCCTGAAGATCGGATGGGGCAAGACGCTCACCGATGAAGGTCTCATCGTGCTGTCCAAAGTGGACTCCCTGACCCATCTGGACTTGTCGGGCCGCCACGCCAACGAGCTCACGACCGTCGGCTTAAGCCAATTCGCCAATATGAAGGCGTTGCAGCACCTCAATGTGAACAACATGCCCGTGCCGATGGACAAGGTCATGGGATATCTCGGTGGACTCCCCGACCTACACGAGTTGCATGCGACCTTCACGAACCTCAGCAACAGTGGGCTGATGATGTTGCGCGCAAGTCACGCCAACAAGACCCGCGGCACCAGCATCCCGCTGCGGTCCCTTGACCTGACGGGATGCAAGGAACTGAAAGACGGCACGCTCAAGCAGCTGGGCAACTTCGTCAACCTCGAACACCTGAACCTAAGCCGCACATCGTTGCGCAATGGAACCGACTCATTCCAAGACCTCCAGAGCTTGAACAAGCTCACCAAACTCGAGCTCAACGGCCTGCGCCTCAACTCCAACGATTGCCTGCACCTGGCACGCCTGCCTAGCCTGAACCATCTAGACCTGAGCTTCAACGGAGGCGGCATCGACGATGACGCATTGCAGCATTTAGCCACGGCAACCCACCTGACCCACCTCCTACTGACTGGCTGTGACAATTTCACCGACGCTGGACTCATCACGCTTGGGCAACTGGCATCCCTGAAGCACCTCGACCTCAACACCTGTGACGGGTTCACGATCGATGGCCTGGAATCGTTCCGCGCTTTGCGACCAGACTGTGAGCTGCGGCTGCCGGACCGGTTCCGCTAGCGACACGCCGGCAAGTGAATCGATTAGAGTGAGCCGGTAACCAGACCACCCGTTCGCAACGCCGACGCTTGCCGACTCATGCTTCCAACTGCCCTGCTGGTTCTCGCATCGCTCGCCTCCGCTCCGCAACAAGCGGCCCCGCAAGAAGACACGACGCGAGTCCGCGGCCGTGTCGTCGACATGCGCGGTGAAGGCGTGCCTGCCGCAAGCATCCAAGTCTCGGACTGGCTGACACCCGACAAGGTCCTGACCACGACGGCCACCGACGGCGAAGGCTACTTTCTCAGCGGCAAGGTCAAGAAGCGTGGTGGCTTCCAAGTGCACTGCTCGGCTGAGGATCGCTGCAACGCCATCGTCTATGCGAAACCGGACCGCACCACCTCCGTGGTCGTGCACGACGCCGTCACGGTCACCGGCACCCTGCACGATCGAGCTGGCAAGCCGATCGCGGGAGCACTGATCCGCTCCAGCTACGAAGGCCGCGGACTCTTCAACACCATCAGCGATGGCCACACTGACGAGCATGGCAAGTTCACGCTCCACGCGGTCGCGCTCGGCTACAACCGTTTCTCGACCTGGATTGACGGCGCTGGCCTGACCGAAGTTCGCCGCAAAGTCGATGGCCCGTGCGAAGTCGCGCTGGTCGAGAGCAACGAAGCCACGACCTCCATGACGATCAAGATTGCGGGCTTACCGGAAGACTTCGCCGAACACATCGCGATCACGTTGCTGCCCTACGACAACGGCAACCTGATGTATCTGCCACCACCGATGCGCAAGCCGACGACCAACGGCAAGTGGCATGCGGACCACCTGCCCGACTGGAACTACACGATGTATTTGCAGCACCCGGAGTTCTCGTTCGAACCCAACCGCGTGCAACGCAAGCGCGCAAGTGGACCACACGAAGTGCGTTTCGTAGCACGCAAACTGAAGACAGAATTGCAAGACTGCGAAGCCTCCGTCGTGGGCCCAAACCAGCAACCACTCGAAAACGTCACGATGCGCCTATCGCGCCGAAACGGTTCGGATCCAGCCGACGCCACGACCGACGGCAACGGCGAACTGACCTGGCAGACGACGCTCCGCGCTGGCACAAAGATCAAGATCCAACCCCGCGACGAGAATTGGGTCACGGCGTTCATCGAGAGAGGAGACCGATTCAATCGAGTCTTCAAACGCTCAAACAACAGCAACCAAGGAACGTTGACCGCCACGAACCGATTCGAGGTCACCCTGGCCAAAGCATGCCAAGTCGCGGGACGCGTCGTGCTCGCGGACGGACGTCCCGCCGGGATGCTCGCCGTTCGCCTCGAGTACCATCGCGAAGGGCAATGGCCGAAATGGCAAGCCTACGATCACGCGTCGACCGCCCGCGATGGAACCTTCACGTTCCGACAACTGCCAGCCACCGCCGACCAACTCCGCCTAGCTGCGGACACGCCGATCGGCTCGGTGCAGAGCGAAGCCTTCTTCCTCAAAGAAAGCGGCATGCGAGTGCAGCTACCGGAAGCCAGGCTTTCGGCACCCGCAATCATCGAGGGGGTTGTCCTTGATGCAACACAACAGCCCATGCCCGGCGTAACGATCTGGCTGCGCGAATGGGACATGCAGAAGAACACGCTCAAAAATGGCAGCGTCACTGAAGTGATCAGCGATCGCTTGGGTCGCTACCGGTTCGTGGGCGTGCCCCTCGGCGGCGCGGGCCTGCAGCTCGTGCGTGCCGGAGAGACGGCCGGGATGAAAGCTGTCGGCGATGCGTTCGGCGTAGCTGAAGGCAACACCTACACACGCAACCTCATCGGCACTGGCTACTAGCGGAGAAATCAAGTGGCAGGATTGGCGCCTGACAGCAAGTGAGCTCGACAACGCACGCAGCCCGACAAGGCGCTACGCTCTGGGCGACCCCCTCGAACCGCCAATGATGTCACGTCGCCTGTTGCCCCAGCTTGGGGCTTGCCTGTTTTCGCTACTCACCTGCGTCGACGCAGCGGCGCAGCAGTCGTTGCCCGTCAAGGTCGAAGGGTCGGTAGATTCGAGTGCGCTTGCGACCACCGGTCGCGCCACCGTCAAGCTGACGTTCACGACCGAGGCGCCGCTGCGTGAGCCGTTCGCGGTGCGGTTGGAGTTGCGTTCGGGTGGTCGCACGGTGCAGCAGCGTGACCATGCGCCGCCAATCGCGGCGATGTTGTGGCAGCCGAACAAGCCGGTCACCTACGAACTGCCGCTGTTTTTTCCGCTGACACCTAAGAACGTCAACACGGTCGACGTGCTGGTTGGATTCCTCAATCCGAAGGACAACAAGGTAAGGCCGCCGCTGTCGCGCAGTCGCGCGCGCAATGGCCTGGTGCCGATCGCGAAGTTTCGGTTCCCTGAAATCGAGCTGATCCCCGACGCCAGCAACGTCGAGACGACCATTGCAGCGGCGCTCGCACTGGCGAAGAACGATGCGCGCGCCGCGTGGGACCAACTGGAATTCTCGTTTCGGCGCACGGATGACTACCGCCTGAAAGAACAACTGCAGAAGGCATTGCTCAAGGTCGGCAAGATGCGGCCAGCACCGCTGTCGTTCGAAGAAGAGGGAGTCGTCAAGGGGCGTATCCAAGCCGAGCGCGCCCGCTACCTGCGCCAGGTCGCCGGCCGCCTCTACGATCGCGGCCGCTTGTTCGCCGCGTTAGTCTTGCTCGACGAGGTCGGCGGCGCGCTGCAACAAGACGCCGATCGGGCCGTTCTCGGGGCACTCAACAACGCCCGCCGAGTCACCAAGGATCGCGATGGCATCGCGGAGCAGGTGTTTGCCGTTACCCAAGAGCAGCTGACCGAAGTCGAGCAGCTGGTGCTCGAACACAAAGCGGAGCCCGAGCGCCTGACCTTCGCCGTAGCGATGGCGGCCAACAAGAAGCTGCGACCGATCGCGCGGGAATTGGTGCGGACCATCGAGTTCACGCCAGAGCTACGCGAAGAAGCCGCCGAAGCACGTCGCAAGATCGAACGTGACTGGCTTGAGGATGTGCCGCCGGAAGAACGCCGGGAAGCCGACGAGGCGATGAACCATCCGTGCTGGGCGCGCACCAGCCAACGCGTCAGCCATCGCTTCGTGATGATTGGCCCCGAGAAACTCGTCAACGGGATTCCGGCCGACAGCCTGTTGCTGTTTGACCTCGCGTATCTGTACCAGACCGATCTGTTTGGCCGCGTGCCCAACCCGCAAGGGGATCGCGTCACGGTCTACTTCAAGGAGCTTTGGGAGTTCGGCGGCGGGGTCGGCGGCGGCAAGATCATCGACATCGGCCGCGCCAAGCCCGACGACACCAAGCGGCGAGTCGACGGCGGGCTGTTCTATCACGAACTCGCGCACTGCGTCGACGACACCCGACCGATCTACCCAGGCTTCCGCGAGGGCATGGCCGACTTCGCCGCGGCATTCTGCTATCAAGAACTCGGCCAGATTGCGCAGTCGCGCCTCGCCTTCGGCACAGCCAAGCGCGCGTTCCTCGGCGACTACCTGAATCGCGACCTCGAGTATTGGCGCATTCCGAACTACGGCCCGAGCGCTGGCTTCTTGCTGCACTTCATGCAGGAGCACGGCAAGGCCGGCAGTCACTACCACTGGGAACGCTACCGCAAGTTCTTCCGCGACTACCGCGGTTGCCAGGTCAAGGACACGCGCACGCCAACGCTGGCGCGCGCATTCGCATACCACCTGACCCAAGCGTTCGGAGACAAGGCGTTTGACGACCTGATCAAGTTCCGCTGGCCACTGCTGCCAAGCGACCTCGCGATGGTTGCTGAAGAGCAGCGAGCGACAAAGCACTCGTCGGTTTCACCCGAACTCGAGGACTCACTTGGCTCGCCGGTGCCACGCGACCTGATGGCGCGTCGCTTGAAGCGCGAAGGCGCCGACGTCTCCGATCACACGGTCGAGCTTGGCGTCATCGACGATTGGTGGGTCATCGGCCCGTTCAAGAAGAAGGGCGTCGACCCGGATGGTTATCGCTTCCCGCCGGAGTTCGAAATCGATCTGAAGAAACGCTACGAGAGCATCAACAACAACCCGACGTGGCGCCGTCCCGGCAACAAACCGGTGACCGTCGACCCCAGCGGCTGGCTGCGCTTCCACTTCTCCTACATGGACAACACCGCGATCTACGCGTTGACCCATGTGAAGGTCGAAGCGGAAACCGAGGCGTGGCTGCACATTCGCGGCGATGACGATGTGACGCTATTCGTCAACGATGCATTGATCGGCAAGTACAACCGCAAGAGCGGCAAGCACGGGCCGTGGCGACCGGGGTGGCAGACGATGTTGCCCGATGCGATCCGCTTCAAGGTGATGCTACAGCCGGGGCGCAACAAGGTGCTGCTGAAGGTGCGCAACCGTAACGGCGAGTCCGGCTGCTCGCTCGCGATCGCGAAGCGCAATGGCACCCCGCTGATCGGTTGGACCTCGGACGCCGAACCGGCCAAGAACAAACTCGTCGCGATCGACACGCCCGACGGCAAGAAGTGGCGTCAGGTCTTCAAGGTCAACGGCAGGTCGGCGCGCGCGCATCGCAAGCTCGAAGCCCCCGTCGGTAAGTGGAGCGTTCGCAACAAGGCGATCGCCGGCAACTCGACCAACCGCGGCGTGCAGTGGCGCAAGTACACGGTGCGGCCAGGATTCCCTAAGGACTCCCCGTCCAACCTGGTATGGCTGCCGCAGAAGGCAACCAAGGGGCTCGATGCGTTCCGGCTGAAGATCGACCTCGAAGCAAAGAGCCGCTCGCCGAAGATGTGCGTCACGTTCCAGGGCGACGGCCTGCGCGATGGCTTGTCGGGCTGGACGCTGATCCTCAACCCGCGCGGCGACAAGGTGCAGGCGACAATTGAGCGCTACGACCGACTCGTCTACCAGAGTGACCTGGTCAAGTATGAGGTCGACGACAAGGAGCCGACCACGCTCGAACTGCTCTACTACGGCAAGCGACTGACGGTGCGCCTCGGCACGCAGGTGCTGTTTGATCAGAACTCGATCCGCCCCATCCCCGGCAGGAACCGGATCGGCATCGCAACCTGGGGCCCAGCGCTGCGCATGACCGAGATCGAGCTGCGCGCGCCGGCTCGCACACGCTGAACAATCGCCGCAACGATCGAATCGCGGCGACGACGGCCTATCATGGGCCTATCATGGCGGCATGCTACGCAACTGCCTCCTGTGCGTGTCGGGCCTGCTACTAGCGGCCTGCGCAACCCATGCTCCTGCCAGCCAGGCAAGCGACCCCTGGAACTGCACGCCACGCCTGCATCTCTCCAAAGTCTGGACATTCTTGGCATCCAAGTACGACCGCGACCAAGACGGCCTGATCTCCGCGGACGAGTACGATCGCGGCGAAACGCGTTTCCAGAACTTCGACCGGGACGACGACGGCACCCTGTCCGCCAAGGACTTTCCCGAAGACACGTTCTTCAACGGCTTCACGCACATGATCGTCGAAGAGGCGGACAGCGACAAAGACAAGCAGGTCTCGAGCGGCGAGTGGCGAGCGTTCACCAAGCGGTTCGACCGCGACGGCAACTCGATTTTCACGCAAGACGAAGTCATCGACGTGCTCGGCTTCTGGGGTAAGGATTGGCGCTTGTTCCTGTTGTCCTTCGACATGAACCAAGACGGCGTATTCACGGCCCCTGACCTGAAGCTCGCGTTTCGTGATCAAGACTTCGACGGCAATGGCGTGCTCGCCGGCAAGGAGATGTCTGGCTGGCAACCGACACTGGGCGAGAAGGGTGCGGCACCAGAACCGGGCACCGAAGCGCCGGACTTCGAACTTGCGTATGCCGGCAATCCGTCGCAGACGTTCCACCTGCACCACGAGGTCAAGACGCAACCAGTCGCGCTGATCTTTGGCAGTTACACTTGACCCCCGTTCCGTGAATCAGCCGGTCGGCTGAACCAACTGCACGCTCGCTACGGCGACCGCGTTCGCTTCGTCACCGTCTACTGCCGCGAAGCACATGCGATGGATTCGTTCCTGCCGATGGACTTCGGACAGATTGAAGACCCCGTCACGGCGGCAGAACGCGACCGCATGGCGACGTTCTGTTCGCAGACGCTGGGATTGACCATGCCCGCGCTCGTGGACCACATGGACGATGCGACCTCGCGTGACTACGCCGGTTGGCCGGAGCGACTTTTCTTGATCGGAACCGACGGCAAGGTCGCATACCGCGGCGGGCCGGGCCCGTTCGGATTTGACCCGGACGGCTTCGAGAAGGCGATCCGCGGCCACCTCGGCGACAAGTAGCCGCCACTGCCAATTGCGGCTCTGGCCGCAGCTGCGGAAGTCCCAATGGCGCGATGTACGTGGCGCGACGCAACGAGACGCGACGTCACGTGGGCGCGCAACTTGCAACTCCGCTATTTGCCAGGACCCAACTGCTGCAGCAACTGCTGCACCGCAGGTTCGCGCGGGCGCAGCTCGGCGGCGCGCTGCAGCTGCTTGCGCGCGGCATCCTTACGCCCCATTCCGAGCAACACACGCGCCAGATTGAACTGCGCGTTGAAGTAGTTCGGCTGTAACCCGACCGCGAGACGGTAGTGACGCTCGGCGACATCGAGCTTGTTGGCGGCAAAGTTGGCAGTCGCGAAATTGTTGTGGGCTCGCGGCGAGTTCGGCAGCACCCGCACCGCTTCGCCAAAGTGCTGCAATGCCTTGGCATCGTTACCACTTCGCCCGAACAAGGTGCCGAGCTGCATGTGCGCCATCGCGTGGTTCTTGTCGATGCGAAGCGCCATCTGGTAGCTCGACGCAGCCTTCTCCAGTTGGTGCATGCTCTCACCCAACATGCCACGCTCAAACCAGACTGCAGCCGCCCCGGGGGAGATCTCGCACGCCTGCTCAATCGCCTTCTCGGCGACTGCGAAGTTGCCACGTTCGCGTTCGAGCTGGCTCTTGCGCATCAGCAGATTCCACGCGTTGGGGAGCTTCTCAAGATCACGATCGGTTGTTGCCAACTGTAGCTTCGGTCGGTCGCGCAAGTCACGCAGCGTCAGCGAGAACGTGCACGTGCCCATCTCATCCGCCGACTGCTGGCCGAAGCGAACCCGCTGCAACGAGCGCACCGGGTTGTTGTCGTTGTCCTCACTGTTGTCGTAGACGTATTCGATGGCGAGGCGCGTGCCAGCTGGCAGATCGACCGGTTGCCGGTAGCGGTAATCGTCCTGCCAATCGAAGTCCCAGTTGTCGATCGCGAACAGCACGCGCACCGTGCCATCCGGCAGCGTTGCAGTCGCTTGCATCTTGCGGCAGACATAGTGCGCGTGCGGATAGACCGCGTGCAGCGTCACCGCAGCCGGCAGCACCAAGTGATCCCGCAACACGAAGTCCGACACGCCCGGCGCGACATCGATCTCCTCGGAGAACAGCATCACCAGGTCGAACACATTCTGCGTCGGCTTGTCGGTAAACCAGATCCCGATCTCGGGCTGCACTTGCTCTTGCTTGCCAACCGGCACCGCATGCAGTTGCAGCACGAAGTCGTCGCCAGGTAACAACCGCCACGCCATGCCCTCGGCGCTGCGTTGCACACTCTTGCCCGGCGTCCAACCCAGGAAGTGGCCATCCGGCGGAATCGCGGCACCCAACGTCATGCCAGAGAATCCGGGACCGGCATCGGCGGCATCCGCCTGGCGCGACTGCCGCGTGCGATCCACACCCAACACCGCGTGATGCACGGCACGGCAGCCCGGCCGAATTTCGACAGCTGCGACGTAGCGCATGCGCTCGAGAGCGATCGGCACAACGAAGTTGCGCACGATGTCCGCACCGGATGCAGGCACTTCCAACACTTCAGGCATGCGAATGATCGCGTCCGGCTCACCCAGCTGCCACCCAGTCGTGAAGTTCGGCGCCTTAGGTTCTTTGCTCTGATCGCCCCGCGGTGCACCGGCCGCAACCCAGCGCTTGATCGTCGCAAGGTCCTGCTCCGACAACCGACGATCGCCAACGAAGTCGCCATGCGTCGGCTGCCACGGCGGCATGTAGCCCGACTCGGTAACCTCGACGACAAACGAGCGCTTCTTGAACACGTCGTCGTAAGTCAACAGCGAGAACGGCGCGGGCTGCCCGGGACGATGGCACGACGAACATGAGCGATGCACGATCGCGGCGACATCGGCGGACCACGTAGGACGTTCTTGCGCTGCCAGCGACGGGGAACACACGCATGCGACCAGCGCCGCCACCTTGACTCGTTGAAGTGCCATCATCAGTTGTCGTCTCGCTCGTGATCCTAGACTAGCGACCCAGGCAAGTGCGTCAGAATGGCTGGCAGACAAGGAAGACGACGGAGGTCCACCTGCTCCGCAATCGCGACTTGGCTACTCGAGCACAACGACGAACGTCCGCGGGCTTGGATACGCTTCAGTCAGCACAACCACCGCGCGCCCATACTCGTCGAACGCATACCAGACTGCAGAGATGAACTGACCCGCAACTGGCGATTCGTAGATCAGCGACGGCTCGCCGATCGACATGCCCGGCGGGCTGCGGAGACGCTCCAGCGTGCCGAGCGCCGGGCCGAGTCGCACGCCCCACCATTCGCCACGCGCCGCATCGAACTGAGTGAACACCTGCGGCGACGCCGGCATGTAGCTGCCATAGCGTTCTGGGAAGCCAACCCAGCCACTGCGCTCGAGTCGCACGAAGTCATCGAGAACCACGAACGCTGGCGCACCGACTTGCGTCGACACTTGCACCACCGACGAACCAGATCGCGCAACCTTGAGTTCTAGCGAGACCGTGCCCCCTGGCGCATTCAGCTGCAGATCGTCTGGCACCGGCACCAACGAACCGCCCGGTTCGAGGTGTGCGGCGCGCAAGGTATCTCCGTCACGAAGCCACACGAGCGTGGCCACGCCATCGGCATCGACACCACACAACACATCGCCGACCAGCCCGGTTTCCTCCGCGGTGTAGACATCGGCAACGGTGCTGTTCGCAGCGAACCTCATCAGCGACGGGAGGCCGGTTGCCGCGTCGCGATAGCCAACGACGACGGCGCCGTCTTCGGCAATGACCGGTGCGAACGGAAGCAACGCGTCCGCTGGAACGGCCTGCAGTGATTCTGGCACCTGAGCTCCGAGCGGCAAGCGCCACAGTTGCCAGAGCGAACTGGGGAAGGTCGCCGGAATGGGATCGACAAGGACGGCGTCGCCCATCGTATTGACGGCAGCTGCCCGCACGTTCGGCGTCGGCACGAGGATCAGCTGTTCACTGCCTTCGAGATGGCGTCGCGCGATTGCGGCTCCCGCCGGCGTGCCAACGCGCGTCAAGAACGAACCGTCGCCGTAGGCCAGGTCACCGTCTTCGAACAGGAACGGGCGCTCAATCAGTGAACCGGTGACGACTTCGTAGCTACGCGAGCCAACGGTCACGGCCCGGCGGCCATTGGGCCACAACAGGACCTTCCCGGGTCCATTTGGCACCTCGTAGACAGCTCCGGCAACGACCTCGCGCACGGTGAACGTGGACTCGATGCCGCTCGCCATCAAGGCCCCATCGCGCGAACGGATCCCGCCGGCCAGTCGCACCGTCAAGGTCGCGCCACGTGGCAAGCCAGCGATCGCGCGCCACGCCCACGTCAGGGCGTCCGGCGACGCCTCGAGCACCCCGGCCAACTGCCCGCCGCTGTCCGCAACGGTCAGATCGTCGGCCGTCAAACCATCGACAGGCCTGTTGAAGGTGACTCGCACCTGAGTTCCGGGCCCAACTGCGACAGCTCCGAAGGCTGGCTCAAAGTCGACTACCACCAATTCGATGGGATCCACCGGGATAGGAACACTGCTGCTACTGCTGCCGCCGCAACTAGTCAGCGCGGCAATGCAGACGGACAGAACCGTCAAGAAGGCTCGACTCTCTCGGGGCATACCCGCTCTATCACAGCATATCTGCGGCGTAACACCCACCCCCGCCCCGGATCGCAGCGGCAATGGCGCGCGGCGACGCTATCCTGTTCGCCCCAACTCCCCAGACAAACTGTGACTGACCTGAATAGCCATCTGCGCGAGCGCCTGCTCGCTGCAATCGCCGAACTCGAACTCCCAGCCGAAGCCGCCGGGATGGTGCGACTGGATCCGCCCAAGAACCGCGACCACGGGGACGTGGCGCTCGGCACGTTCCAATTGGCGAAACTGGCCAAGCAGCCACCGCCGAAGTTTGCGGCCGAGTTGGTCGCCAAGATCGAGGCAGATGAGGTCATCGAGTCGGCGGTCGCAACCGGCCCGTTCATCAACTTCAAGTTCCGTCGCGCGGCGATGGCGAAGCAAGTGCTGACCGCGATCCAGACGGATGCTGCGCCGTATGGCAAGTCCGCCGCGAACGACCAGGTCGTCTGTATCGACTTCAGCTCGCCAAACATCGCGAAACCGTTCCATATCGGACACATGCGCAGCACGGTGATCGGCAACGCCCTGTGCCGCATCCATCGCCACCTCGGCGCGACCGTTCACGGCATCAACCACCTCGGCGACTGGGGCATGCCGTTTGCGAAGATGATGACGGCCTACATGCACTTCGGCAACGAGGCCGAGCTGCACAAGTCGCCGATGCGCTACATGTTTGAGCTCTACAAGCGCTACGACGGCGAGGCCAAGGCCAACCCCGAGCTCAACCAAGAAGCTGCGCGGCACTTCAAGGCACTGGAAAGCGGCGAAGACAACGAAGAGCGGCGCATGTGGAAGTTCCTGCGCGACGAGTCGCTCAAGGCGTTCGAAGGCCCCTACTCGCGACTCGGCGTGACGTTCGATCACATCACCGGCGAGTCGTTCTTCGAAGACAAGATGGGAGCCGCAATGGAACGCGTCGAGAAGGCCAACATCCTCGAGAAGAGTGATGGCGCCGACGTCGTCTGGCTCAAGGAGCAAGGCATCAAGGCACCGTGCCTGCTGCGCAAGAGCGATGGCACGACGCTCTACCACACGCGTGACTTGGCAGCGGCGTTCTACCGCGAAGAGACCTTCCACCCGAATCGCATCCTCTACATCGTTGGCGGCGAACAAAAGCTGCACTTCGCGCAGCTCAAGGGCTTGCTGGTCAAAATGAAGGAGCCGGTCGCAGAGGCCGTCGAGCACGTTCCGTTTGGGCTGGTTCTGTCCAAGGGGCCGGAAGGCAAGTGGGAGAAGTTCGCGTCGCGCTCCGGCAACGCAGTGTTTCTCGATGAGATCCTCGACGAAGCCGTCGCCAAGGTGCGCGGCGTCATCGCCGAGAAGAACCCGGACCTCGAAGATCCGGACGCCGTTGCCGAGCACGTTGGTGTCTCCGCGATCGTGTTCAACGACCTGAAGAACGGCCGCATCAAGGACGTCAAGTTCGACTGGGATGCGATGCTCGCGTTCGAAGGCGAAACCGGCCCGTACGTGCAATACGCGTGCGCACGCCTCAGTTCGATCCTGCGCAAGCTCGACATGCCGGTGCCGGATGTTGGCAGCATCGACTTCGCGTTGCTGGCCGATGCCGAACGCGTGCTGTTGACGATGATGGACTTTTCCTCCGCGGTGCAGCGCGCAGCGGACCAGTCCGAGCCGAGCGTGGTCACCAACTACACGATCGCCCTGGCTGGCGAGATCCACAGTTACCTGGCCGATCACTACGTCGTCGGCGCCGAGCCGGCGGTGCGCGATGCACGCCTGGTGTTGGTCGACGCCGCGCGACGCCTGCTGACGACTGGCCTTGGGTTGCTCGGCATCAAGGCGCCCGAACGCATGTAGGCCAGAACGGATGTAGGCAGGACGCTTGCAGGCACCGCGCTTTCCGTGCCGTGCATGGAGGCGCGGCGCTGCAAACCTCAGGGCTCGCGGTTACGCGATCACCCGCCGACCGATCTGTAGCCCTTCGCGCTTGGCCCACTTCTGCAAGCACGCGAGCGGCTCACCACGCGGTAAGCGATTGCGCAGTCCGCGCACCTGCACGATCTCGCCGCGCTGCGGATCGAGCTCAATCGTCAACAGCGAACGAACGCGCCCCTTGCGACGACTGCGCAAGGACCAGATGCGTGCCCGACCGCGGTAGCAATACTCCGAATAGCTCGACACGCAGTGCTGCATGGCAACCCCTTCGCGGGCGAGTTCCTTGCTACTCGTCAGCTCGACGAGCTCCCAGAACTCAGGTTCTTCATCCTCGATCGGGCGGCGAATCAGCAACCCCTGATACGACGATCGCTGCCAGGTCCACGTGCCACCACTGTCCAATCCGAGCGACTGATGCCACTGCTCCACCAGTCGCAGCATCGACGCGAGCGACCGTCCCTTGATGGAGAAGTCCGGATGCGGTGGCTCGATGTACTCGATGCCATGCAAGCCGACGCACTCGATCCGCTGAAAGCGCACCGCATGCAAGAAGTCGACGATCGGACCAATATCGCCCACGTAGATGTCTTCGAACACGTTCACGAAGAAGTGCGCAACGGACCGCCAGAACGGTGCATTCGATAGTTCATGCCCCATCCGAGTCTGGCAGATGCGCAGCGCGTAGCTCGGTGCGGCACCCAGCCCCATCAACTCCGCGCGACGCAGAGCCTGCTCGACGGACAAGTGGTGCGGCGACGTCATGAAGTGCTTCTCCATCGCGCGCGTCAACCGCAGCGGAATGTCCAGCTCACGCAATTTGCGACCGCTGGCGTGCGCGACATACCAACGCCGGCGCTTGCGCGCTTCGTCGGTTTGTTCGCCAAACCACACCGAAGACAGCACACGCGGCACGGGATACTTGCCCAACAGGTGCTCCGCCAACGAAGCGACTACTTCGTGAATAGACCCGGTGCAACCAGGCCAGTCCGCGGGCTCGCGCAAGAACTGCTCGCCAAACTCGGCGAGATTGACAAGCACATCCAACTGTGGCTCCCCCACCTTGGGCAGCAACTTCGGATCGAACAGATTGGAACGTTGGCGAACGACGTGCACGAGCAGCCAAAGCGTGGCTTCGGTGGTCGGATCGTTCTGAGATGCGAAGAGATGACTGAGACGTGCGTCGATGCGGGACTTGCCGTGACGCACACGGGCTTGCTGCCAATCGACACGCGTAGACCGGGCCAGCTCCCGCTGGGCATGTGGTCGGTACATGAGTTTCCTAGAGACTGTGGTGTAGACAGCCCGGTCCTCGGCGACCGCTCATCGCGAGCGTGCGGGTATCGGGCCGAGGGGACGCGCGAAGATGATCCTGACGTCGGCAATGCCGGAGTCAGACGCACCCTGGGTCAACCAGTCGCTAGACGAACGTGAACAACATGACGGCCGGGACTATGACATGCGCGCGGAAGCAAGGCAAGCCCCTCACTTGCCACGCCAGTCGGGCGACTCCAAGAAGCGCGTGCCGTATCGCATCCCGAAGAGGCCCGCCACAAGGCCTCCAACGAGCATCCCCCACCCCGACCACGTAAACACGAGGCCACTCGCCACGCCAGCGAACCCGCAGAACAGACCGTCGCGCCACCACCGAGACTTCTCGTCTTCGAGGCAACGTTCGCGGTGTTGGCGGATGGCTCTCATGGTGTAGTTCACGGTTTAGGAACTGCTCGGGTCACCAAACGCGGCTCTCGATCTTCATGTCGGGACGTTCTTCAGCGAGCTCGGCCAGCTTCTGCTCCGTCAGCTTACCTGCAAAGACCGCTTGGAGCCGATGCAAGTGACGGGCTGCGCGCAAACTGTCGTAGCTAGCGGTAGTCAACTGGCTGCAGCTGTTGATGCTCAGATGGTTGATCGCGCGATTGTCGAGAATCTGCGCGAGGCCAGCATCGCTGATCCACGGAGAACCGGCCACGCCAAGCATCGCCAGTTGCGGGAAGCGATCACGCAAGATGGTGCACGCCGACGCATCGAAGCCGGTGCACATCGACAACTGCAGTTCGCGCAACGACACGGGCAACTCCAACAATCCGGACGAGCCAAGTTTCGGGTTCTCACGCAGTTCGAGGATGGCGAGGTTGCGCATGCCGCTGAGTGACTTGGCGGCCTCATTTGAGAACACACATTTGCCCAAATACAGCCGCTCAAGGTTCTTCAGTGGCGCCAACGCCGCCACCGCCTGCTCACCGAACTGCGTGCTGGTGACCACCAACTCACGAAGAGTCGTCAGCTTGCCGACCGCGGCCAGCTGCTGATCGGACAATTGGTCACAACCCGCGAGGCTGAGCCGAGTCAGTCCTCGGCACGCGGCGATGCTCGCCATGCCGTCGCTGCCGAATCGGCGCAGCCCGACCAACTCAAGGTCACGCAACGCGAGCATCTTCGGCAACACGCGCAAGCCTGCGTCGTCGACCGGCGCGCTCGACACGTCCAGCACGCGCAGGCGGGTCAGGTTGGCCAGACCTGCCATGCCGGAGCCATCCCACTTCATCACGTTGCCGAGATCCAATTCCTCGAGGGAAGTCATCGTCGCCAGCAACCGCATCGACTCGACCGTGAAGCCATCGTGGTCGTCACGAATGTAGGACAGCCCGCGCAAGTTGCTTCGCTTGGCGAGCAGTTTGGTCGCCATGTCGCCGTACTTGCGCACCTCGATGTATTCGACGCTCTGCGGCAAGGCTTCCAGCTCCGAGAGCGAACGCACAACGTGATAGAACGGCTGGTCGAGCCGATGCTCGTAGCGAGAATGCAGCGCTGCCACCGCGCGCGCAAAGTCGGCGTCGTCGCCGTGCCTGGCGCGAACATGCTTGCCCGTTTGCATCAAGCTCTCAGCCATGGCGACGGTCAGCCACGGTGCATCGCCAAGTTCGAGATGCCGCAGTTGACGAGCGGCACGCAGCAATTCGAAACAGTGCTCGCTAAGACGGCAGCCATCGAGCGCGAGTTTACGCAGCGATGGCAACGCAATCAGTTCGGCGACACTGACGTCATCAACGTTGACGCAGCCACTGAGCCGCACTTCGCGCAGCCCCGGCAGGCGTGTGCGCAAGGTATGGCCGACTGCGGACGTCAGCGTATTGCTGTCCTTGACACTGAGCATCGTCAACTGCGGGCACTGGTCGATGAGCTGGTCGACAGCCACGTCGCCAAGCCGCAACAACTCAACGGCTTCGGCCGTGCGTGGCAGCTGCGCGATCTCGGCCAACGACGACACGACCAGCGCCTGCGACCCGTTCGCTTCATCTACTTCTGGATCGTGACTGGTCAGCAACAACCACGTCACCACCGACAGGCCAAGCAGCGCCAGCGCTGCCGACAGCAACGACGGACGACCTCGCGCCGGCATCACATAGGCCGACGACGAGGCAGCGCTGGCATGGCGCGCCATCACCGCACCGACAACATCTGGCGCCTGCTCGCCG
>CAXBFC010000145.1:0-17055 GCA_963974725.1 uncultured bacterium | reverse complement strand
CGACGTCGTTGTTCTTGCCCATGGCGATTACGTCGGCGATTGCGCCGGTGATCGCGAAGTAGACCGAGTTGCCGGCGAGCTTCAGCACTGACGCCAGGTCCGGGCGGTCCCCGACATGCCAGAGCTTGCCGGTCATCGTTTCCAGCGCAGCAGTCAGATCGTCGGCGTCCTGCTTGGGGCCGGACATCATCATCATGCCGCTGCCTTCCTGCGCGTGCTTCGGTGCCATGAATACGGGCGTCGGCATCAAAGCGCGCGCGCACCTTGTCCGGGCGGTTGGTGGTGTGGTCGATGATCGGCACGCCATCCGCAAGTCCCGGTCGCAGTTGTTCGATCACCGAGTCGACGGCGCTGTCTTCGGACAGGATCAAGTGCACGCGTTCCGCGCCGCGAACGCAGTCCGCTGGATCCTCGGCGGCAACCGCGCCTCGTTCGACGAGTGGCGCGAGCTTCTCGCGAGTGCGGTTCCAAATGCGAACGGTCTCTCCCTTGGTGAGGAGATTCTCGACCATGCCGGCGCCGAGTAAGCCGGTGCCCAAGACTGCGATAGTTGCCATATGATCGGCATCGTCGGGCGTGCAGGCCATTGTTGCAATCTCTTGTCGGGCGAGTGTGCAGGTCCCGTTCTTTAGAGATCCAATGCCTTACAGGTCCCGCTCCTTACAGGCACTTTACGCCTCGATGGTGCGGCTGTGGCTAGAACAAGAGGCGCGAGGAACCAATGAGTAGCACGAACCAATCGACTTCTAGCCCAGCGCCCGTAGGCAAGACCGTTGCGCGGGTGGCCGCAGTGGTGCTCGCCGTATCGGTCGTGTCCTATCTGGTGTGGGACGCACAGACTTCGGCGGATCAACAGCGGCAGCAGCACTGGGACCAGCAGCCAGCTGGTGGCGCCGTTCCCGACGGCAAGCTCCAGGCAACGCCTGCGAACAGCATCCCGGCGGCTCCGAGCCACGTCTTGCTGCCATCATCGAAGTCGCGTGTCGTCGACGATTCTGGTTCGTCCCTCACGGAAGATCCGGGTGTCACGTTGGCTGGTTCGAAGTCCTTCGTGCTGCCATCGTCGAAGTTCATGGTCTTGCCATCGTCGAAGTTCGTGGTGCTGCCATCGTCGAAGCCGGGGCCGCCACTGCGCAACGAACCCGAGGCGCCGGTCATGGCCCCGAGGCCCCAGCCAGTGATACCCCAGGCAGTGAAACCTCAGCCAGCCAAGCCCACCCAGACCGTCACGCCGACCCAGACCGTCAAGCCCGCCCAGTCTGGCGCGGGCAACAAGGACTGAGCCCGCACGATGCCCGACTCTCTTGCGCATGTAGTGACCTCGTTCGCGATCCTGTTGCTCGTCTTCTTACCGCTCGAACGCCTGTTCGCGGCAAGCAAGCAGGGCATGTTCCGGCTCGGATTCTGGGCCGACCTGTGCTACTTCCTCGGCCAGTACCTGCTGTGGAACGCGCCGGTTGTGTTCCTCATTACGTGGGGGCATGCGCAACTCAACCTGTCGGGGTTGACGTCGGTGCGCGCAGAGTTCGCGAGTTGGCCGTGGGCGCTGCAGTTTGTCGCTGCGATGTTGCTGAGTGATTGTGCGATCTACTGGGCGCATCGCTGGCAGCACAACAACGCGTTCTTGTGGCGCTTCCACCGCGTGCACCACACCGCCGAGCGCATGGACTGGCTGGCTGCGCACCGCGAACATCCACTCGACAACCTCTACACGCGCACCGTTGAGAACGTGCCGTTGTTGTTGCTCGGTTTCCCGATGGTCACGATCGCCGGTTTCGCCGTGTTTCGCGGCATGTGGGCGATCTTCATCCACTCCAACACCACCCTGTCGCCGGGCCCGTTGCGCTACCTGGTCGGCGCGCCGCGCTTGCACCACTGGCACCACGCGATCGCAACCAAGGGCCAGGTCAACTTCGCCAACCTCAGCCCGTTGATGGATCTGTTGTTCGGCACCTACTACGACCCTCGCCGCATGCCGGAGCGCGTCGGCATCGAAGAACCGTTCGCGCGCAACTACGTGGCTGCACTGGTCGAACCAATGGTTCCGAAGCGCTGGCAGTTCTGGCGTTCGTAGCGGTTGCTCAGCCGCGCAGTTCTTTCAGTAGTGCGCCAGCCGCGGCCTTCTCGGCAGCCCGCTTGGTGCGGCCTTTGCCCGTCGCTTCCCGTCCGTCGAGCAGGTGGGCGCGCACGACAAACTCTTGTTCGTGTTGCAGGCCGATCGCGTCGACCAGCTCGTAGCGCGGCTGGCCGAGCTTGTTGTGCTGGCAGTAGTGCAGCAAGCCGGTCTTGCGATCCTTCTCCACTTCGAGAGTTTCGCCGGTCGCACTGGCTTTTGGCAGAATGTGGCGGCGTACGAACGCGCGAGCTGGAGTCACTCCGCCGTCGATCAAGATGGCGCCGAGCACGGATTCGATCAGGTCGCACAGGATGCGCGCGCTGCATCGCTCGGTGCCCTGCAGGCCTTTGCCGGATTCGAGGTGTAGCTCGAGTTCGAGTTTACGCGCGACGCGAGCGAGGGGTTGCCGGCTGACGATGCGGGCTCGCGCTTCGGTCAGATGGCCTTCGGCAATCTCGGCGTCGCGGCGGTAGAGCGCGTCAGCCGCCGCGAAGTTCAAGAACGCGTCGCCAAGGAACTCGAGGCGCTCGTAGCTCTTCTTGCCCTCGTTGCCCATCGACGCGTGGGTCAGGGCACGGTCGAGCAAGGCGATGTCCTTGAACTCGTAGCCGAGTCGTTCGCAGAGCTTGCGCAACAGCTTGATGCGCGTCTTTGCTATCGCAGGATTCTCGCGGGCCATGGCGCGCCTGGCGTTTGCTGACTAGGTGACTTGCTGGCGGCGATCCGGACGCTTGCGCTCGGTTTCGCGCAAGTGCAACTTGCGCAGGCGCACGTTGGCCGCGGTGATCTCGACCAGTTCGTCCTCACCGACATACTCAAGCGCATCTTCGACGCCGAAGGCGCGCGGCGGCGGCAGCTTGACGAAGGCTTCCTTGGTGGAGCTACGGATGTTGGTCTTGGCCTTCTCACGCACGACGTTGACGACCAGGTCGTTGTCCTTGGCGTGCTCGCCGACAATCATGCCTTCGTAGATCTCGGCGCCATCGGGGACGAAGAACGTGCCGCGCTCGCGCAGGTTGTTCAGCGAGTAGAAGGTCGCCGTGCCGTTGGTCATCGAAATCAGCACGCCAGCAATGCGCTCTTCGATGTGGCCGCGGTAGGGGCCGTAGCCGTGAAACACGTGGTGCATCGTTGCCTGGCCACCAGTGGCATTGAGCAGGCGGCTGCGCACGCCGATCAGGCCGCGCGCCGGCACCGTGAACTCAACCCGGGTAAACGTGCCCTTGCGGTCCATCTTGAGCATCTCGGCCTTGCGGGTGCCGAGGATCTCGATGACTTTGCCACACGTTTCCGCCGGTGCGTCGACCGTCAGGTATTCGATCGGCTCGTGCTTTTCGCCATCGATGTCCTTCATCAGGACCATCGGCTTCTGCACGGCGAACTCGTAGCCTTCGCGACGCATCGACTCGAGCAGGAAGCCCAAGTGCATGACGCCGCGGCCACTGAGCTTGAAGCTGTCAGCGGATTCACCTTGCTCGACGCGCAGCGCCACGTTGACGCGCAGTTCCTTCTCAAGGCGCTCGCGGAGGTGACGCGAAGTCAGGAACTTGCCGCCGTCCTTGCCGGCGAACGGTGAGTCGTTGACCTTCATGACGATGGTCATGGTCGGCTCATCGATCGCGATGACCGGCATCGCTTCGGGATGCTCCAGGCATGCAATCGTGTCGCCGATCGCGATGTCTTCGACGCCGTAGATGCCACACAGGTCGCCGGCCTCGACCGTATCGGTTTCGATGCGACCCAGGCCGCGGAACGCGTAGACGCCACGCAAGTTGACTTCGGTTTGCTTGCCGGTGCGGGCAAGGTGCATGACGCGCTGGCCCTTGTTGATCTTGCCGCGGTGCACGCGACCGATGGCGATCCGGCCGACGTAGTCACTCCAGTCGAGCGTCGTGACGCGGAACTGCAGGGCTTGCTCGGGGTCGTCGGTCGGCGCTGGGATGTGCTCGACGATTTCCTTGAACAGCGTGTTGAGGTCTTGGCCTTCGCCGCCGGTCTTGGCGGCTTCCTGGGCAGCTTCCAGATCCTTGGTCATCCAGCCTTGGCGGCCCGAGCCATAAAACACCGGGAACTCGAGCGCGTCTTCGTCGGCATCGAGATCGATGAACAGGTCGAAGACTTCGTTGACGACTTCTTGCGGCCGCGCGTCGCCCTTGTCGATCTTGTTGACCAGCACGATTGGCTTGAGGTGGTGGGCGAAAGCCTTCTGCAGCACGAAGCGCGTCTGCGGCATCGGACCCTCGGCGGCATCGACCAGCAGCAGCACGCCGTCGGCCATCGACAGCACGCGCTCGACTTCACCACCGAAGTCGGCGTGCCCGGGCGTGTCGATGATGTTGATGCGCGTGCCTTCGTAGCTCACCACCGTGTTCTTGGCGAGAATGGTGATGCCGCGCTCCTTTTCGAGCTCGTTGCTGTCTAGTACACACTCGCCAACGGCCTCGTGGTCACTGAATGTGCCGGTCTGGCGCAGGAGCCCGTCGACGAGCGTGGTCTTGCCATGGTCGACGTGGGCGATGATGGCAACGTTGCGGATGTTTTGGGCCATGATTGGCGTGCTTTTGCCGTGAAAGGCGGCGAAGGATTGTCGCCAATGGCGAGGCGCGGTCAACTGCGGCCCGGACCTGGGTGTGAAAGAACTCAAAACAGCACAGAACGAGCCAGTGACCAAGCGGCCCTTCTGGCGTCGATTGCGACCTTGGATGTTGGCGGTTTTGCTTGCTGTCAGCGCGACGACATGGCTCGTTCAGCACCACGTCGTGGCTTCGGCCGCGCCCTTCCTACACGCGGTAGGTGACGTGCCCGTAGCCGATTGCATTCTTGTGCCCGGTGCCCGGATCTACGCAAACGGCGACCCCTATCCGATGCTGGTCGACCGGCTGGCGATCGCGAAAGAGCTGTTCGGGCTGGGGAAGGCCCCGCGAATTGTCGTCAGCGGGCGCGGCGGCGGTGGTTTGGCCGTGGATGAAGTTGGTGCCATGCGGCGCTGGCTGGAGGGGCGTGGCGTGCCCAAAGATGCAATCGAGGACGACCCACTCGGGTTGCGTACGATCGATTCGCTGCGCCGTTGCCGGGAGGTCTACCAGCACACATCGGTGATCGTGGCGAGCAATGGCTTCCACGTGCCGCGCATGGTGTTTCTCGGTCGGCACTGCGGCCTGACCAGTTATGGCGTCGTGGCGCCGCCGCTCTATGGCTATTCGACCTTGACGCTGTGGAAGAATCGGGGCCGCGAGGTGCTGGCTCGGGTCAAGGCGTGCGCTGACGTTTACCTATTGGGAATGGACTGAGTTGGGAACGGATTGAGTTGGCAACGGATTGATCTGAGCGGACGAGTCACCGCGTCTGTCGCCGGCTGCTACGGCAGCCGCACACCAAGTTTGCGCAGCTCGTTGCCGAGTTGCATCATCGGCAAGCCAACGATTGCCGTGTGGTCGTGGCTGTCGATACGTTCGAAAAGCGTGATCCCCTGCTGTTCGACCTTGTAGCTGCCGGCGCAGTCAAACGGCTCATCGTTGTCCACATAACGAGCGATCTCGTCATCGGTAAGGTCGCGCATCACCAGGCGGGTGGTATCGCAAAACTCGGTCAGTCCCCCGTTGTGGGCAATCGTCACCGCGGTGATGAGGCGATGTTCGCGGCCACGCAGCTGCATCAGTTGTGCAATGGCACCGGCTCGGTCTCCAGGCTTGTCGAGCAATTGGTTGTCGACGACGACTGCTTGGTCACTACCAATCACTACGCAGGTTGGGTTGCGCTCAAATACCGCCATAGCCTTTCTGCGGGCGAGTTCTTGCACGGTGACAAGTGGCTCGTGGCCGAGCAGCTTGACGTCATCCTCATCGACGTCAGGTGCTTCACACGTAAACGGCACTCGCAAGCGCTCCATCAACGCGCGACGGTACCCCGAGGTGCTCCCCAATATCAGACCTGCCATGGCGATGATCGTCGCGGGTTCGCAAACAGATGCAAGCCTGGTCATAAGGGGCTTTCGCCCACCGGTTTTCGGTCACTACCCGTGTGTTCCCTACTTGCTACACGGTGATTGCGGGAAGTGCGTGCCTCGATTTTGAGGCACGCATTTCGTCGCGCCTCGCAGCGGCTGCATGTCTGACACTGTGGGGTGTCTTGGCAGTAGACAATGAAATCTCGAACAAGACTGGTCGTTACTTCACGTGAAAGTCATCGAACTTGGCCCTACATCTACTGCTATGAAGATCGGATCCCTGCTTGGCGGAATGCTCCCGCTTCTATTGTTGGTTGCTTGCGGTGGCGATACGTCCACGAAGCCGTCGACACCTGAGAAAACTCCCGCCAAGTCGGCAAGCGAACAGGCTGCTGATAAGGCACCGGTCGCAAAGGCGCCGGATAGCAATACAACCCAGGATCCGAAGCCGAAGAAGCGGATCCGTCGGCCGCGCGTCGACTTCCGCCTGATCAAGGCGCTGCTCGGCAATGACCCACCGTCGCCAAAGGCTCCGGTTGCGGCTACCAAGGAGATGATTGCGCTCGGCAAGGCGCTCTACCACAACGAGCAACTGTCGCAGAAGGGCAACCTCAGCTGCGCGTCGTGCCACGATCTCAGCACCTACGGCGTCGACAACAAGAAGACGTCGCCCGGCTCGACTGGTGAAAATGGCGACCGCAACTCGCCGACCACCTACAACGCCGCGCGTCACTTCCGCCAGTTCTGGGATGGTCGCGCCGAGTCGGTCGAAGAGCAGGCGCTGATGCCTATGATCAACCCGATCGAGCACGGCCTCGCCGACGAAGCTGCGGTGGTCGCAAAGATCAAAGAACAGCCGGAGCTCGTCGACGGCTTCAAGAAGGCGTTCCCCGGCGATGCCGATGCGGTCAGTGCCAAGAACTTTGGCATCGCGATCGGCGCGTTCGAGCGCACGTTGGTGACCCGTTCGCAGTGGGATGACTACATCGAGGGCGACCAGAAGGCGCTGAGCAACGAAGAACTGCTCGGCCTCAAGACGTTCTTGGAAGTCGGCTGCAACCAGTGCCACCTGTCGCGCATGCTCGGTGCCAATGCCTACCAGAAGCTCGGCCTGCGCGTGCCCTACGAGGGCAAGGACACGGGCCGCATGAGGGTTACTGGTAGCGAGGCAGACAAGTACTCGTTCAAGGTGCCGACGCTGCTCAACGTCGAGATGACGGCGCCCTACTACCACGATGGCTCGATCGCAACGCTCGAAGAAGCGGTCAAGGATATGGGCACGAACCAGCTCGCGCTGACCCTGACCGATGAGCAAGTCGACAACATCGTGGTGTTCTTGAAGGCTCTGACCGGCAAGTTGCCGGAAGAGTTCGCCAAGAAGAAGTAGTCGAACTCGCCGGGCAGCGGCGGCGGGCGGGCGTTCTGCGTTCGCCCAACAGCGCAAAACCCAGCAGCGCAAAACCCAGCAGCGCAAAACCCCGCTGCGCAAAACCCCTCTGCGCAAAACCCACAGCGATGTGGTCCGCCGGGCCGCGATGTGCCCCGCCGCGCTGAGCCCAGCCGCGCCAATCCCAGGTCGCGTTCGCCCAGCCGCGATCGTCAGGCCGCGTTCGCGATCGGGCGGCTTGTTGCAGGCGGGGGCCAGCGATGCTTCGGCGGGCTGCTAGCGCACCGCAGCCGCGTTGCGCGTCATGTTCGCGTAGTGACCATCGAGCCGCACCAGTTCTTCGTGCGTGCCGCGCTCGCTGATCTTGCCGCCTTCGAGAACCAGGATTTGGTCGGCATCGCGAACGGTCGACAAGCGGTGGGCGACCACCAGTGCGGTACGGCCGCGCAGGGCGATTTCGAGTGCGTGCTGCAATCGCTCTTCGGATTCGCTGTCGATACTGGCGGTCGCTTCGTCGAGCACCAGCACGTCTGGTTCGACGACCAGCGCCCGCGCGAAGGCGAGTAGCTGCCGTTCGCCCTGTGAGAACGTGGCTCCTCGTTCGGCCACCGGCGACTGCAGGCCGTCGGGAAGTGCTCGCACGAAGTCGGCGGCGCCGACGGTTTCGAGCGCCCGCCAGACGCGTTCTTCGCTGACCTTGGGGTCGAACAGGCGCACGTTGTCGATCACCGTGCCGGTGAACAAGAACAGGTCCTGTGCGACGAACGCGATGCGGCGGCGTAGCTGCGAGACGTCCAGGTCGCGAACGTCGACGTCGTCGATCTTGACGCTGCCGGCACCGACGTCGCGCAGCCGCGAGACCAGCGATAGCAATGTGGTCTTACCAGCGCCGGTTGGTCCGACGATCGCGACGGTCTGGCCACGCTCTGCCGTGAACGAAATGCCGTCGAGAACGGTTGGGCCGTCGCCGTAGGCAAACTCGACGTTCTCGAAGGTGATCTTGGCGACGCCGCTTCTCGGGCTGTCGATTGGCGCTCGGCCGTTGGCACGCGGGGGTGGAAACACCGGTTCGGCGAGTAGTTGGAAGATGCGTTCACAGCTGGCGAACGCGGCCTGCAGGACATTGTACTTCTCGCCCAGTTCGCGGATCGGGCCCGACAGCAGTGCGAAGTAGAGCCAGAATTGGATGAACTCGCCCGGCAGCATGTCGCCACCGAGCACCGCCTTGCCACCAAACCACAACAACCCCACAGTCGTCGCGCGCAGCGCGAGGTCGACCAGCGAGAAGAACACCGAGAAGTGCTGCACCGTGTCCTTCCAGGCATCGGTCGTCGCCTGGTTGCGTTCGGCGTAGCGCTTGGCGATCGCGTCTTCCTGACCGTAGGCGCGGGTGGTGCGGATGCCACCGATCAGCTCGGTCGCAAAGGCGTTCTGCAGCGCGAGTCGGCTGCGCACCGCGCGATATGCCTGTTGCGCCTTCTTGCGGAAGATGATGCTGAGGATGACGACGATCGGCGTCGTTGCGACGGTGAACAGAGCGAGTTCGACGTCGAGGAAGAACAGCACGGCGAGCACGCCGAAGATCTTTAGTAGGTCGAAGACCGACTGCAGCACGCCAGTGGCAATCAGTTCGTTGAGGTTCTCGACGTCGCTGGTGATGCGCGTGGTCAGCTTGCCGGCGGAGTTGCGTTCGTGGAACGAAAGGCCGGTCGACATCACGTGGGAGAACAACCGGCGGCGCACGTCGCGGATGACGCGCTGGCCATTCCATGCTGTCAGCAGTCCGTAGATGTAACCGAGCAGGGCACCGCCAAGCGTGACCGCGATGAAGCCTGAGCCATACCACCACAGCATCGAAAGGCGTTCGTTTTGCTCGGCAGAGGCGTCGCGCATCGGGCCGTCGATCGCGAGCTTCATCAGCCATGGACCGAGCAGCTCGAGGCCGAACGACAAGAACAGGATCAGCAGGCAGGCAGCGAAGCCGCGTTTGTATGGGCGCACGAACGGCCATAGCTCCTTCACGAAGCTGAGCTGGAAGCGTGCGACGGGCAAGTCGTCGTCGTAGGGGTTGCTCATCGCGATCCCCCGTCGGACTCGTCAGTGGCCTCGTCGCGGTCGGTTTCGAGGGCGCGCGCTTCGGTTTGCAAGCGCCAGGCCTTGGCGTAGAGGCCGCCGCGCTGCAGTAGTTCGTTGTGGGTGCCGCGTTCCTTCACTTTGCCGTGATCGAGAACAAGAATCATGTCGGCATTGGCGGTGACGCTGAGCCGGTGCGTCGTGGCGATGACGGTGCGCCCCCGGCGGTTGTCGTGCAGGCCGTCGAGAATGCGGCGTTCGGTGCTGGGATCGACGGCCGACAGGGTGTCGTCGAGTAGCATGCCGAGACGATTGCTGAGCACGGCGCGCGCTAGCGACACGCGTTGCTTCTGGCCACCCGACAGGGTGACGCCACGTTCGCCGACGATCGTGTCAATGCCATCGATGAGTTGCGGCAAGTCTTGGTCGAGTGCCGCGGCGGCGACGGCGGCGTCGCGTTGCGCAAACTCGATCAGGTCGTCGTCGAACGTGATGTTGTTGGTGACCGTGTCGCTGAACAAGAACGGTTCTTGTGGCGCCAGCGCGAACAGCTGCCGCAGGCTGCTCGGGGCGAGGTCCAGCACGTCGTGACCGTCGACGAACATCGTGCCACGCGGCGGGTCGTAGTAGCGCAGTAGCAACGATAGCAGCGTCGATTTGCCGCAGCCGACCGGGCCGATCAGGCCCAGCTTCTGGCCCGGTTCGAGTTGTAGCGAAACGTCTTCGAGTGCCGGTTGCTCCGCTTCGGGGTAGGTGAACGTCAGGTTGCGCACCTCGATCGCACCGCGCAAATCCGGGCGGGCACCGTCTTGCGGTTCGGGTTCGACCTCAAAGATCTCTTCAATTCGAATCGCTGCCGCGTAGGCGCGCGGGATCATCGCGATCGTCCAGCCGAGGATCTGCAGCGGGAACGTCATCAGCCCCAGATACATCGTGAACTGGAACAGTTGGCCGACGGTGATGCGGCCGGTGATTACCTGGTGGCCGCCGACCAGTAGCACGGCGAGCATGACGAAGCCGGTGCTGGAATGCATCAGCGCGTTCATCAGCGAACGAAGCCGCACCAGTCGCAGGTTGGCCAACAGATAGCGCCGATTCTTGGTCGCCATCGCCGCTTGTTCCCGGGCATTGATGTCGAACTGCTGCACGACGCGCACGCCGGCGAAGTCTTCTTGCGCTTGCTGCGAGACCCCCGCGATCGCTTCCTGCGACTTCTTACTCCACTTGTGCAGTCGCGGCAGAATGAACTTCATGCTGACAAACACTGCGAGCAGCGCCGTCAGCGACGCCAGCGCCACCCAGACGTCCATTTGCAGCATCAGCACCATGCCGGCCGGCAGCAGGCACAGCGTCGTGCCGCCGTGCAGCAGCATCGGCCCCATGACGAAGCGCACCAGTTCGACGTCCTGGGTCATGCGCGACGTGATGTCGCCGGTACGCGATTTGTCGAACCACGCGACCGGCAGTCGCTGCAGGTGCACCGTCATCTCGTCCTTGAGCGATTGCTCGACCAGTCGCGACGCGTTGACCAGCAGTTTGCGGGCCGAATAACGGGTCAGTGCTTCGGCGACCGCCAGGCCCAGTAGCAAGAAGCATGTATTGGCCAGTGCCTCGGTGGTGCCGCCCTTCGGCAGCGTGTCGAGCATGTCGCCGAGTAGGCGCGGCATCCACAGCAGGATGCCGCAGTTGATCGGCAGCAGCAGCAGCCCGATCACGACCATGCCCCAGTGACGGCACAGGTGCCGGAACGGGCGACGGAAGGCGCGGGTCAACAAACGGACTAGGGGCAATGTGACTGCAGCATCAGCGGGCGGGGCGAGTGTTGCAAACCTCGTCACTGGCGCAGTCGCGGTGGCGAGGTCTCAGACCGGGACTGGTAAGCCGGTTCCGCACCACCCCGAGGCCCCAAACAGCCGATACCCCTCGGACCATGCCACGGCGCGCTAACCAGGAGCTCTTTATGAAGAAGTCGATGCCGAAGGAGGCAGGGTTCACGTTCGCGGAACTCACATTCGCGATGCT
Source organism: uncultured bacterium (assembly GCA_963974725.1). Taxonomy (GTDB): domain Bacteria; phylum Planctomycetota; class UBA1135; order UBA1135; family UBA2386. Next base: position 5,511 of record CAXBFC010000145.1, on the reverse strand, counting down.
GATCTTGGTGGTCGCGTCAGCCGTGCTGATCAACCACCTGTCAGTCAATTATTCAACGACCGCGACCGAGCGAGACCGCGTGTTCGCGTTCAGCAAGGCGCAAGCGATCCTATCGGAGATTCAGACCTTCGTCGACCGTGGTCAGGTCGATGCCGCCGTGGACCTCGATGTGTTGGATGACGGCATCGTCACCAGGACGCCGCTGACGATCCAGACGGAAGGCGGCTTGCTGGTCTCCCCGGACCATCCGGTGTCAGGCAACTACCAGCGTGATGGTCAGTGGCTGTGGTCGCGCCGGATCTCGGTGCAGCCGTTCCTCGGTCTCAACAACCGCAACGTGCGCTACGTCACGGTGCGTGTCTTCCGGCGCGACAAGGACGGCAACGAGAGTCCGATGGCGGACCTGTCGGCTGTGATCAACTCTGCCGGTAGCGCCTACCCGACCACGCAGGTGTTCGATGTCTACCTGCTGGCGATCGAGAACATTCCGGGTTGGTGGGTCTTCATGGACTCGATCAAGCCGTTCGTCGAGTCGATGATCACCGACCTCGAGAACCGCAACCCGGGCATGACGTTCCGGACGCACTGGATCACCAAGGCGGCTTTCGGTCGCAACATGGCGTACCGACCGTTCATCAACGAGGCCGACGACAGTCTCAACCCGTTGACCGAGGTCTACCACTATCCGGGGGCCATGCCGAGCGGTAGCGCGTCGTCGTACTACTACGTGCCCGACAACATCAAGGCGCGCATGAACCTCGATGGCGCGGACGTCAACGGCTACGACGCCGACTTGAACCCGCATCCGTATGCGCTGGCAGACTTCTACAACCACGCGATGCGCTACCCCGACGAATACGCGTTGTGGGAATCGCGGGTGGAGGAAATCGAGAATCGCGAAGATGCGATTGCCGCGGCGATTGCATCCGGCGATCCGGTGCCGGATGAGCTCACGGATATGTCCAAGGAGCCGACGATGCGGATCCTGCTGGACGAGATGAACACGGACCCGCAGAAGTTCAAGAACGCGTTGGTCATCAACCTGCACGGCGAGCTGTTGCCGATGCCGGCGCTGCGCAACTTCAGCGACGCCGCCAAGGACCCGATCAGCCACCCGAATTGGCGCTGCGTGACGCATCCCGAAGAACTGCGCACCAAGAAGGACGACGCTGGCGTCACCGACCCGTTGCGGTTCCGGATGTATGCCTACACGGACTACCCGCAATACTACAGCGGGGTCGATCGCATGTCCGAACCGATGATTGTCGAGATCATGGGCGTCAATCTGGTGGATTCCGTGGACCCGACCAAGTTGGTCAGCGCAGCGACCTTGCAGAACATCCCGGGTGGCGTCTCCGTTGGCGGCATTTCGGACTACGCATTCACATGGCAAGCTGCGAAGCACCTCAGTGACAGCCCGCTGGTCACGGAGGAGATGTACTACACCGCGGAGTACATCTATGACATCAGCGACCCGCGCACGGAAGAGCCGCGAACGCGCATCTACCTGTACAACACGCCGCTCAGCTGCGGCCAGGACGTCAACGGTCGCGGCCTGGCGAACAGCGAACGGGCGCGTCTCTACCAGATGGAATACGTGCCGAGTCCGGTTGCTGCCGGTCCGTCATTCACCGCTGCCGATCTGACGACGACTGGCACGGGCACTAAGAACACGGCGCGCTGGACGCTCAACCTCGATCCGTCGATCCTGACGAGTTCGATGTTTGTCGAGTCGGCAGGTGGCACCACCTACAATCCAACCGGCGATGTGCAGCTGCAAGTGCGCACGCGCATTGCGAGCAACAATTCGGGCGGCAGCACTGATTGGGAAATCAGCGGCACGATGTTCCCGTCGATGATGCAGCCGGACAACTTGTCGACCACCTATGCGTGGTGGGCGGACAGTGCGAGCGACGTACCGATGACCGAGCGCGCGCAGTTCAACGGCGACCCGCGTCACCTTCCCTACATGGACTGCTTCAGTGGTGGCGACGACTTCGCGGACAGCTACAACTGGTACCACGACAGCCTGAACAACTCGAGCGAGCCCGCGCAGGCGGATTTTGGCAGCATCAACGGAACCTACCTACGCAACCGGTGGGGGGGCTCGATGTGGTGTGATGTGCCGCGCTACTTCGAGCTGCTACGTGGCGGCTTGGTCGAGAGTGCTAGCATCTACACATCGCTGACCGGGTGGTCCTACTACTACCTGGGCATTGGCAACGACATTGGCTACGACTCGGCCAATGGCTACCCGAACTCGATCCCGAGTGACTTGACGCCGCACGGCAGTTCGGGGAGTGGCTACATCAATACGATCACTGGCCAACGCAAGTGCATCCTGGTGCCCAACAGTGCCTTTGGCTCCAACTACTGGACGGGATTCCCGTGGCTGGGCGAACTCTACCCGGACTCGTTGGCGGCGACGTTCTTGGATACCGGGAGCGGCACGGTGCGCGGCAACTTGCCCGCTGGCACGTCAAGTGACCTGGCATTCCAATATCGCACCAACACGGCATACGCAGTGTCTGGCCGATTGGCCTACGGCACGGTTCTCTACGACAACCACCAGCGGACTGCCGGGGATGGCTGTTCGGCGTTCTTCAACATTGGTTCGTCATCCACCCGCTTCCGCCACATGGGGAGCAGTGGCAACGGAACGTTGACGTCGGTTGGCCAGGAGGTTGCCGACAACTACAGCATGACGATGCCGTCGACGGCGCCGGTCAGCCGACCGTTCTCGCTCACCTACGCCGGCAGTGGCGGGGATCACTGGAATTACCCGCCATACAGTACGCGCTACACCGGCTCGCTCTACGAGACCTACTATACGAACGGCTCCGGTACCGGTTCGGGCTTGGTCAAGCTGACCAATCCGGCTGGCACGAGCGCTGGCTACGTCGTAGTCAATGGCATCGACAAGGCGGTTACGTCAGGAACGACCTTCATTGCGAAGTGGGCCGTGTTGTCGCTGGCCCACTCGTTCTTCGAGGCTGGGGATACCAGCAATACGTTGCGCATCCCACAGCTGGCTCGCGTCGAGATTGCGTCGCCAACGGACATCACGGAACTCAACGACCCGAGTCAGATCGATGTCTTGTTCGGGACTTCGTGGACGCGCTGGGATGGTCTGCCATACACGCAGACCGGCACGTTCGTCGAAGACGAGTCACTGCTCGAATACGCGATCATGTATTCGAACGACAACGGTGCGACCTGGCGTTTTGTGCAGGACGACACAATCACCACCATTGGCGAACCACCAGCGAACAGCATGTATCTGGAGAGCGACACCGGGGTCGGTGACGAGACCTACACTTGGGATACGCCCGCTGGGACCTTCCCAGAAGGTAGCTACTTGCTGCGCGTCGAGTGCTACCGAGATGGCGCGCAGGTCCACTATGCCTGGCACCAAAGCAAGATCTTCATCCAGCGATGAGTGCAATCATGAATAGCCATCAAGACAAGCAGCCGTCCGGCGAAGCCGGTTACAGCATGATCGAGCTGGTCATTTCGTCCGTGTTGCTGGCGGGAATGATCTACGTGGTCACGTCTCTGTCGCTCAGCGGCGGGCAAGCGCAGGAATACTCGCGGAGACTGAACCGGGTCACCCAGATCACGCAGCAGTTGATTGATGACATGCGCCTCGAGCTGGTCTCGTCGGTGCGTGTCTTCGGCAACGACGCGGAAGGCAACGCCAACCTTGCGACGCTCGATCTAGATGGCGCACCGGCGCCTCTCGCTGGCATGTTGTTGCCGACCGTTTCGGCCAACGAGACCGTGCGCACCGATACCACTGGCAACGAGATCACCGGCAACTCGATGTTCTTCGCCAAACTGGCATGGAGCGATCGTTATATCTGCACGAGTTCGGAGGAGTATCTCGTCGACGTCTACCGCTGGGTCTACTACTACCTGACGCCCGAAGGCGGTGGCCCAGACCCGAGCCATTCGATTGGGCTGAACCTTGTGCGCATCGTCAGCGAGCCCCTCGTGGATGCCGCTTCGATCGATCGCATTACCGACCCAATCGACCAAGCCGAAGTGTTGCTGCACATGCTCAACGCCACCGCGGATGCGGACGGCGTGGTCCACGACCCATGCGAAATGGTCTGGGTGCGCGGTGACATGCCGGCGGTTTCCGGGACGTTCCGACAGATCGATTCGAGCGATGGCTCGCTCAGCTTGACCGCGATGTCGCCGCGCGATGATCCTTTTGAGGTGCTGCGTTCCGATTCGGATGTCTCCGGTCTGCTCAGCTACCGTCATCACTCGGTTGCCAGCATCTACTCGATCCCGACCTTTGGCGTCGGTCGCTACGGGATCGTGACGCAGGCTGGAGTGGGCTTTCCACACGGCTTGGAAGTGCAAGTCGTCGGCCCGAGTTCGGCGCGCCAGGTGTTGATCCATATGGTCAACTTGAGCACCCAAAGGTCTGGTCGGCACGCGTGGTGCGACATGCAGGTCTCGGTCGACGCGCGCGACTTGTAGTGGGCCTGCGTGCGGCACCGCTGCTCGGTGACCTTCCGGTTGCGCCAGCTTTCGAATCGGGCCAGCCGGTCGGATTTGGAGAGTTGGCGGGGGCGGCTCGGCGGGACTGGCGCTGCTCAAGCCGAGAAGCCGGCGTCCATGCCCGCGGGAATGTGAACTCCGGGACCCGCGCGACATCGGCCTTCTCATGGTCAATTCGCCCCGAATGTGAGGCTTTGGCGGGCCTTTCGTGCCCGGTATGGGGCACGATCCGCCGCGGCATATTGATCCGATTGGCCCTCATGCGTAGGATTCTCGCCCCATTCCGGCCCAGGTCCCTCGTTCGAGGGAGCCCGATCGGCCGGCCAGCCAGACTGAGCCAGCATCATCCCTATGGAACAAAGCCTCCCCCAAGAGCTCGTCAAGCAAGTCGGCGGTTCGTTCCGCCTGACCGCCCTTCTGCAGAAGCGCGTGCGTGAATTGGTCCGTGGCCAGCGTCCACTGTTCGAGACCCGCGAACGCAACTACATCAAAATCGCCAGTGAAGAGCTGAAGCGCGGCCTGATCGAGCTGGTCGCTGACGAAGAGCAGAACGAGCCGACGCTCTAACGCGTCGCCGCCTCTTCGAGCCGGATCTGACCGACTTGTTCTCCGGAACCGGTTCTCACCAACTGGTTCGTATCGGCCGGTTCTCCCGGCCGAGCGCTTCCTGATTCAGGGCCGGCGACGTTTGCGACGAACTTCTGCCCCAGACCACTAGTCGCGTAGCGATTGGCGTCGGTCACGCTCGACCGATTCGATTGCCTGTAGCAACTCGTCCGGCGTGTGCGCCGTGCCCTGCTCCTTCTTGCCGACGGTCAGGTGCGCGATGGCGCCTTGCTGTGTCGGCGCGCGGTCCATCTTCAGGCCACTGCGCGCAAGCAGCACTGGGTCGAGCGCCGGGTCGAGTGTTTGCACGATGCGTGACGGCACGTACGTCGACAGGGCCGTGCGACGCAGTTCGCGCGTGTCCTCGTCGTTGCGGTTGCCGACAATCGTGAT
>CAXBFC010000144.1:0-17106 GCA_963974725.1 uncultured bacterium | reverse complement strand
AGGTTGCACTTCGCGAGTGTCGCACCTTCGAGGTTGGCTCCGGCCAGCGAGGCCCCGGCCAAATCGCAGTTCGCGAAGACGGCGCCCGGCCCAGGGAGGCCCGGCAGTGCGACTGCCCCGAAGGTCGAAGACAGGAAGCGACTGTTCGACAGGTTGGCGCCGGTCAGCGTGGCCCCTTCGAGTTTTAGCTCAATGGAGTTGGCTCCATCGAACGAGGTGTTGCTGAGTTGTGCGTCACGCAAGTCGCACTGTGTCAGCGCCGATCCATCGAACTTCGCGCCGTCCAGGTTGGCGCCGGCGAGGTCTACGCCTTGCATGACGCATTGGCGCAAGTCAGCCCCGGAAAAATTGGCGCCGGACAGGTCCATGTTGCTCAGTTTGCAATTGGCGAATGCCTCGCCATTGGCTGCCATCGCCAGCGCTTCGTCTCTTAGTAGTCCGCGCGTGCTCACGACGATTCCTTCTGGTTCGGGTCATCAAGTTGCAGCGCAACCGTGAACGCTTGCTGGAAGTCGCTGCGGATCGCCTTCGCCCCGAGCAGCTTCACGTCGTAGCAGTTTGCGCCGCGGAAGTTCGCGTCGTTGAGCTCGGCGCAGGTTAAGTCGGCACTGCACAGATTGGCAGTGGCGAAACGCGGTCGGATGAGGACGACGCGGCGGAAGCACGCGCCCTTGAGTTGCGCCGATTCAAAGTTGACGTCTTCGCCTGTGCAACTCTGGAAGTAGGCGCGCGGGAATGACGAGTGGGAAAAATCCGCCCCCGTCAGGTTCACATCCATCCACGTGGATTGCGTGCCGTCGGCCCCGACGAAAACGCACTTCGAGAAGTCTGCTTCACCGGTTGCGGCTGCGCCGCAGATCCTGGTCCGCCGGAACGTTGCCCCGATGGCTTTGGTGTCGCGAAGGATCGCTTGTTGGAGGTTGCCGTCATCGAAGTTGGCACCATCGGCGACGCTCTTCATGAAGTCGACTTTCTCAAAGTTGCAGTTGCTGAGGTTGGCGCGGCTCATGTTGCTGCCAGAGAGCGAGCCCATGCTGCTGCGTGCTCCCTGCAGATTGGCGTCTTGCAGACGGCACTTGGTAAAGCTGCCCATGTCGAACTTGATGTTGCTCAAGTTGGCGTAGTCGCAACGTGCCATGTTGGCGGATGCCATCGATAGATCGCATTCGCTTAGGTTTGCGTGTTCGAGCTTGGCTTCGGAGAGCGTCGCGAACCGCATGTCCGCGGCTTGCAGGTTGGCGCGCTGCAAATCGGCCTTCGTGAGCTTCGCTTGCTCAAACCGCCCTGCGGGGATTTGCGCGTTGATCAGGATGGCTTCACTCAGATCGGCATCGACGAATCGTGCGCGGTCGGCTCGAACGTCGGTCAGGTTGGCCTTCGCGACCGTGGCGCGGCTGAAGTCCGCATCGATCAGGATGGCCCCGGTGAGGTCCGCTTTGGTGAGGTCGGCCTTGCGGAAGTTGGCCCCGGTTAGATCTGTGCCAACGAACTTGGCGTTGTTCAGATCGGCTTGTTCGAATACCGCTCCCTGCAGTTTCTGGCCGCTGAAGTCGCGGCCACGAAGGTTGGCCAGCGCAAACTCGCCGGCAGGTGGGGGAGTCGGTTGTGGCAAGCTGGCCACCAGCTTCTTGACCTTGGCTTGCAAGCGCGTCAGTGGTCCCAGCGCCTTGTCCGATGCGCCCTGTGCCGAGAGGTGTGCGGAGAAGGCTCCAAGGCCAGCCACGATCGGCGACAGGTCAGGAACCAGATCACCGGGCCGCGGCGCGTTGTCGATCAGCCGGTTGCCCATCGCGAACAAGCCGAGGATCGCTTCGTCCCCGTGCTTCTTACGTAGCGCAGTCTCTTGTTCGGCCAGTTCGGCCTTCTTGGCCGCAAGGTCCGCTTCGACGTCTGGGACTTCGGGCGCCTCAGGCAACTCCATGCTGTCGAGAGGTTCGAGTGCTGCGGCTACGGAATCATCGAACGATTGCGGCGCTTGGGCAACCGCTGCCTGCGCCTGCTTGGGGGCCTCGGCCGCGGGGCCGCTCAAGCCCTCGGCTCCAGTAATGGTCTTGTCGAGGCCGGCCTTGGCTTGGTCTAGACTCGCTGCGTAGCCCTTCGCAGCGGTCACCGGCGCTCGTACCGCACTACTTGCCTTTGCGGCCGCTGCCTTGGCGAACACGTCGCCGGTGGGGCCCTGTTGGCCGCTGGCAACACTGCTTGCGAGGTTGACCACACTGTCTCCGGCCTTCGCTTGCGCCTCGGGCGGCAACAGTTCGGTGATTGATTGCATCACCTCGGCGGCCTTGGTTGGGTCGTCGGCCAGCTTCGGAAGCTCAGCCATGGCGGCGTCGAGTTTCTCTGGATCGGCCATGCCGCCCATCTTGGCTTTGATGCCGAGAGGGTCTTGCTCGTCGAGCATCTTGTCGGGCATCCGTGCCTTGATCCCGAGTGGGTCGTCATCGCCAGCAACTGCGGCCAGGAACCATGGCGGGAACGGGCAGTCTGCCGGCATGTTGTCGGCAACCGCCTTCAGGTCCGGTAGGGGCTCGCCGTCGCGCTCGGCGATTTGGGCGGCTTCGATGGCGGTAGCGACTGCGAGGAAGCCAGGCGGGAATGCGGCTTCGAGGCCAACGGGATCTTGTTCGAACTCGGTCAATAGCTGCGCGTAGTGGTCGAACGGCAGTTCTTCGTCGGCCAGTGGTTCGGATGCGATCAGCACAACCTGCACGTCGGTCAGGTCGGTCTCCTTGACCGGAACGTGGCCGCGCCAGGTCAGGTAGAGCTTGCCGTCATCGACATCGGCGTAGAGCGTGTCGAGATTCATCGTAGGTTCGAGCACGACCCCATCGCCACCCTTGACGAATGCGCGAATACGCAGTCCCGGCAGCTTCGCGCGCCAGACAGATTCATCGGGATGCAGGTTCTCGAAGACCATGTCTTCGTCGCCTCGCAGGTAGCGGTCGAGCCACTGATCGGGCGCCGCGCTTTGGAAGTAGGTCCAATCGAAGTCGTCCGCGTAGAACGGCGCGCGGGTCTTCTTCCAGGTCGCGCCGTAGTTCTTGCCGCGCTTGCCTTGGCGCTGTGCCCAGTTGGGATTGATGCCGAGCATCGTCGCCGGTTCGTGCTTGCCGCCGATCCGCTTGATTGCCTTGCCCGGCACTTCGACCGTTGGCATCTCTTCGCCGGTGTGGCCACGACCGACCGTGTTGCTTGGGTAGTCTGGACCGCCGAAGGCATTCTCCCAGCTCAACGGCATGCTCGCAAACAACTGTGGTTCGGATGCCTTGCCACCCAAGAGCAGACCCTTGCTGTAAGCGCGCGGGCCGATGACGTGCAGCGACTTAGACCAGTCACCAACTGAGAAGCGGACGTCGCAGGCGGTGGTCGGTCCATTTGGAGGATGGCACGTGCCCTTCAAGAGCATCTCGCCGTGCAGCTTCCACTCGGCAAAGTCACTTGGGTGCTGCAGGGCGCCTTCTTGGTCGATGTCGTCCTGCAGGAAGGTGTCGCCGGACATGAAGCCCTGTTCGATTGGGTCTTCGATGGCTTCGAGTGGCTTGCCTGGCTGAAGCCGGAATACCGCGCGTACACACACCGCCATCTCCGGTTGCGGCGGTTGGCGCGAGGTGATTCGCGGTGCCCAGTAGAAGGGCGTGAGGTTCTTGTGGATCACGAGGTGCGCCCTACTGCATGGAGTGGAAGGCTGCCGTTTGTATGTCCGACAAAGCGGTTTGGCTGCCCGACAAGGCTACTGACTTCTGCGTCAGGGCCGCTTGGTCCGCGGCAATGGCAGCCGTCTTCTCTGTGACATAGGCAGCTTGAGCACTAACGCTGGCCTCGTCCATCATGACCGCCGCTGCCACGCTGTTGACCGCGGCCGTCCTTTCGTCCAGAGCAGCTTGTTGAGCCGCCAATGCCGCCTCGTCTTTCTGCAGTGCGGCTTCGGTTACCTTGAGCGCGCCCTTCATGTCGCTGAGAAAGACCTCGTTGCTATTGAGCACAGCGCGCGAGTTGTTCATTTCAAACTCAGCAGTGTTGCCCAGCTTGATCGTGAGCAGGATTGCCCCACTGATCTCAATCTCGACCTTGCCGATCAAGAAGACCGTGACGTCCAGGAAGGCGCCAATGTTGACTGTGTTGCAGTTGTAGCCGCCAAGGAACACCTCGGTGTTGGTCTGAACCGACAAGTTGACTTGGCACGTTGCAGTGGCACCGCCGCGGTATGTGAACGACGTGTCCGTGTCGTAGTGATCGGTGTGTGCCGTTGATGCACCGTTGATGGTGGTTGTTTCGGACTGCGTGCCGTGGTGCGTGGTCTTGCTGGTCTGCTTCCCCCAAGTTTCAACTTCGGTATCACCCGCACCGCGCGTTTCTTCGCGGGTGAAGCCACCAGTTCCAATGCTGATCGAGTTGGAGCCGTCTCCATACTCGAACTTGTCCCCGAGGCTGTAGATGAAGTTGTCGCCGATGTCGACCGTCACGGTGGAGCCAGCAGCAGAGCCTTCGAAGTTCTGCGCCTTCTTGAGAATCAGGTCGCGCGCCTTGCCAGTAAGGTCGTTGCTCGACGCATCCTCGTCGATGCTGTCGGTCTTGGCCTTCGCGACGTGGTTTAGCAGCCGGACGACGTTGGCTTCGCTCAGGTGGGTGTTGGGGAGGTCCAGTCCCGCGGCATCCGAAACCGTCATGCCTTGCCATCGGTCCGCAGCGTCGAGCGTGTCGCTGCTCGATGGGCGATACGGGCCCTTGTCCGCCAGTTCGCGCATGGCGTCGCCGTCGAAGAATGCGCGCCAGGCCTCCAGGAGGCTTGGCGTCGTCTCGGCTGGGGATGCTGCCATGCCACTGCCAGACCCGGGCTCCTGCGCTGGTGTTTGACGCGGCGCATGCGGAGTTGTCGGTTGCTCGTTGCTGGCGCCATTCGTTGGTGGCGCGACGGCTTCGGGGTTGCCGCTACCACTCGCCTGCGCAGCTACCCACGTGGTGAAGGAGGCCAGTGGGTCCTGAATGCCACGTCGACGCTTGTCGCTGACCTTGCTGCGGCTCGAGTCCATCTGGAAGAAGCCGGATGCATTCTCATCGTCGTCCAGATTCAGCATGTTGCCGGTGCGCGTCTGGATGGCATTGGCGCTGACGTTGTCTTCGTTGGTTGGGCTCTCGTTGTCTGGATTCGGAACGGCGCCAACAATGATAGGGCGATCTGGGTCTCCATCGATGTGTGCCAACACCACCTCGGCTCCCGGATTGATTGGGAAGTGCATGCCGGAGGATGGGCCTGAGGATGGTTGGCTCATGCGTACCCAGCGCTTCACCTTGGTCGCGTTGGTGTCGTACTCCATCGTGACCAGGTAGCGGCCGTCAGCGTCGAGCACGGCGTAGCGATTGTCGGCGCTGTCGCTGACGACCTCGCCGGTTGCCAAGCCTTCGATGCGCGGCTTCCTGATCCTTCGTTTCGGCCGGAAGGCAACACTGCTCGGAATGGCCGTGAAGGTGTTTTCATAGGTCACGCCGGTGATCGTGACATTGGCGGATTCCCTGCCAGTGGTGGTGATCTGCTGCGTGGCCGTGTGCACGACTCTCGTGAGCACGTATGTGCCATCGAAGTCGCCGCGGTAGTGACCACTCAAGGTGACGGTCATGCCGGGGCGGAACGAACGAGCGTTGCTCGTGCCGCTGAATACCCTTTGGCCGCACACGATCTCTTCTGCCCGAATCGCTGCCAGGGCGTCGCCCTGGCTCTGATTCAAGAACGACTCGTGGAACAGCAATCGATCGCCGGTGCCACCGGTAATCGGCAATTCACTCGTCAATACCGTTGTCGTGGTCCAGTTGTATTGGCGCACGGCGATCTTCGCAGGCACGGATCGCACCGCTCCGAAAAACGTGCGGATCTCTTCGACGTCGTTGCCAGTGCCGTCTGGCTGGTAGGCGACCGCAACGGCAGGACTCAAGTAGTGGCTGGTCTCGTCTGCAAAGACGACCTTTTCTTCAGTTCCGTCGTTCTGAAAGAAGAAGAACACTCCTTCGTTTTCGAGGTGGCGGGCCAAGAAGTGCCAGTCGCTTTCCTCATATTGAGCCAGGTTCTCGTGCTGCGGATAGATCGCTCGGTCCGGCGAGGACTCACCCTCTGACTCCGCGCGATTCAACGTGACGTCGAGTTCCGCCGCGGTCAGGGTGTTCTCGGTCAAGATGTCCGTGATGAGCGCCTCGATGGTCTTGTTCTCAAAGACGCGGCTGCGTTTCGTGCGCGTTGCCCGCCATAGTTTTGGAACAAGCACTGCTCGAAATCGCCCCCAACCTGAACTGGATTCATCTAGTTGTTCAAAGTTGCGAAGGACCCCCGTTACATCGCGCCAATCGTCAGGCTCATTGATGTCCCCGTTGTTCTTGAGGAGTTTAAGCGTGGCGGCGTTTTGAAGCATCGCGCTCAGATCGATGTCCACCTCTGCCGACAATTCTTCGGGCAAGACGGCTAGGAGCTCGATCTCGACATGGAACAGCTGCGACAGCGATTCCTTGCAGGTGACGCTCGTGACGAGGAACTTGTCAGGTTCGCCTGGAAACGCGTCGCTCTCGAACGACATTGCCTGGTTGGTGAATGGCATGATGGTTCTTTGCTTGGGTTGCGAGTTGTGCTTGGGGCTGTTGCGTCGTTAGCGATTCGAGCTGCTAGTGGCCGAGGTGCAGCTGGTCTCCGTCTACCGTCACCGTGTCCTTGGCAAGCGTGGTCGAGTTTTGGCACCTGGTGGTGTCGTCACCGTCGATCACGCGTCGCGAGCGGCCGGCCCGCGTTGCCATCAGTCCACGAACCCAGCGGCGGAAGGCTGAAGACTTCTCGACGACTTCGTCGGCGATCGTCCGCAGAATGCCGGCGCGTATCGTGACTCGGGGCGCGCGCAACTCCACGGCTTGATCGCTAGCGAGTGTCAACTTGCCGTCGACTGCGTGGATGGATACGTCGCCCTGGAAGTGCAAGGTGCTTGGTCCGCTACCGGACAGTACGCCCACTGCGAAATGCTGGCCATCTTGGCCGAGAACCAGCAGCGAGTCTTCGGCTGTTGGCTTGTAGGGGAACGTGAATGAGGGCCGCACCATTACTTTGCTCGCATCACCGTCGTCTAGTTCGACTTCGAACCGGTTGCCGACCGTGCGAAGCACGCGTGCCGGCCCCAGATACGTTGTGTCTTGCCGCGGGGACGGAGCTGTTGGCACCGTGAAGGAAGGGCTTTTTTGGCTCATGGTGTGGACTCGGCGGTAGCAGCGGGGCTGCGGGTCTCAAGGGAGGCTTCAGCGTACGATGTTGGCCCCTTTGTCATGGTGGTAAAGCTCGCGTAGTGAAACCGCATCTGTTCGTGCGTGGTCCAGCCATGCGCTTGGGTGAATTGGCCGTGCCCTACAACGTGGAACTGCCGTGGCGTTGCAGCGAGATTAGAAACGTGGGCAGGATCGTGTCCGGGCATCGTCAACTTCATGCAGACCCGTGACGGACCATCTGGCCCGCTTGCAAGCAAGCCGAACTTGGCGCCGCCGGTGACTTCTTGTGGTTGGGTCGCGCAGACTTCTCCGGGACCGAGCAGGAATCGTTTGGTGACAGTAAGCACAGGGTCGCCGGCAACGGTCTGCAACGGGTTGCGATTGTGGTCTCTTACCCCAGGGTCACCCGGCGTGTGATGGCGGAATAACTTGTTGAGCACGGCTGGTCGCCAGCCATCGCGCGAGTAGTGGAAGTCGTGCAAATCCGTGGCCGATTGGCCAGTGCCGTCAAACTCGAAGAACTCGTAGTAGGTCTGGCGGTAGTCCGCGAGTTTGTGTTCACCGCGCGCATACGTGATGTGCACCGATACGCGTTGCAGCAGGCACTGTCCAGGAAGCCCTGTCACAAGGTAGCGCCGACTGTAGTGGCCACGCTTGCGCGTGGCTTCACCCTCGGTTGCTACCACCAGATCTGGGCAACGCGCGGGTGCGGATGCGTTGGCTGCCACATTTGACGACATGGCTACTTGCCGAACTCCATATTGAACTCGCCGTTCTCGCCGATCGAAACCGTCAATGTTGATGGCATTTCTTCGCCACTCATCTGCTCGAGCAGCTGCTTGCTCATCTTCGGCAACAGGTTGCCGCGGATGATGTGGTCGACGTTGCGTGCACCGGTTTCGACTTCGGTGCAACGTGCAGCGATCGCGTCGACGACGGAGTCGTCCATCATCGCGTCGATGTCGTGCGTCTCCTTGAGGCGCTTGACGATCTTGTTCAACTTGAGCCTGGTGATCATTTGCAGGACCTCCGGCTTCAGTGGGTAGAATGGCACGATCGTCATGCGGGCTAGCAAGGCCGGCTTGAAGTGTTCGCTGAGGATCGGCCGGATCATTGTCGCGAGTTCTTCGGGGCTCGGCGGCGTCTCCATCATGCCAGCCTCCGTCAGCACCTGTGTCGCGAGGTTGCTGGTCAGGAAGATCACGGTGTCCTTGAAGTCGACTTCGCGGCCTTCGCCGTCCGACAGCGTGCCTTTGTCGAAGACCTGGTAGAAGACTTCCATCACTTCGATGGACGCCTTCTCGCATTCGTCGAGCAGCACGACCGAGTAGGGACGTTGGCGCACGGCTTCGGTGAGGATGCCGCCTTCGCCGTAGCCGACATAACCGGGTGGTGAGCCGACGAGCTTGGAGATGTTGTGCTTCTCCTTGAACTCCGACATGTTGATCGTCGTCATGAAGCGCTCGCCGCCGAACAACAAGTCGGCGACGGCGAGTGCGGTTTCGGTCTTGCCGACACCACTTGGACCGACGAACAAGAACACGCCCATCGGCACTTCGGGTGCCTTGAGACCGGCCTTCGACGCGCGGATGCCTTCGGCCAGCGTGCCCATGACGTGATCCTGGCCCTTCACGCGCTTAGTTAGTTCTTGCTCCATTTCGAGCAGCATCTTGGCTTCGTCGCGGACCATGTTGCCGACCGGGATGCCGGTCCAGTCCGCGATGACCTGGCTGACCACCTCGGGTGTGACCTCGACGTGCACCAGCGGGTCTTTGCCTTGCTTGGCCTTCAGGTCGTCGAGCGCGATCTGCGCCTTGGCCGAGAGAACTGTGATTGCGTCGTCGTCGCCAGCCAGACGGGCTTTGGCGAGTTCCTTGCGGATGTCGAGGACGTGGTCGGCGGCAGCCTTCTCGGTTTGCCAGCGAGCGGTCAACGCCGCTTCATCCGTGCGCAGCGTGACGAGTATTGCCTCGAGCTCCGTGATGCTGTCGTCGAGAGCCGGCACGCCGTTGAGGCGGTCGCGCTCGCGGGCGACCTTCTCGCGGTCCGTCGATTCGATGCGAGCTTGCAAGTCTTCGAGTTCGCCTGGCTTGGCGGCCATCGAAATGCGAACCCGCGCACTCGCGGTGTCCATCAAGTCGACGCCCTTGTCGGGGTGTTGACGACCAGCGATGTAGCGGCTCGCCATTTCCGCCGCGGCGACGACGGCGTCATCGCGCATGACCACGTCGTGCGCTTAGCGTGCGCGCAAGCCGCGCATCATGCCGACGGCGGTCGCGGTGTCGGGTTCGTCGACCTTGACGGCTTGGAAGCGACGGGCGAGTGCCGGGTCCTTCTCGAAGTACTTCTTGTACTCGGACCACGTGGTTGCGGCGACTGTGCGCAGTTCGCCGCGAGCGAGCGCCGGCTTGAGCAGGTTGGCGGCATCGCCCGAGCCGGCCGAGCCACCAGCGCCGATCAGCGTGTGCGCTTCATCGATGAACATGATGATTGGTTTCTCGGATGCTTTGACCTCGTCGATGACGTTCTTGAGGCGGTTCTCAAACTCACCCTTCACGCTGGCGCCGGCTTGCAACAGACCAAGGTCGAGTGTCAGCAACGACACGTCCTTGAGTTGGTCCGAGACTTCCCCGCCGACGATCTTGAGCGCTAGGCCTTCGACCAGCGCGGTCTTACCGACCCCGGCTTCCCCGACGATGATTGGGTTGTTCTTGCGGCGGCGAGCGAGGATGTCGACCATCTGGCGGATCTCGCGATCGCGACCGAAGATCGGGTCGATCTCGCCGTCGCGCGCTCGCTGCGTCAGGTCAGTGCAGAACTTCTCGAGGGCACTGTCGCCGGTGGGGGCGCCATCACTGCCGCTCCCGCCGCCGCCAGCTGCCGCCGCCTGCGCCATCTCCTTTTGCTCACTTGAGTCCGACGTGATGTTGTCGAGGGACTCGGCTAGCTCGCGTTTGTTGATCGCTTCGAGCAACGTCGAATAGTCGCCACCGCAGATGCGCATGCCACCGTCTACCATCGCGTGCACCAAGTGACCCGAACGGATCTTTTGATCGCGGTGGGTGAGCGACCCCAACAACCATGCATCACGGAACCATGTCATCAACGTCGGCGAGAACACTGGCCGCCCGGTGTTGCCGGATTGCAGTTGATCGAGCGCACCGTTGAGTGCCTTCGTCAAGCGTCCCGGATCGATGCCGAAGTGCTTGACGATGCTTTGCACATCGGTGTACGGGTCTTCAATCAACGACGCGAGCAGGTGCTCAACCGTGATCTCGTGATGCTGACGCGAAACACTCATCCCAGCGGCACGTTCGAGAGCGCGCGTGCAGGAAGGGTTCAATCGAGAGACAATCGCTTTGACGTCTACGTCAACCATCAGGCCACCATGGGGTCGTTATTGGGAGAGTGCAGTGAGTGCGACACGGTGTCGCCGAGTGTTGCGGCTCGCGAGGGGGCGTCTTCGCCGAGCCAGGTGTTCCAGCCGAGGCCCTGGCTTTGTTCGCCGAGCCAGGTTGGTTCGATGGCTTCGGGGTCGATCTCGATCGAGATCACGCAGTCCAGTTGGTCGCCGTTGAGGCGGTCGATCAGGTCGCACAGCGCCTTGCGGCGTCGGCCCTTGGGCAGGAAGTGCTTGAAGTCCTTGTGCCCGAGCGGACCGATCTTCACCTCGAACGTAGTCGTCGCAGAGCGCATCTCGGATCCGAGTGCACAAAGGCCACCGAGTGTGCAGTTTTTGCCGCCGAGTACGTTTTGCTGATGCGGCGGGACTTGGATCCAACGCACCTTGCAGGCATGCACTTCCAACGGCACGGCGAGCGTCGTGCGCAGAACTTGTTCGAAGGTCGCTTCGGATAGCGGCTGTTGATGCAGCAGCCCGGCAAAACCGAGCAGGGCAAGCGGTTCGCCGAGGCGTTCGAGGTGCGTCAGCATCCGCATTCGTTGCGAAATGCTGTCCGTGCCGCGTCCGTCATATTGCGCGCTGTGTCGGTACTTGTGCCAGGCCCGGTGACGAAGCGAGATCAGGCGATGATTGAAGATGTCGATGAACGCACGCAGGCGTCCCTCGGGGTCGTCGTAGAGCAGTTGCTCGGTGTAGTTCGCTGGTAGCGGCGACGACGTGCCGTAGAGACTGAAGAATCTGCTCGTAACCGTGTACTGACCCGTTTCTTCATCAATCGTGACGCCGTCGACTTCGGATGCCCCGAACGACAGGTCGAGTGCGGACGCAAAGCGCACGCCTTCACGCGATGGTGGACCTTGATGGCCAACGGCCACCGCATCGCTCATTTCCGGGAGCGCTTCGAGGATGCGGACGAGCTCGTGGAACGTTGCCTCGTGGCCGCGTTCTACCAGCCCGGCGACTAGAGGGTGTTTCGGCGTCCGACTCGAGCTGGCCATGTGAAGACTTCGTTGTTGTCCGTGCAGTGAATGCTGAGCTTCGCGAACGAGTTGAGTGAGACGTATTGGGCGAGGAACTCGTTGAGGATCGTGCCGATCAGGAACGTCTCGCCTTCGCCCCCAGCCTTCTTTTCGTCGATGGCGACGTTGATCGCGCTGCCGGTGATGGGGATGCCGTCGAGCAGTTCCACGCTGCGTTCGCATTGGCTGGTCGAGATGGCTGCCAGTAAGTTGTCGAGCCGGCGCCGGGCTTGGCGGTCGCTTCGCGCCCGGAAGTCGTAGAGCGCCAAGGTCGTCCGCAGCGACTCTGCGTCACTCATGCGACGCAGGTTGAGCGTCATATGCGACAGTAGTCGCCAATGCACTTCGTCGCCGATCGGTGGCGCGATGGGAGACGAGGGTATTCCGATGCTGCGATAAATATACGAACCGGGCGTCGATGGAGTCGGTTCGCAGATGTCACCAGGTCGCAGACGCGTCGGTAGATCGCGGTTGCTGCACATGACCTCGACGGAGATGGTGTCGAGTGCCGACCACATCTCGGGATCTTCGGCCCCTAGCCGCACATAGACATCTGAGCCTGCGACGCGCAGTGAGTCGCGTCGATGCACCTGATAGAATCGGCCCGCCGTGCGGTCGCGAGCATCGAAGGTAAAGAACGGACGGTAGGTTTCTTGCTTGGCGGCGCCGCGCATGCGGCCGCTGACGCTGGTCACGCTGTTTACTTCATAGTGATGCGCGTCTTGGCCAGCGGGGCGAATGCGATACTCGGTGCGGCCCGCCTGGGCACGCAGTGGATCGGCATCGTGTGCAAACAGATTGATGATCGGGACGCAATCGAGCAGCACGTTGGCGCTGTTGACCGGTGGCATCTCGTCGGGAAGTTCTTGGAACTCGAAGTCCAAGCGAACATCACCGCCGATGCCGGTCGTGTCGTGGAACCGGATGTCCAGGAACATGAAGCGTTCGGGAAAGGCGAAGTACTCTTGCAGCAAGCGGAAGCCGCGGAAGGTGCCTGGCGGAATGTCGAGTGCCGCCTCGGACTCTCCGAGCCCGCCTGGCTGGATGGTGACATTGGTCGTGGTAGTAGCGCCACCTTCGTCGGTCGACTGTGCGCGAACGTGAGCGACGTGCTTGCCAAGTGCGACGAACAGGGCGCGGCTGACTTGCGAGTCGCCTGTGAGGTGAAGGCGCAGTGGTTGGTTGCCTAGCGAAGCCAGGCCTCCTCGGGCTCGCGCGCGCAGGTGTAGGCTGAGCTTCGAGGAGTGCCCGGCGGTGAACTCAACCTTGGTCAGTGTGACCGGGGCAAGCGTGAGGTCGGCGACTGTTTGGAAGCGGCAGCGCGTGCCATCAACAGGGACGGATTCGATCTGTGAGCCTCGGGGCAAGCCACTGCCGGCAGATTTTGCCGTTGGTTTGGGCTCAGCCTGCAGGATTGCCATCGATGGAATCGGGCGTAGGTAGTGCGGACAGAACATGTCCATGAAGCCATGCGTAAGTTCTGGGAACTCATCATCGAGCTTCTCGCGGATTCGTCCGGTCAAGAAGGCGAATCCTTCAAGCAGCCGTTCGACATCGGGGTCGGCACCTGGTTCCGCGAGGAACCGGGCCATGTCTGGCCGTTGGGCGGCGAGCTCGGCGCCCATTTCGCGCAGCCAGGCAAGTTCGTCTTGGTAGTACTTGGCGAACATCAGGTCTCTTAAGGCGTCACGGAGATGCGGCCGCTGGCTTCGATCGCTGCTTTGAGAACAACACGTTCGGGTGGGTCGGTCGCTAGGGCGGCTTTGATGGAGAACTGCATCTGGTGACCGATCTCGACAGATTGCAGCATCTGCACACGGATGTCCGTCAGGCGCGGTTCGTAGTACTCAATGCACTGCTTGAGGCGACTGCGCATCAGGTCGGCGCCACCGTCCAGTGCATGCAGGATTGTGTTCGGGTCCGGCATGCCGTAGTCGGGTTGGGCCGGAGCATGCATTTCGCGCGAGCTGAATATTCGTTGCAAGTTACCAGCGATGGAGTCCATCAGCCGCACGCGGTCCAGGGACATCGAAGGGTCCCTGGCTGCGCGGTCATCACGCAGCCGTTCGAACAAGGTGTTCTCGGAGAGAGTCATGTATCAAGTCGGCTGAGGTGTGGGCCCGAACCGGCGTGCGCGTGGCTCGCCGGGTTGGTGAGCGAGCGCGGGCTTAGGCCTGCGGGTCGCTGAAGTCGAACGTGGTTTCGATCGCACCACCCGAATCCCACGTCCACGTGATCTTGCGGTAGGCAAAGCCGATCTCTTCCATGTGCGGCGGGGCGTTCTCGTCGTTGACGTCGCCCTTGGGGACGTGCGGTCGCGCGGTGATCACGCGACAGTCTTCCAGTTCGATGCGGAAGTAGGCTTCGGTCGAGCCTTCACCCGGCTTGTCGCGTTCGAACTCGAGCAGCACCGAGTCGATCTTCTTCTTCTTGGCGAGCGCCTCGTAGAACTTTGGCGAGGCCTTGTCGATCTCCTTCGAGATCGTGCACGCACCGTGCTCTGGCTCACCGCGGCCGCGGTTGTCGCGCATGTCGAACGGGTATTGAAGAAGGTGGTCGAAGCCACGCACGTCGCTCCAGTCGGTGCGACCCTTCTCCATCGAGGAGCCGGCGATGCCCTCGATCTTCATGAAAACTTTCATACTGCCCATACTGAAACTCCTAGGGGTAGGTGGCTACTTGAGCCGGGAGGATTGGTAACGGATGCAACTTGAGTAGAGGAATGAGGCCGAAGCCGTTCCCGTGGTTTTGGATTGGCGCGGCGCGAACGATGCGCACCACGCCGAAGAACCCTGCGAACGCCTAGTCCTTGTCGAGCTTGCCGACCATGGACAGGGTGAACATCGCGCCCATGTACTTGAAGTGCGGGCGAACCTGCATGCGGACCCGGTACCAACCGGCTTCGCCTTCGACGTCTTCGACGATGATCTGGGCTTCACGCAGCGGACGACGAGCGCGGACGTCGGGCGACGGGTTGTCGTCCTCGACCACATACTGTGACAGCCAGCTGTTGAGTTCGCGCTCAAGGCCACTGCGGTCCTTGGCGCTGCCGATCTGCTCGCGCTGGAGAACCTTGATGTAGTGGGCCAGGCGGTTGATCACGAACATGTACGGCAACTGCGTGCCGAGGCGGTAGTTCAGCTCGGCTTCCTTGCCTTCCTTGCTCGAACCAAAGGTCTTGGCCTTCTGCGCCGAGTTGGCGGAGAAGAAGCAGGCGTTGTCGCTGCCCTTGCGCATCGACAACGGGATGAAGCCCTGCTCGGCGAGTTCGTACTCGCGGCGTTCCGAGATCAGCAACTCGGTGGGGATCTTGGTCTCCTTGGCACCCGCGGCTTCGTATCGGTGCAGCGGCAGGTCTTCGACCGCACCGCCACTCTGCGGGCCGATGATGTTCGGACACCACCGGTATTGCGCGAAGCTCTCCGTCAGCTTGGTCGCAAACGAGAACGACGTGTTGCCCCACAGATACGAGTTGTGGCCCGAATCGACGCTCTCGGTGTAGTTGAATGCCTTGACCGGGTTGTCTTCGCCATAGGGAAGGCGCAGCAGGAAGCGCGGGCACGTCAGGCCGACGTAGCGGGCATCTTCTGACTCGCGGAACGAGTTCCACTTGGTGTACTGCGGGCCTTCGAACACGGAGTCGAGGTCCTTCAGATTGTCCAAGCCTTGGAAGTCGTTGTCGAGACCGAAGAACTTCGGGCCAGCGGCGGCAATGAACGGCGCGTGGGCCATCGACGCGACACTGGCGCAGTTCTGCAGCAGTGCGATGTCTTGGGCGCCTGGGCCGAAGTCGTAGTTGGCGATCATGGCCGCGTAGGGCTCACCACCGAACTGACCGTATTCCGCCGTGTAGGCGAGCTTGTAGAGCCCGGAACGAACGATTTCCGGCGAGTCTTCGAAGTCCTCGAGCAGCTGGTCTTTGCTGATGTTCAGCAGTTCGACCTTGTTGCTTTCGCGGAAGTCGGTGCGGTTGACCACAAACTTCAGGCCACGCCATGCCGATTCGAGCTTCTGCACATCCTTGTTGTGCAGGATCTCATCGATCTGGCCGCTGAGCTTGCGATCGATTTCGGCGATCATCTGGTCGACAGCAATCTTGTCGGCCTTTTCGTAGGTGCTCTTCGGCGCAAGCATCTCGCTGATGAACGCTTCGACGCCGCGCTTGGCGACTCCATAGCTTTCATCATCGGGGGCTAGCTTGGTTTGCTCCATGATCTCATCGAGCAACGAAAAGCCTGCTGCTTCCGTTGCTTGCGGATCTTGAGATTCGTTCTTTTGTTCTTCGCTCATCGTGATTCTCCGGTTGCCTTAGTTGTCTCCGTCGCCAGAGGGGGCGTCGCCAGGTGTGGCGGAGTCGCCGTCCCCTTTGCTGAGCTCCTTGAGCAACTTGTTGCGGCTTTCTTCGTCGGTCAGAAGCGCTTGCATCTTCTTGCGGAAGCCCTGCATGTTGCCGAGCGGGCCCTTGAGTGCGGTCAGTGCTTCGCGCAGAGCCATCAGTTGCTGCAGCTCTGGAACCTGGCCGGCGATGGCTTCGGGGCCGAAGTCCTTCAAGCTGTCGAACTTCAAGCTCGCGGCCAGTTCCTCATCGTCACCATCCGAAAGGGTGTCCTTCACCTTGACGTCCAGTTTGAGGTCCATGGCGCGCATGACGTCGTTGAAGTTGTCCTTGTCGACCTGCACCGGCTTGCGTTCTTCGAGCGGTGTCTCGTCGTTGCGCAGCGTGTAGTCGCCGAGCATCAAGAGCTTGAGCGGCAGCTCCTTCTCTTCTTTCGCGTCGCCAGTTGCGGGGCGGTACTTGATGTTGATCCTCTCTCGAGGTGCTACGGATCCATCTTTAGCCATCGTTATTTTCCTGAGGGACCTGGGGCGGATACCGCGGCGGCCGGGTCCAGACGGCACAGACGCGCGTAAATGTCTTTGCTGCGTTCAGCGAGCGACGGCACCGGATTGGGTCCCGTGCAACACTGCCACAGCCAACGTACGACACTCGTGGCAAGTTCTGGCTCCCACTCCTCCACGGAGAAGTGAGTGACCTCCTGCTCGAGTTGTTCCAGTTGCGGCACGGCAAGTTCCATGCGTCCCGCTTCAATGCAGAGTTGTGCCAGGTCGAGGCGCAGCACGAAGCGGCCTCGGCGACTGGCAGTCATTTCGATGCGTTGCGTCAGCAACCGCATGGCTTCCCCGAGTTGGCCGCGGGCGACCAGCTTGCGGGCTTCTTGGCCGACGCTTTGCACCTCATCGCCACTGCCAGCGCCGCTGCCGGACGCCAGCACTTCGTTGCTGAGCCAGACTTGCACGGCATCGCTGGCGAAGGCTTCGCCCTTCTGGTTCTTGGCCTCGGATAGCTTGGGTTGCCGTTGGATCAAGAAGGACAACGCCGCGAGCACGGCCTTGTGCGCCTTGCGGTAGCGACGGCCGAGGCCTTCGAGTGCTTGCACCGTCAGCAACTGCAGG